>JBAXPK010000009.1:0-67300 GCA_037132275.1 bacterium
ATCTGAAGCGCTTCAGATCGGTAAAATCAAGCTTGCGGCACTTCGGTGCCGGTGGCTGGAATCGGGTCGCTTGGCGCTTCGGGTTCACCGGTCGGGACGTTTTCTATCACCACCTCAGGCTCTTGCGGTAACGGTTCGGCAACAACCGGCGGCTGAGCGATGACTTCCGGCGGTGATACGGGTGACGCTTCGATAGGGCTCAGGGGAACGGCGATGGTTACCGGCGCTGGTTCCTCAACGATCACGATAGCCGGTTCCACCGGCGGTGGCGGGGGTTCCGGTGGCGGGGCGATCACCACCGGTGGCGCGACTTCGGGCGCCGGTTCGGGATCGGGAATGGGCGCGGGCTCCAGGGGGATTACCAATTCGGGAGCCACTACCGGGTCAGGCACCGTCACGGGCTCCGGTTCTATCACAGGTTCAGGCACGGGGATAGATTCCTCGGGTTGCTCGGGTGACATGGTTGGCACTGGATCAGGTGTTTGTGGTAGCGCTTCTGCGATGGTATCTACTGGGTTCCCTTCTACCTCGGTCGCGGCAGGGGACTGCCCCTCCCACATTGGGTGGGATTCCGCCGGTGCTCTCTCCTCTTCAATGTGGGAGGCGCGCTCCGCCGCGGCGACCGGCACCGGGGCGATGGGCTGGGGAATCGGGATGACGGGTGTGGGGATAACCACCGGGCGTGCCTGGGCTTGAGGTTCGGGTTGGGGCCTGACGATGTGGGCTTGCTCTGGTATCGGTACGATGATCGGTTTCACCACCGGCATGGAGATGCTGTCGCCCTCGCTGATGACGGGATCCAATCGAACATCGCCGGGAGTGGAACCCTGAATGGCCAGTTGGATGAAGCGGGCGGCGGCCTGTCCCAGTTGGGTGGTGTTAGGCTGGTAGGCAACGGGTCTGGGGATTAGATGGGAGGCCAGACTTTGATTATCGGCCGCCACCACAGCCAGGTCGGTTCCGGGGCGGCGGCCGGCGCCCAGCGACTGGCAATAAAGTTCCAGGAGTGTCGCCGACGACACACAAAAAGCGGCGGGGATGGCGCCCATGAGCGGGATATACTCGGGCACTGAACCGCAGAGCCGGGGAGTCACGCCAGCTTGGGCGCAGGTTTCCGCGAAGCCGCCGACCACCGGTGTCTGGGGTGTTGTCACTCCCACAACGGCAATGGCCCGGTGGCCCTTGTCCAATAGCCGACGGGCCAGACGACGTCCGGCCTCCCGCTCATCCTCGTAGATGGCCGGGAAGCCCGTCACCGGCATGCCGATGGCGATGGTTGGGCAATCGGCGTCGGGCAGGGGGCTGCTGCCGGTTGCCGCAGGGCAATAGATCAGTCCGGCGATGCCCGCGTGCATGAAGTCGTCAATCAGGGTGGCGGCGACAGTGGCGTCGGCGGGAAGATGCGTCACCATGAGCCGGTAGCCGGCCACCGTGAGCGGTATCTGGATGGCCGCGATCAGTTGATCGGTTGCTGGTGCGTTGGCCGCGATGGCCAGGCCGAGGAGGGGATTACGACCGGCCGCCATGTCGCGGGCGGCGATACTGGGCGTGTAATCCATCTGGCGGATGAGTTCTTCGACCCGTTGCCGGGTGGCCAGGGCGATGCCGTACTGATCGGCGTGGCCGTTGACCACCGCCGAGACGGTGGCCATGGAAACACCGGCCGCCTCGGCGACATCCCGCAACCGCGTCCCTGATTTAATCCTGGTTTTGTTCATCTGAAGCGCTTCAGATTGAGAAAATCAGGTTCGGGCTTACTTCAGCGGCGGGGGCTTGGGTAGATCCTTCAGGCAGGCTTGGGCCTTTTCAATTTCGTCATCCGGGAGGACGTAGTCGGTCAACTTGCCGTCGAAGAAAGCCTGATAGCCGCTCAAGTCCATGATGCCGTGGCCGGACCAGTTGAGGACGATGACCTTCTCCTTGCCTTCTTCCTTCGCCTTGTTCGCCTCGCGGATGGCCATGGCGATGGCATGGGAGGTCTCGGGCGCCGGAATGAATCCTTCCGCCTGGATAAAGGTCATGGCGGCCCGGTAGCATTCCAGTTGGGGTATCGCCTGGGCTTCAATCAGGCCTTCGCGCAGCGCGTGGCTCACCAGCGGCGCCATACCGTGGTAGCGGAGTCCACCGGCGTGGATCGGAGCGGGGACAAAGGTGTGGCCGAGGCTGTGCATCGGCAATAACGGCGTCATCATGGCGACATCGCCGGAATCGTAGGAGAACTTGCCCTTGGTCATCTTGGGGCAGGCGGACGGTTCGACGGCGATGACCTTGGGGTTCTTCGTCCCGGCAATCTTGTCGGCCAGGAACGGAAAGGCCATGCCGCCAAAGTTCGAGCCACCGCCGGCGCAGCCGATCACCACGTCGGGATAGAGCCCGATCTTGTCGAACTGCTTTTTGGTTTCGAGACCGATGATGGTTTGGTGCAGGAGCACATGGTTCAGCACGCTGCCGAGGGCGTAACGGGTGTCCTTGTGGGTCACACAGTCTTCGATAGCCTCGCTGATGGCGATGGCCAGACTGCCCGGACAGTTGGGGTCGTTTGCTAGAATGGCGCGGCCGGCATTGGTTTCCGTGCTTGGGCTGGCGACGCATTGGGCGCCCCAGGTTCGCATCATGATTTTGCGTAAAGGCTTCTGGTCGAAGCTGATTTTCACCATGTACACCTTGCATTCCAAGCCGAACATCTGGCAGGCCATGGCGAGCGAGCTGCCCCATTGCCCGGCGCCGGTTTCGGTGGACAGGCGCTTGATGCCGAAGACCTTGTTGTAGTAGGCCTGTGGAACAGCGGTGTTAGGCTTGTGGCTGCCGGGCGCCGACACGCCTTCGTTCTTGTAATAGATTTTAGCGGGGGTCTTGAGCGCCTGCTCAAGCCGGTACGCGCGGCAGAGCGGGCTGGGGCGCCATTGCCAGAGGATCTGCAGGACTTCCTCGGGAATGTCGATCCAGCGCTGGGTGCTGACTTCCTGCTCGATCAGGTTCATGGGGAAGACCGGCGCCAGCATGTCGGGGGTGAGCGGCTTTCCGTCCGGCGTGACCGGCGGCGGCATGGCATGGGGAAAATCAGCGGCGATATTGTACCACTGACGGGGCATCTCATCTTCATTCAGGAATATTTTGATTTGCTTCATGGTTGTGTTCCTTATTTACCGTGTAATTGGTTCTGTTCCGACAAAGCAGTTTTTTTCCCACAATCCGGAAGTCGTGGCGCCGCCGGATGTGATATAGGTGCCTTCTCCATCCATCATGTCATTCTTCCAGTCCCCGTTATATTGGTCGCCTTCGCCGAATTTAAACGAGCCGCGCCCGCTGACGAGACTGCCGTTTTTCCATAGGCCGGTAATCTGGCCGCCGTTGACAAAGGTGTAGGTTCCTTCCCCGGTCATGGAGTCATTTTTCCACTGGCCGGTATATTTATCGCCATTCGCAAACGTCTCAGTTCCGGTGCCGTTCCGGGCGTCCTTAGACCAGGCGCCGTCATAGTCGGCGCCGCTGGGGAAACTCAACCGGCCCGGACCGTCTTTCCTGCCGTTGAGCAACTGGCCCGTATATCGTGAGCCATCGGAAAAGGTGATGTTCGTTGACAGGGTGGGGGTTTCGATTTTCAGCACAACAGGCGTAACAACAGGCGTAACAACGGGCTTTACAACGGGCTTTACGACCGGCTGGACCGGCTGAGCGGGTTGGGTAGCAGATTTAGGTGTAGATTTTTCGGCGGGTTTCTTGGTGTGGCCGAAAAGCCTGGCCATGAATGAGGGTTGGCCGGGTTTCATGGCTGTGATGGCGGACTTGGCATTGCGCTCCTCCGCGATTGCGAGCGGGGTCTGGTTATTCGTGTCGGTAATCGATGGGTCGGCTCCATGACTCAGGAGCAATGACGCAATGTCGCCTGCGTCCGCATAGCCCGCCCAGTGGAGCGGGGTGAACCCGTTCATCGCCTTCACATTGATGGTGGCGCCTGACTGGATCAGAAGTTTGCAGAGCGGGAAGTTTTTATTGTAAGCCGCCCAATGGAGCGCGGTGGAACCCTTGGTGGTCACGGCATTGACGTTGGCGCCCTTCTTGACGAGATAGACCGCCACGTCTTGAAAGTCCTTGTTGACGGCGCAATGCAACGGCGTCAGGCCGCCTTCCGTGGCGAGATTCACCTCGGCACCGGCGGTTACCAGGGCCTTGACGATCTCCAGGTTGCCCTGAATGGAGGCGAGTATCAGGGGGGTGGTTCCGTCGGCGTCTTTGGCGTTCAGGACATCCGCCCCGGCGCCGCTGATGATGGTTTTGATTTGCGGAAGATCCTTCTCCTTGATGGCATTGTGAAGCGCCCCGGCATCACAGTTGCGTGCGGTTACCCCAAGGAATACGAGGCCGACCAAGAGAGCGATGAAAAAATATTTCAGCATGTATCATTCCTTTTTTTTGAAACTCTTTCTCGACAAGAGCGGGATGTAAGATAAGACTATGAACCCCGAAATGCAAGGAGGGGTTGGTGGGAAATGATCGCGATTGTTGACTATAAAGCCGGGAACTTGACCAGTGTGAAACTGGCGTTTGAGGCCATTGGAGTGGAGGCGGTCATCACCGACCGGCCGGAGACCATTCTTCAGGCGGATCGGGTGGTATTTCCCGGGGTGGGCGCCGCAGGCGCGTCGATGCGGAACCTGTCGGAGTTGAACCTGGTCGATGCGCTTCGAACCGTGGTGGCGAGGGGGACCCCTTTCCTCGGTATTTGCGTTGGGATGCAGGTTTTGTTTGACCGATCCGAAGAGGATGGCGGCACGCCGACGTTAGGGTTTATTCCCGGCGAGGTTCGATTGTTTCGTCCCGTAGAGCCCGCCGACAAGGTTCCTCAAATCGGATGGAATGCCGTGCGGTTCCGCCGTTCTCACCCGGTGTTTGCCGGGGTTGAGAGTGAAACCGAATTCTATTTTGTGCATAGTTACTACCCGACGGCAAAGAATTCGACCGATTGTGTGGGGACGACGGATTATGCGGGGGTGGAGTTCACCTCCGTTGTGGGCCGTGATAATCTTGTGGCGACACAGTTCCACATTGAGAAATCGGGGCGCGTCGGGTTGAAGGTGTTTGAAAACTTCAGTCGATGGGATGGACAATGCTGACGAAACGAATCATTCCCTGCCTGGATGTCCGCAACAAGAAGGTCACCAAAGGCGTCAAATTCCAGAACAACGTGGTTCTGGGCGATGCGGTCGAGCTGGCGACGAAATACTACGACGAAGGCTGCGACGAGTTGGTGTTTTATGATATCACCGCCTCGGCCGAACGCCGCCCGATTGACATTGAGATGGTGCGCGAGGTGGCGCGGGCCATTCACATTCCTTTTGCGGTGGGCGGCGGGATTTCCAATCTGTCCGATATGTCGCGGGTATTGCTGGCCGGTGCGGAGAAGATATCGGTCAATTCCCTGGCGGTGGTGAATCCGCAAATCATTGCGGATGGAGCCAAGGCCTTTGGATCCCAGTGCATCGTGTTGGGTATGGATCCCGTCCGGGTGGAGAATGATCCGCGGTTTCCGAGTGGATACGAGATTACCACCCGCGGTTTCCGCGAGCGAACCGGCATGGATGCGCTGGCCTGGGCGCGGCAAGCTGAGGATTTGGGCGTTGGCGAGATCGTCGTCAATTCGGTGGATGCGGATGGGATGAGAACCGGGTATGAACTTATCCTGACACGCCTGATCGCCGAGGCGGTCCGCATCCCGGTTGTGGCCTCCGGCGGGGCAGGGAAACCGTCTCACCTGGCCGATGCTTTCACAATAGGCAAGGCCGATGCCGCGATCATTGCCGGCATGATTCACACCGGCGAATACACCATTCCGCAAATCAAAAAAGAGTTGATCGCGGCCGGTGTTCCTATACGAAAAAGATGGTAATTCTAAATTAGCTTGATCGTCTAGCTGATTTTGAGATTATGTATCCCATGACAGCGTTACTCCAAAACGAGATTCTGGATTTTCTCAAGCAGCGCTTGCTTCCTGAGATTGGCGAGATACGAAAAGATCTGGATGCTTTTCGCGTTCAAACCCAGGCTGATTTCAAAGTCATCAATGGTCGACTCGATGAGATGGATAAGCGTTTCGAGCAAATGGACAAGCGTTTTGAGCAGGTAGACAAGCGTTTTGAGCAGGTAGACAAGCGTTTCGAGCAGGTAGACAAGCGGCTCGAGCAGTTGGATAAGCGCATGGACATGATGACTTTTGAGATGCATGAATTGAAGGGTGAAATGCGCGAAGTGCGTTCCTATGCCTTTACGACACGCATGAGCGAAACTCATTATGCCGTTCGTGACAAACCGAGGCCAAAATCCTGATCCCAGAGCCCTTCTGCGTTCCGTTTTGTGATTTCCGCCAACTCCTGCCCGGGAACATTCCTGACCTTCGCAACCGCTGTTAAAACGGCTGTCAAATGGGCCGGCTCGTTGATGGGATGACCATCGGTTTCCCGCAGGATGGTTGTTACAGGAGACAGGGATGGAGTCAGATCCGGGGCATCCGTCTCAATCAGCAGGCGATCTAGCGGAACGGCCGCCATGGCTTCCCGTCCCTTGCGGTTTTGTTCGAAGGTGATGGCGCCGGAGAAGGAAAAGAAGGCTCCTCGGCGTACCAGCGGCGCCACGAGTTCGCTGGATCCGGAATACGAATGAAGCGCAAATCCGTGGGCGGGCCAGCCTTTTGAGTCCAGCAACTCCATCAGTCGGCCCCAGGCGCGGCGGCAATGGATCGAAACCGGCCGTTGCAGTTCATTGGCGAGATGGATTTGTGCCAGGAAGACGAACTCCTGATCGGCGAAGGTCGACTTGTCCAGCGCGTGATCAAGTCCGATTTCCCCTACAGCGGCTGAACTGGCGGTCAGGATGCTGGCAAGGGAATCGAGCCAGTGCTCCGATCGTTCGCCGCTATACCGGGGGTGCAGTCCGTATGAGAGATGAACCCCGGGAAAGCGCCTGGCAATGTCCGGTAATGAGATCCAGTCCTGCTCGCAACTGCCACAGCACATCAATCCCGCCACGCCGGCGGCCGTGGCGCGCTCCATGGCGGCGTCAAGGTGCGGGAAGAGGCGTGCATCCTGCAAATGACAATGGGCATCGAAGAGCGGCATAAAAGACAGTATCCAGAATTCAGTGTCCAGAATCCAGAATATGTTTCCTTTGCGGGCTTTGCGGGCTTCTGTTAAAAACCGTCCAGCCATGAATGAAGTAACAGACAAAAACAGGGGTTCCGAGGATGATGCCGCGATTCTCAGGCATGCACGCGGCAAGTTCGCCTGCATGGCGGCTTCCTATGGGCTGGGTGTTTTCAACGATAACTTTTTCAAGCAGGCGGCATTGGTGTTGTTTGTGGCGACCGGTCACAATGAAATGCAGGGATATGCGTTGAGTGTCTTCACATTGCCCTTCATTTTATTTGCCGCCCCGGCGGGCTGGTGTGCGGACCGCTTTGCCAAATGTCATGTGGTGATGGCCGCCAAGTGGTTGGAATTATTGGCA
This sequence comes from bacterium, assembly GCA_037132275.1. Taxonomy (GTDB): domain Bacteria; phylum Verrucomicrobiota; class Kiritimatiellia; order CAIKKV01; family CAITUY01; genus JAABPW01. The sequence continues at coordinate 7,501 of JBAXPK010000009.1, forward strand.
ATGCTATTCGGCGCCGTGGGCATCTGTATGGGGAATTCGCCACTCATTTTCACCATGCTGTTCATCATGGGATTCCAGGCCACCCTGTTCAGCCCGGCCATGAACGGATCCCTGCCCGACCTTTATCCGGAACGCTTTGTCACGCGTGCCAACGGGATTCTGCGAATGCTGGTGACTTTCGCGATTCTGGGGGGCGTGGCCGTGGCGGGGATGATGTTGGATCGCCAGGGACTGTACCGGGGGATTGATGCGGGCCGCTTGCTGGTGGCCGGAACGGTGGTGGCCGTGGCGATGGTGGGGGTGATGGTGAGTTACGGTGTGCCGCACCGGCCTGCCGCCAACCCGGCATTGCGGTTTCCCTGGAGTGGACCCTGGCATACCATTCAGGAACTTTTTGCCACCCGCAAGGATCCGTTATTGGCTACCACGATATTTACAAATGTCTTTGTCTGGTTGGTCGGGTCACTGGGAATTCTGATCATCAACCCGCTGGGGATTAACCAGTTTCACATGACCAAGACGATGACCAGTTACCTGATTGTGTGTCAGTTGGTGGGGCTTGCCGCAGGGGGAGTCATCAGCAGTCGCTTGATTCCCATTGGCCGCTGGTACCGGGTGGTCTGGCCGCTTTGTCTGGCCATGTCGCTGGTTATGGTGGCCATGGCCGGGGTGCCGATTCTGCCTGAAACCCTTCAGCGCCCGGCGCTCTTTGTGCTCATTTTCCTGCTGGGAAGTTTCGGCGGAGGGATTCTTATCCCCATGGAAAGCTTTCTGCAGATTCGCCCGCCAATCCATCGCAAAGGCGCCGTGCTGTCGGCTGTGAACTTCATTGTGTTTGCCGGAATTCTCTCGTCCGGGCTTCTCTCTAATTTCCTGAATGCGCATCTGCCGCCGACCTCTGCCTTTGGGGTGATGGGACTGGCTTCGCTCGTGATTTCCGGGGTGTTGTTTTTCTTGTTCCGGAAGCAGCAGGAAACGGTGGGGGGATGAGGTTGGGGGAAGAGAGCAACCGTCTGATATTTGTCTTGGTCCGAGGGCTTCTCAGGCTTCGGTATCATATTCGTGTGCAGGGACTCGATGCGATTGCGGCGCGAGGGCGGACCGGTATTCTGTTTCTGCCGAATCATCCAGCCCTCATCGATCCGGTTATTATGATGTCACGGCTCTATCCCCGTTTCCGGCTACGGCCCCTGGCGGATCAGGATCAGGTGAACCGGCCGGGAGTTCGCTGGTTGGCTGAACAGATCAACGTCGTAACCATTCCTGATCCCGCCGTCTATGGAGGAGCCAGTCGCCAGGCGGTGGAGGAAGGCGTTGAAAAATGTATTGAGGCGCTGAAGTCGGGGAGCAACCTGTTGCTTTATCCGGCTGGTCACATTGCCCGCCAGCGGTACGAAGACCTGGCCGGCGCCAGCGCGGTGGAGACCATTTTGGAGCGTCTCCCCGGGGTGCGTGTGGTTCTCGTGCAAACCCGCGGATTGTGGGGAAGCTCATTCAGTCGTGCCTCTGGGATGGCGCCAGCGTTGGGCAAAATATTCAAGAAGGGGATCCGGTCGCTTCTCGCCAACGGACTCTTCTTCTCGCCGCGTCGAAAGGTTGATATCACGTTGTGCGAGCCCACCGACTTTCCCCGGACTGGTGGCCGGGCGGTGTTGAACCGGTATCTCGAGACCTTTTATAATCACGATGCCCCGCCTGCATGGTACGTGCCTTATACCCGCTGGGAAAAGGGCGATGCCCATAAATTGCCCGAGCCGGTGCACGGGGCGACGGCCGGGGATCTCTCCGAAGTTCCGGCTGTTGTTCGGGACCAGGTGATCAAGCATCTGCGGGATCTGACAGGGCGTTCCTCGATCCAAGACGCGGATTCCCTGGCCCGGGATTTGAACCTCGACAGTCTTGCCCTGGTTGACTTGGGACTCTGGGTGGAAGCCGAGTTCGGGTTTCCGGTCAGCGATGGCGCCGGGATGGAAACGGTTGGGGATGTTCTGCTGGCTGCCCGGGGCTTTTCTGCGGCCCCCGTGAAACAGGAACTAAAACCTGTTTCCCCGTCTTGGTTCCCGGCTCAAGGTCGGAGAGGCGACATTGCGATTCCCGGAGGTGACATGCTGACTTCCGTCTTCCTCGCCCAAGCCCGTCAGGGGCTTGATCGTGTTGTGCTGGCAGACCAGACCGGCGGGGTGAAGACCTATAGGGATGTGATTACCGGGATTCTGGCGCTCAAGCCGCAGATCGAGCGATTACCCGGCGACATGGTCGGTATCATGCTCCCCGCCTCGGCGGGCGCCGGTGTGCTTTATCTCGCCATCTTGTTTGCCGGCAAGACTCCCGTGATGGTGAACTGGACGGTAGGGGTTCGCAATATGACCCACTCCCTTGATCTTTTGGGTGTGAAGGCCGTGCTTACGGCGGGCCGCGTGGTTCAGAAAATAGAATCCCAGTCCGGCAACTTGGGGTCGCTCAAAGAGCGGTTTATGCTGGTGGAGGAACTGGCCAAGAGGATGGGAAAAGGGACCAAACTGAGGGCTTGGCTGGCGGCGCGGACGTTCTGGCGCCGGAGTTTATCTTCGGTGTCGGTTCGGGATACGGCGGTGGTTCTGTTCACGAGCGGTTCCGAGAGTCTGCCCAAGGCCGTGCCGCTGACCCATGCCAATCTTCTCGCGAATTTGCGCGACTTCACCAAAGTATTTCATTTTGCCACGGAGGATCGCCTGATCGGCATTCTGCCCCCGTTTCATTCTTTCGGGCTGACCTGTACCCTGCTGTTGCCCTTGTGCAGCGGCATCCCGGTGGCGTATCACCCCAATCCCACGGAAGGAGCCATGCTGGCGAGGTTGATTGAGGCGTATCGAATCACCCTGCTGGTGGGGACGCCCACGTTCCTGGGCGGGATTCTGAGGGCTGTGAAGGGGGCGGAGTTGGATTCCCTCCGTGCTGTCATAACCGGTGCCGAGAAATGCCCGGAGGCAGTCTTTGACCTGATTCATCGCCAGTGGCCGCAGCTGAAAGTCATTGAGGGCTATGGTATCACCGAGTGTTCGCCGGTCGTGTCAGCCAACGACGAAGCAAACCCGCAATCGGGCACGATTGGCAGGGCGCTTCCCTCGGTCGAGACGGCGCTGGTGGACGTGGAGACCGGGCGCCGAATCGAACCGGGTCGCCCGGGAATGCTGCTGGTGCGCGGGCCCAGTATTTTCGGGGGATATCTGAACTATGACGGCGCCTCGCCGTTTGTGGAGTTTGAGGGGAAGTCGTGGTACAGAACCGGCGACCTGGTGATGCAGCGACCGGATGGGATACTGGTATTTTCCGGGCGGCTGAAGCGGTTCGTCAAACTGGGTGGCGAGATGATTTCGCTCCCTGCGATTGAGGAGGCGCTGGCGCGTTACTATGTGAAGCCGACCGATGAGGAGCCGGTGATTGCCGTCGAGGCGACGCCCGTTGATCTCAACCCGGAGCTGGTTCTCTTTACCATCCGGGAGTTGGATCGCGAGGAGGTCAACAACCGGATCAAGGAGGCAGGCCTGTCGCCCTTGCATAACATTCGTTTGATCCGCCGGGTCGAGAAAATTCCAGTTCTGGGCACGGGTAAAACCGACTACCGGGCGTTGCGGGAACTTAGGTGATGCCATGGGCGGTCAGTTAATCCGCGAGCCTTCGCTCGCCATCAACATCTTTCCGGCCTGACTGTCACCGACCCCTACGCCGCTGATTCCGCGACCTCGTCCAGGGTTACCCGTTGTGATGTGACCATGGTTTTGGTGACGTGAAATTCGCTGATATTGCCCCGCTTCGGCACCTCGAACATGACTTCCAGCATCAGGTGCTCCAGGATCGCCCTGAGCCCGCGTGCGCCGGTGCCTTTTTTGGAGGCGATACGGGCCAACTCCTTCAATGCGGCGTCGGCGAAAGTCAACTTCACGTCTTCCATGGCCATGAGCTTCTGATATTGACGGATCATCGAGTTCTTCGGTTCCACGAGTACCCGGACCAGATCCTCCTCGGTCAGGGGGTTCAGAATGGTAACAATCGGGAGGCGGCCGACGAATTCAGGAATCAGGCCATATCGCATCAGGTCTTCCGGCTCAATACGGGCATCAATCAGTTCCGCAGCACTTTTCTTCGCCGGCTCCCCGAAACCGAGGGTTTGTTTGTGCTTGCGACGCCGGAGAATGTCGTCCAACCCCACAAAGGCGCCGCCACAGATGAAGAGGATGTGATCGGTATTAATCTTGAGATATTCCTGTTGGGGATGCTTCCGCCCGCCGCCCGGAGGGACGCTCGCTGTTGTGCCTTCGATGATCTTTAGCAACGCCTGCTGAACGCCTTCCCCTGAAACGTCACGCGTGATGGAGACATTTTCGGTTTTACGGGCAATCTTGTCGATCTCATCGATATAGATAATACCGCGTTCCGCCTTGGCAACGTCCCCATTTGCCGCCTGTATCAGGCGGAGAAGCACATTCTCGACATCCTCCCCGACATAGCCCGCCTCGGTCAGGGTGGTGGCGTCGGAGATGCTGAACGGGACATCCAGGCATTTGGCAAGCGTTCGGGCGAGCAGCGTTTTCCCGGTTCCAGTCGGCCCGATCATCAGGATATTGCTCTTCTCAATCTCCACATCCTTGAACACCCTGTTGGCTTCGGCGTGCAACCCTTGTTGATGGCGCTTGTAGTGGTTATGAACCGCCACCGACAGGACTTTTTTGGTCTGCTCCTGACCGATGACGTACTGATTCAGGTAGTCGTAGATTTCGTGGGGCTTGGGTATCTTTAAGAGGGGCAGCGCTTTTTCCTTCTTAGGCGCTGGCGCTGCGGCAGCGGCCTCCGGCTTACCACCCTTATCAAACATATCCTGGCAGAGCTTGGAGCAATTCTTGCAGATAAAGACACCGTCAGGCCCGGCCAATAGGTTTCCCGTCTCCGAGGGGTGCCGTCCACAGAATGAACAACAGGCTTCAGGCGTTTTGAATTTAGCCATAGTATCCAGCTTTCTCTATAATCAGCTCTTTTTGGCGCTGGTCTTTTGGTTTTTAACCAGAACCGAATCCACCAACCCGTAGGCGCAGGCCTCTTCGGCAGACATGAAGAAATCCCGATCGGAATCCTTGGCAATCGCCTCCAGGGATTTTCCGGTATGGAAGGCCAGGATTCCATTCAGGCGATCCCGCAGTCGCAGGATTTCCTTCGCCTGGATGCTGATGTCTGTGGCCTGGCCTTGGGCGCCCCCCCAAGGCTGATGGATCATGATGCGGGCGTTGGGCAGCGCAAAGCGCTTTCCCTTGGCGCCCGCAGTCAGCAGCACCGCGCCCATGCTGGCTGCCTGGCCAACACAATAGGTGGCCACATCGCACTTTAGAAACTGGATCGTGTCGTAAATGGCCATGCCGGCCGTGACCGAGCCGCCCGGCGAATTGACGTAGAGGCAGATATCCTTCTCGGCGTCCTCGCTCTGAAGAAAAAGCATCTGGGCGATGATCAGGTTGGCCACATCGTCGTCGATCCCGCTTCCGATAAAGATAATCCGATCCTTCAGGAGGCGTGAATATATGTCATAGGCACGTTCGCCGCGGCCTGTCTGTTCGACGACCATGGGTACCAGCATTTGATTATGGGATTGCATCATAAACTCCTTGTCATTCCGGTGTGATGGTTGCCGCGGCGTGCAGGCTGTCCACAGCCTTGTCGAGCCGCAGGTTTCGGCGCAAGCCGTCCAGGGCTTCCCGTTTCTCCAGGTCGGCTTTCAATTGTTCCGGGCTGCTCCCGGAGCGCATGGCCATCTCGGCAATCCGCTGATTCACATCCGCCTCGGTCACGACAACCTTTTCCTCGTCCGCGATGCGGGTGAGGATGTAGTTCACCTTGACGCGGTCGGCTGAAGACTGTGCGGCGCGGTTAAAGATATCTTCACGATGCGACTCAATGTCATCCTTGCTGACGCCGCGGCGCATGTTTTCCTGGACCACGTCCTGGATGATGTGGCGCGCCTCTTCCTCGATGAGCGATTGAGGCAACTCAGTGAGCGGCGTGTGCTCCATCAGCCATTTGACGATCTCATCTTTCTGGCGCCCGATTTCAGTAAGCTCGCCCGTGGCCTGCAGATTTTCCTTCACCTTGGCGCGGAGATCGGCCAACGATTCGGCGCCGACTCCCTTGGCGAACTCATCGTTCAACTCGGGTGATTTTCGTTCCCGGATGCCGCGCGCGGTGACGGTATAAACGGCGGACTTTCCGGCGGCGGACTTGGCTCTATAATCCTCAGGAAAACTGATGGTTACTTCGCGGGTTTGTCCAATCGCGATGCCTTCCAACTGGGCCTTGATACCCGGCAGGAACTCCGGCATGGCGTCGGAGAGTAGCACCCAGAAATCCTTGCCTTGGGCCAGTTCGGGGCGATCCGGCGCGACCTCGCTCATCGGGCGGCCATCACAGGCGCCGGCGTAGTCGATTTCCACGACATCGTCCTTCTTCGCCACACGGTCAGTGACCGCTTCAAAATGGGCGTTTCGGTCGCGCATCCCGGTCATGACCTTGTCGATATCCTCGTCCTTCACCTCCACCTTGCGGCGGGTGATGGCGATGCCCTTGCAGGGGGGCAAGGCGAACTCCGGGGTCAGATCCACGGTGACCTTGAAGGTCAGGGGTAGTTGTTTGGCCACCGTGACGTCGCTCACGTCCACCACGGCCACCGGTTTGAGGTTTTCCTGCTTGAGAGCCTCATGATAGGCCTTCGGGACGAGGCGCTCACGGGTTTCCTCAAGGGCATCCTTGGAAAATTTCTTTTCGACAATGGCGGAGGGGGCTTTCCCCTGTCGAAAACCGGGAATGCGTGCATGGGACGCGATTTCCCGGATTACTTTCTGGTATTCGACCGTCACCTGTTCCGCCGGGACTTCAATACGCAGGGCCTTGCGGCAGGGACCAATTTGTTCAACGGCAACTTTCATAAGCGTTTTGTATTCTCCTTTATTCTTTCATCGCCATCAGGAATTCGGCGTTACTCTTTGTTTTCTTCAATCGGTTCACGATCAGTTCCATGGATTCCACCGCCGGAACGCCGTTGACCGCACGTCGCAAAATCCAAATCTTACTCAGCTCGTCGGGATGGATCAAGAGTTCCTCTTTGCGGGTGCCCGATTTTTCCACATTGATCGCCGGGAAAATGCGCTTGTCAACCAGGGCGCGATCCAGGCAAAGCTCCATGTTTCCGGTTCCCTTGAATTCCTCGAAGATCACCTCGTCCATGCGGCTTCCCGTGTCCACCAGGGCTGTGGCGATGATCGTCAGGCTTCCGCCGTGCTCGATGTTTCGCGCCGCGCCGAAGAAACGCTTGGGTTTGTGCAGGGCATTGGCATCCACGCCGCCCGAGAGGATCTTGCCGCTGTGCGGCTGCAGGGTGTTGTAGGCCCGGGCCAGACGCGTGATGCTGTCGAGCAGGATGCAGACATCCTTGCCGCATTCGACCATGCGCTTGGCCATTTCGATCACCATTTCGGCCACCTGGACATGCCGCTCTGGCGGCTCGTCGAAGGTGGAACTGAGCACATGCGCCTTGGTCGTGCGCTCCATGTCGGTTACTTCCTCAGGGCGCTCATCAATCAGCAAAACGATCAGGTAGGCCTCGGGATGATTGGCTGAAATGCTGTTCGCAATCTTCTGCAGGAGAACGGTTTTTCCCGTCCGGGGCGGCGCCACGATCAGGCCGCGTTGTCCCATGCCGATGGGGGTGAAGAGATCCATGACGCGCATGGAGACCTCGCTGGGCTCCCGCTCGAGGATGAACCGGCGGTCGGGGAAAAGCGGGGTCAGGTTCTCGAAGGGAACCTTGCCCTTGGCCTTGTCGGGTTCGCCCAGGTTGATCTTGTCCACCTTGATCAGGGCGAAGAAGCGCTCCTTGTCCTTCGGGGCCCGGATCTCACCTTCCACCAGGTCGCCGGTTCGCAGGGCAAAACGGCGGATCTGGGACGGGGAGACGTAGATGTCCTCGGGGCAGGGAAGATAGTTGTAATACGGGGATCGGAGAAATCCGAAGCCATCCGGCAGGATTTCCAGGACGCCCTTGCCATGCAAGGTGCCGCTCAGGCGGCCGTTGGCCTTCATGATCTCAAAAATCAACTCGTGTTTCCGCAGGGCGCCGAGATCGATGAGCCCGTAGGTCTCCGCCATGAGGTGGAGTTCGGGAACCGGTTTTAACTGCAGGTCGGATAAATTCAATGATTTTGGCGTGCCCTGCTGCCGCGGAGCTGAAGGCTGTCCTGCGCCAATATCCGGCATGGGATGGCCCTCCATCGGTTGCGTGGGTGCGCCCATCGGCGGCTGGGCATCCCCGTTAGACAACATCGGTTGCTGTTCGCCCGTGGCAACCTGCCCATTGTATTCCGGAGGGGGCAGGTGTTGGGGCGGGCGATCTACCATCATGTCCGGTTTTGGGGGACGCCTGTGTTGGGGGCGTCCACCTCGGCCGCGATGTCCCCCTCGATGTTCCGGTCTGCCTGAATGATGTTGTCTCTCGTCCATAGTTAGTCTCCGCGGATTGACCGCAATACCTGGTTTACCTGCTCCTCCAGCAATGCTTTGCCGTCGCAATTATAAATAACATAGTCGGCCCGTTCCATTTTAGCCGACAGGCTCATTTGGGCTCCGATTCTGGCGTGTGCGTCCTCAGGGGAATGCCCGCGTTCCATCAGCCGGCGCAACTGATCGGTCTCCTGGGCGGCCACGCAAATGACCACATCCCATGCCTTTTCCGCCCCGATCTCGTAAAGCAGCGGAATAATGGCGGCCACCCGGTCAGCCGTTGCCGCCTGTGCCGTGACCCATTCTTCGAGACGCCGCAGTATTGCCGGATGAGTCAGGGCGTTCAGTGTGGCCCGCTTCCCCGGGTCTTCAAAGACCAACTGACCCAGGATCGACCGGTCAATGCCGCCATCCGGACCGATGATTCCGATCCCGAAGGCCTTCACCAACGACGTTTTGACAGAGGCATCCTGCTCCATCACCGCATGCCCGATGTCGTCGGTCTCACAAATCGGAATTCCAGCCCGCGCCATGATTTCCCCAACCAAGCTTTTTCCGCAGGCGATACCGCCGGTTAATGCAATTTTGATCATGGTTGAGACAAGAAGGATGTGGGCAACAGCATACCTCTAGCTGCGCTGGACCGTGTTGAAATAATAGAAGGCTGAATTCAAATGGAGTAGGTTGTGCTGACACAAGGGAATCGGTTAGGATTCAGAAAAGTGTTGATGTTCTATGCTATTAGCGGGGGGCCGTCAATACAATAGTTGTGCCCAACAGTAATTAACGCAGTCCTGTTTCCTGTTTATTACCGGCTTGCCGATGTGCTAGCATTCCGGCCATGAACAAAGATCTTGAGGAAGTATTGGTGGTGGAACGGGCGTTGATTGAACGGATCGGTATGTTCCAGGGGCTTACCTTGGATACTCAACGGTATCTTCCAGAATTGTTGAATCCGCGGAACTATCGTTTTGTGGCGCGTCACAAGGCGGAGCAAGACGATTCGCTGAAGCAGTTGATTCCGTATTTTCTGATTTGTCACGAGGATAAACTCTGGTGTTATGTCCGCGGGAAAAAATCCGGCGAAGAGCGCCTGGTGGCCAAGGCGTCCCTGGGTATCGGCGGTCATATGAACAATCATGACCTGGATTTATTTGATCATATCTATGACCGCGCCGCGATCCGGGAACTGGAAGAGGAAGTGACGCTTCCTGCCGGCTATACACACAAGGCGGTGGCCTTATTGAACGACGATCTGACGCCGGTGGGCCGTGTCCATCTGGGCGTTATTCATGTTTTGCGATCCCCCACTCCCGACGTGCGAAAACGCGAAGGCGTGATCACGGAATCAGGGTTCCGCACCGTGGACGAACTCAGGGCGATGTATGACCGCTTGGAAACCTGGTCGCAAATTTGCATAGACCAGATTGACGGCTTGCTGGCGCGCGGGTAAGGCGCTCTATTTCAGGCAGCCGGCCCGTCGTAGATTATTGGCGATCCGCTCGGCCACCGGCTCATCGGTAACCGTGAATGTGAGGCCGGTAACCTGCTCGTAGGCTTGAATATAGCGTTTGGCGGCCTCAATGCGGATCTCTTCCGGCAGTTCGGGAGGAGGGCCGTCACCCCGGAAATCCTTGGACACCAGCCATTCCCGGACATATTCCTTGTCGATTTTTCGCTGATCCTTCCCGGCCTTAAAAAGGGAGTCATAGGTGTCGGAAAACCAGTATCGCGATGAGTCCGGCGTATGGATCTCATCCGACACCACGAGTTTTCCGTTTAGCCGGCCGATTTCATATTTTGTATCCACCAGAATGAGCCCCTGTGCTGCGGCATGGTTGACGCCGGCATCGAAAAGCTTGAAGCAGAGGGCGGCGGCCGCATCATAGGTTTCCGCGTCGATCAACCCCTCCTGGATGGCTTCCTCCCGGGAGATGGGGCGGTCATGCTTCTCATGTTTTGTGGTGGGAGTGAGAATGGGGCACTCCAGTTTCTGGTCTTTCTTCATCCCTTCCGGGAGGGTATTGCCGCAGAAATAACGCACGCCGCGCTCGTAGTTGTACCAGGCGGATGTTTTCGTGACCCCGGTGATATAACCACGGACAATGAATTCGAGCGGGAGTTGCTCGCACTCATGCACCACCATGACATTGGGATCCGGAATGGAGATCAGATGGTTGGGAACGATTTCCCGGGTCTTTTCAAACCAGAACGCGGCGAGTTGATTCAGGACCTGGCCCTTGAAGGGGATCGTGCCGATGATGCAGTCGAACGCCGAAACACGGTCCGTTGTAACGATGATTCTCTGATCCTTCTGGATATAACTCTCCCGCACCTTGCCCTGGAGCCGTTCGCCCAGTCCTGGAAAGTAGGTTTCGTTCAACGTGTTCTTCTGCTCGGCTCGGATGCGGTCTTCTGAAATCATAGTTGCTCTTTCCTCTTAATTACAGTGACTATTCTGTCATCCACCCTCATGAAAGCAATGTAATGCGCGTGGGGGTCATGGTCCATCCCCGTTGATTTTGAAAATGATCAAGGTGCCGACCGGCAAGGTTCCGGATTTCGAGGGTGAGTTCCCGGACTGACCGCTCGGACGCACTTTCTCCCAGAACGCTGGCGGCGGTCACCGCCAGCCCCTTGAGCCCCAGAAATCCCTGCCCGGAGGTCGCGTCCCAGACATCAGCGAAGGTAGCCAGGACAATCCGGATCCGTTCAAAGAGAATCAGTTCCATCCCGGCATCACGGGAGGTGATCAGGTGCCGGGTGTCGAGTACCCAAACGATTTCACGCCCGCAGGCGATCCAGGAGGCCGGATAGATGACCCGGTTTCCAAACAGCCGGATTCGCCGGGCCAGAACTCCTTCACCGGCAGCGTCCAGCGCATGCGCCAGCAATTCGCGGGACTGGCGCGGATCCATCTCTTCCGGGATGACTTCAATCTGGTCGAGGTAAAGCGCCACGCCCTGGGCCGCTTCCGTCAGCGGAGGGTGCGACCCCAGCGCCGGGTTTCCGCAAAGCGCGGGGACATCGCTCAGCAGATAATCTGCAATTCGTTCGCGCACGGTTCCGGCGAGAGTGGTGTCCTGCCAGATCATCAGTGGGTTACCATTCCTTGGATTGCATTGATAAACTGATTCACGTCTTTGAATCGCCGGTAAACGGAGGCAAACCGGACATAGGCCACCTCGTCAATTTTCTCCAGACGCTCCATTACTTTTTCGCCGATGATGTCGCTGGTGACCTCGCGCTCAAAATCATTCCCCAATTCCGTGATAATATTATCCACCAGAACTTCGATCTCTTCCATTCCGACGGGACGCTTCTCGCAGGCGCGGGCAATGCCGTTGATTAGTTTTTCGCGGGACAATTCCTCGTGGCGCCCATCGCGCTTGATGATATGGAGCGCCACCTTGACGACCTCTTCACGGGTAGTGAAACGATGCTCGCAATTGACGCACACCCGGCGTCGGCGAATAACGTCCCCGGAGCGGGACGCCCGGCTGTCTATCACTTTATCCTCGTTATGACCGCATCGCGGACAACGCATGGTTCACCTTGGCTTGTTGTTTGACTTCGAATTGTAGGAGAAAAACAGGTTTCGGTCAATAAGTCGAGATTTCAGGTTGAAGATTTATGCGTAGCGATTACACTGACGCCATTATTTGTAAAGAAAGAAGGTTAATTATGGCGCGTGTATTTAACTTTGGTGCGGGTCCTGCAGTGCTTCCGGTTGAGGTTCTTGAAGAGGCCCAGAAGGAACTTCTGGATTTCAAGGGTTCCGGCATGTCTATCATGGAGCACAGTCATCGGGGCAAAGAGTATGATGCCGTACATCAGGAGGCGATAGAGAATGTCAGCAAACTTCTGAAGTTGTCGGATGATTACTCCGTCCTGTTTGTCCAGGGCGGCGCCAGCATGCAGTTTGCCATGGTGCCCCTGAATCTGTTGGGAGCCGGCCAATCTGCCGATTATGTCAATTCCGGCGCCTGGGCGGACAAGGCCGTCAAAGAGGCGAAGCTATGTGGGACCGTGAACGTCATTGCCAATACAGGCAAGGATATCCCGACCCGCATGCCCAAGAACGAAGACCTTAAATTTACCCCGGGCGCGGCGTATGTGCACATCACCTCAAATGAGACGATTGCCGGTTCGCAGTGGAAAGTGTTTCCCAAGACGGAAGCGCCGCTGGTTGCCGATATGTCCTCGGATATTCTGTCCCGTCCCTTTGATGCCGGCCAATTTGGCGTGATCTATGCCGGCGCCCAGAAAAATCTTGGTCCCTCGGGATTGGCTCTGGTGGTGATGCGGAAGGAGCTGGCGGAACGGGTTCCGGCCAATGCGCCCACGATGCTCAAATACAAGACGTATATTGAGGAGAACTCCCTGTACAATACTCCCCCGACATTCGGCATCTATATCCTGGCGCTGGTCACACGCTGGATGCTCAAATTGGGGCCTGAGGTCCTGTACAAGCAGAATGTTGACAAGGCCGCCAAGATCTATGCCGCCCTCGACGGCAGCACATTCTACAAGGGGACGGCGGTCAAGGAATTCCGTTCCGATATGAACCTCACCTTCCGATTGCCCACCGAGGCCCTGGAAGAGACCTTTATCAAGGAAGCTTCCAAGCAGGGGATGAAGGGCTTGAAGGGGCATCGCTCCGTAGGCGGCATCCGCGCCTCGATCTACAATGCCTTCCCGGTGGCCGGGGTGGATACCCTGGTGGCCTTCATGAAGGAATTTGAGAAGAAGAACGGTTAATGGTTATCAGTTATTTGGTGTTGGTTATTAGGGCTTGTTCCAACAACCATTAACTGATAACGATTAACGACTTCCCGCGCCTGTAGCTCAATTGGATAGAGCGTCAGCCTCCGAAGCTGAAGGTTGTGAGTTCGATCCTCGCCAGGCGCACCATACAACATCGGAACTTTTCCGAATCATTTTATCCCGATTCCCAGATTGGGATCGGCATCGAGTTCCATGGCCTCGCCGAGTGGGCGCGTTGCCTCCAGCTTATGGAAAGCCAGGCCGGCGACCATGGCGGCGTTATCGGTGCAATACCGGGAATCGGCGAGTACCAGTCGGATCCGTTTTTTATCCGCCATGACGCCGAGTTTCTCGCGCAGGCGTTTGTTCAGGGAAACCCCGCCGACCACGGCCATGGTTTGGGCCGATTCCGCCGCATGGGAGGAGCGCTGCACCAGGGTATCCACAATCGCTTCCTGATAACTGGCCGCAAGGTTGTTGATGTCCGCATCCGGACCGCTGCCGAGGGGATGATCCTTGATGTGATAGAGCAGGGCGGTTTTCAACCCGCTGAAACTGACGCAATATTTAGGGATGAGATCCGGCGTGCGGGCATGGAGTTTTCGTACAAAGCCGCGCGGGAACGTGACAAACTCCAGACTGCCGGTGCGGGCGGCCTTGTCAATGGCCGGTCCGCCGGGATACCCGAGCCCGAGGAGATTGGAGCCCTTGTCGAACGCTTCGCCGGCGGCATCGTCCACGGTGCGCCCGAGTTGATGATAATCGCCGATGCTGTTCACCTGGATGAAGCAGGTGTGGCCGCCGGAGACAATCAGGGCTAGAAAGGGACAGAGAGAAGCGGGCGGCATCTCCGGATGTCCCAGAAAAATGGAGTAGATATGGGCTTCAAGATGATTGATGCCGATCAGCGGCTTGGCGAGGCGCAGGGCCAGCCCCTTCGCTCCCGAGAGTCCCACGAGCAGGGAACTCGTCAGCCCGGGCCCATGGGTGACGGCAATGGCGTCAATCTCCGGCCAGGAAAGGCCGGAAGCGCTGATTGCCTCGGCAATCACCCCGGGAAGGTGTTCAACATGCATGCGCGAGGCGATTTCCGGAACCACGCCGCCATAGGGTTTGTGATGGGCAATCTGGGTGTAAACGATGTTCGAGAGCACCGTGTGACCATCGCGGACGACGGCGGCCGATGTCTCGTCGCAGGAGGTCTCTATGCCGAGGATGTTCATGTTATCTTTTGCGCCTCACATTGCCTTGAAAATCAGGAGCCCCTTGAGCAAATCAACCGCGCGGTCAAGCTGCCGGTCCGTCACCTTATCGAGATCGGGTGGCTTGGTTTTGGGGTCAATCAGGCCTGGGGTCTCGGTGTCTATCCGCTTGAGCTGAACTTTCTGCCATTCCTCGGGCGACATGGGCACGGATATGTCGGGTTCAATGCCCTTCTCGTGGATGCAGCGTCCACTGGGCGTGTAATAGCGGGCGGTGGTGATGCGCGCAGCGGTGCCGTCCTCGATGGGGATGATGTTCTGTACGGATCCTTTTCCGAAAGTGGTTTCGCCCACGAGTACCGCCCGTTTATTGTCATGCAAGGCCCCTGAAACAATTTCAGCGGCGCTGGCGGAGCCTCCGTTGACCAGAACAACGATCGGGAAACCGGTAAAATGGATCGGTCCACCGGCATAAGCCGACGGTTGGCGGGAAGACGGGCCCCGGCCCTTGGTGGAAACGATCAAGGTTCCTTGGGGGAGAAACAGTTCGCTCACCTCGACGGACGAGGATAGCAATCCGCCGGGATTATTCCGCTGATCGAGCACCAGCGCTTTCATGTTTTTGGCAAGAAGATCCTCCACCGCTTTCCGGAGGGCCGGGCCGGTGGGGATGCTGAACTCGGTGATGCGGATGTAGCCGATGTCCTTGTCCAGCATCCGGGTTCCCTTGATTGTGGAAACCTTGATTTCCTCCCGGATCAGGGAGAAGTTTTTAAACTCCCCTCCGCGCAGGATCTTGAGCGAGACCGGGGTGCCGGGGATGCCCCGAAGCTTGGAGACCGCCTCGGGTATGTCAAGGGCCTCGGTTTTGTTGCTGTTGATTTCAATAATCTTGTCGCCGGAGAGAATACCTGCCCGGTATGCCGGGGTATCTTCCATCGGGGCAATGACTGTTAGCGCGCCTTCCTTGACACTGATCTGGATCCCGAGGCCGCCGAATTTCCCCTGGGTTTCCTCCCTGAGTTCCTTGTAGGCGGGCGCCTCCATGTACTGGCTGAACGGGTCCAGCGACTGAAGCATTCCCTTCAAGGCGGAAGTGACTAGGTTTGAATAGCTGACCTTGGTCTCGTCCACATAATTCTGGCGGACGAGCAACATGGTTTTGGTGAGAATTCGGACCTGCCGATAGGCCTCGTCCTCGGCGGCGGCGGATACCGTTGTGGTTAGGGAGGATGTGGCAGGCGCATCCCCGGAGGGCTGAAGATGCCGACAACCGGCCAGAAGGATGATGGCGAGACATGGTGCCGAAATCATGAAACGTGTCTTCATGCGTCCTCTTAGTCCTCTTCAGAAAGGCGGATGAGATATTGTCCGTACTCGTTTTTGGCCAATTCCTGACCCAGTGCCCGAAGTTCTTTCCGCGTGATGTAACCCAGCGAGTAGGCAATTTCTTCAAGACACGCCATTTTGAACCCCTGGCGGGATTGAACGGTATGAACGAAACTTGCGGCCTGGAACATCGAGTCATGCGTGCCGGTATCCAGCCAGGCAAACCCGCGGCCGAGCGAATGAACGCGCAGGGCCCCCCGCCGCAGATAATCGAGATTCACATCCGTGATCTCCAATTCGCCGCGCGGGGAGGGCTTGAGGTTGGCCGCCACGTCAAGGACGTGGTTGTCGTAAAAATAGAGGCCGGGCACGGCAAATTTTGATTTGGGTTTTGCCGGTTTTTCCTCCAGCGACAGGGCGCGCCCGGCGGCATCGAAGGCCACCACCCCGTAACGCTCGGGATCGGCGACGGGATAGGCGAAGACCATGGCTCCGCTTTGCAGCTGGCTGGCCTCGCGTAGACACGCGGAAAAGTTGTGCCCATAGAAAATGTTATCCCCCAGAATCAGCGCCACCGAATCCTGGCCCACAAAGTCACGTCCGATAATGAAGGCTTGGGCCAGTCCTTCCGGTTTGGGTTGCTCGGCGTACTGGAGGGTGATGCCCAGTTGGCGGCCATCCCCCAACAAGGTGCGGAACAGGGGTAAATCGTGGGGGGTACTGATCAGGAGAATATCCCGGATGCCGGCCAGCATGAGCACCGACAGCGGATAATAGATCATCGGTTTGTCATATACCGGAAGCAACTGCTTGCTCACCGCCTTGGTCAGTGGAAACATGCGCGTCCCCGACCCGCCTGCCAAAACAATACCTTTCATGAGCCTTTCTCCCTCTCGATGGTTATCGCATTTGATTCAGCCCCTGTATTCTGGGGAACTGTAGCCTAATGTCCAGCGGTTATTATTCGTTCAGATGGAATTGGGATCATCTGCGATCAGGTGCAACCGCGTAAAAGATCCGAACCACCGGCCGCACTGTACGCCTCGCCCTGTCGGGCTCGTCACCAGTGAGCCGGAACGTTCGCCCCGAAAAGATGATTGACGTAAGTATAACTTCGGTTATACTATTTGATTATGAAAACGGCTATATCAATACCGGATGACATCTTCAGCGCGGCGGAGAATTTCGCCCATCAAAGTCACTTGAGCCGAAGCGCTCTGTTTACTCGCGCTTTGGTGGAATTCCTGTCTCGTCGGCGGAATGAAGGGGTGACGGAACGGCTCAATCGACTGTACAGCAGTGAAGAGTCTCACCTTGATGAAACCCTTTTGAAAATGCAGGCTTCCGTGGTTTCCAAGGAGAAATGGTAATGCACCGGGGCGAGATCTGGTGGGCATCTCTGGGTGAACCTGAAGGGTCAGGGCCGGGCTATCGGCGCCCCGTACTGATCGTGCAATCGGATGAATTTAATCGTAGCCGGATCAGCACCGTCATAGTTGTGGTTCTCACGTCCAATGTTGCCCTGGCTCAAGCACCGGGTAATGTTCTGCTCAAAGCGCGGCATGCGGGACTTGCCAAGGACTCCGTAGTCAATGTCTCGCAGGTGATCACAGTGGACAAGCAATGTCTGACCGAAAAGGTAAAGAAGCTGGAATCATCCGCGATGGCGGAAATCGATAATGGGCTGCGGCTTGTTTTAGCCATTTGAAACTCGGCGAACAACACCTCGGAGTTTACGTCGCTGACGCGCCGAAACTCAAGGTGAGCGTTCGCCATATATAAGACGGACAGGAAAAATGTTTGTATGCACGCCAGGTATGATATATAGTCATACCATAACTTAAAAGAGGCATATATGGCTGTCGCAAAAATTGCTATTTCACTGGAAGAGGACATTCTTGTTGAGCTCGACCGACTTGTGCGGCGGCATATTTTCCCCAATCGAAGCCGCGCCATTCAGGAGGCGGTAATGGAAAAGGTGACGCGTCTCTCCGCCAACCGTCTTGCGACTGAGTGCGCAAAACTCGATCCCAAGGCGGAACAGGCCTTGGCTGAGGAAGGAATGTCCAAGGAGGTCGCCTCATGGCCAGAATATTGAGGGGCGACCTCGTCTGGGCTGACCTGAACCCGGTAAAGGGGCATGAACAGGCCGGGCTCCGCCCGGCACTGATCCTCAGCCCGGAGATATTCAATGATCGCTCCGGAACGGTGATTGCCATGGCGCTCACAAGTCAACCGCAGAGGGCGGGATTCCCGCTCACCATGGAAATCACAAGCGTTTCCCTCCCGAAGCCGACCTGGGTGAAGATCAGCCAGATCAGAACGCTTTCCGTTGAGCGATTGGGCAAGCGAATGGGACATGTTTCTGATGCCGAGATGAGCCAAATCATCGAAGGACTGAATGAAATCATCGGCGAACAAGCAAATTCAGGCTATCGCCGCTGAGCGCGGCTCAGCCTGATTTGCACCGTTGGGCCGATCAATGAAAATTGAACACCACTTGACGTAGATACTTAATGTATATACATTGCTGCC
Organism: bacterium; assembly: GCA_037132275.1. GTDB lineage: Bacteria > Verrucomicrobiota > Kiritimatiellia > CAIKKV01 > CAITUY01 > JAABPW01. The sequence continues at coordinate 25,851 of JBAXPK010000009.1, forward strand.
AATGAAGTTCACATGGGATGAGGAAAAGAATGCGATCAACCGGCAATAACACGGGATCGATTTTGATGACGTCTCGACTGTTTTCGAGAAGCCCATGGTGACGTTCCTTGACCAGAGGAAAGAGTATGGTGAGGACAGATGGGTGGGAATTGGATGGCTTAGCGACATTCTGGCGGTGATTGTGTTTACCGAGCCCGATGACGAGACCATCCGGGTTATCTCCGCCCGAAAGGCAAAACGACATGAAGCACACATCTACAAACAAGAAATCAGGAACTGACTGGACCCGCCTTCGCGAGATGAAGGACGAGGACATTGATGTCTCCGATATTCCCGTGATTGACCGATCCATGTTGAAGAAAATGGTCATTCGGATGCCGGAGAAAAAGTCCCCGGTTTCAATCCGTCTCGATCCCGGTGTGATTGAATGGTTCCGGCGGCAGGGGCAAGGATACCAGACGCGAATCAATGCAGTTCTTAAATCCTATGTTGAGGCGCATTCGCATTGATCATCAGATGATGAACCCGCCCAACAACTCCTCGGAGAGTTTACGTCGCTAATCGCGCCGAAACTCAAGGTCACCGTTCGGTCTCGCAAATTATGATTGATCCACACATGAGAGTGTGTGATGATGTGTGTGGAGGAAATGATATGGCAACAAACCTACAACTCGATGACAAGCTGATCAAGCAAGCCGTCGCACTTGGTTGTCACCGCACAAAGAGGGCGGCGGTGACACAGGCGTTGTCTGACTACATTCGCAACCTTCAGCAGGAGAAGATTCTTGATCTGTTTGGGAAGGTCGACTTCACCCAGGGATATGACTATAAACGGCAGCGGGCTAAAGCATGAGAGTACTCGTTGATACGAGTATTTGGTCGCTCGCTCTACGCCGGTCAGGGCATGTCCAGAATCCGGAAGCTGAGGAGTTGAAGCGCCTGATTGGTTTGCATGTGGTGGAAATCATTGGGCCCATCCGTCAGGAGATCCTCTCTGGGGTGAGGGAGCAGTCGCAGTTTAATCAACTGGAATCACAACTCGCTGTATTTCCTGATCTGCCACTGCATTCCGAGGACTTCGCGACAGCAGCCAAAATGTTCAATGTATGCCGTTCAAAGGGCATTCAGGGTTCAAATACTGATTTCCTGATCTGCGCGGTTGCTGTGCGGTACGATTTTGCAGTCTTCACGACGGATGCCGACTTTCGTCTTTTCGCCAAGTGCCTGCCCATCGTCATTCATGAATTCAAAACAATGGCCGAACCACACCGTGTTCCGTACGGCTCGCAAGCTCGCCGCCGGAAACGGTGACCGTTCGCTCAATAAAAGAGGGATTGATAAAATGGGCTAATTTAGAGATAGTACTCGAAGGTGACAAACATGGTTATGATACATCCAGAATATGTGGTTGACGCGCAACAGCATCGAAAGGCTGTCTTATTGCCTGTGGTCGAATGGGAACAGATCGTTGATGAGCTCGAGGAGCTGGATGATATACGAGCTTATGACCAGGCGAAGGCTTCCTCTCAGGAAAAGATTCCCTTTGAGCAGGCCGTCCGGGAGATCCGCCTCGGAATCGGCGCATGAGTTACGGGCTTGAAATCTTACGTGCAGCCCAAAAGCAACTCGCTCAAATTACACCGGTTGATCGAGATCGAATTGTCTCTGCTATCAAGGATTTGGCGGATGCCCCTCGTCCCGCCGGGTGCAAAAAGCTTTCAGGCCGTCCCGGCTGGCGTATCCGAATAGGCTCTTACCGGGTCATCTATGAGATCCATGATGACAAGTTGATGATACTTGTCGTCACTGTTGGCCACCGAAGAGAAATATACCGATAGCGAACCAGCTCTTACCACGACGGCTCGCATGCTCGCCGCAGGTCAAGAGTCACGTGTGCGCCCGGCATGGCGCACGACTAGTGGGTGAAAGACCCATACGGAGCCGTACGTCCGGTGGTGCGAGAGCTGGGGGAGGGAACCCTCCCCTGGCTACTCGATTGGGGAATGAGATTATAAAGATGATGGATAGGAATTAATTCAATGTGGGAGGGGCACTCCGTGCCGCGACAGGTTCAAGAGAGAGTCTGAACGAGACAAGAATCGCGCCTCCCACATGGGGTGAACTCAGGGTGATCAAAACGAGGACGACCCCAACAACACACTCGTGCCTACCGTCGCTAAACGCTCCGGCGGCACAGTGTGAACGTTCGGTGTGAGGAATGACAATATGTGGGAAGTGATTTCGAAATACTATTGTATTGACTGGATTGCATTGGTGCTGAATGCAGTTGCAATTTTTCTTCTCGGGAAGAAACGAAAGGCGGGTTGGTCGCTGGGTGTTGTAGCCAACATTTTCTGGATTGTATTCGGCATCCTTGCGCACAGCGTGGCGACAATGGTTGCCTGCAGCATTTTCGTCGCTCTGAATGTGAAGGGTTGGTGGAACTGGAGCAAAGAGCAAGCACCGCCCCAGCAGGATGCAGGCGACGCTTAACCACGGGCCTGATCCGCATGGTTCTTGGGTTGGTTCACCCTGCGAATGCAGAGGGTATCATCTCTTGAGCGATATTTTTCGAGTACCCGTGTGAGCCTCTTCATGGGCAGGCCGATGACGGGGGCGATGTCGCCGTCGATGCGTTCAACAATAGCGGCGGAATAGGGATCCTGAATCGCATAAGCGCCTGCCCAACCGAGTGGGTGGGTGAGGGTCACATAGCGTCGGATTCGGTCAGGCGACCACTTCCTCAGAGTGACGGTTGCCGACTCCACCCATCTGACCACCCTGATTTTTCCGCCTTTTGCGGTCGGGGGAATGATGACGCAGGCCGCGCTGCTAATCCGGTGCGGCCGCCGGCCCAACTGGGTGAGCATGCGCCGGGCGGCGGCGAGGGAAGCGGGTTTCCCAATGATTTTGCCGTCGAGGATCAGGGCCGTATCGGCTCCGATCACGATGGCGCGGGGATATCGACGGGCCACGGCCCTGGCCTTTAGTAGCGCAAGGGCGAGTACATGGCGTTTCAGGTTTTCGCCCTTGGCCGGCGCGGGTTCCACCTCATGAGAAGGGATTTGGAGGAAACGGTATCCCGCCCCCCTCAAGAGGGACGCTCGACCTTTGGATTGTGATGCCAGAATCAGTTTCATGAGCGGACAGCCAGCGTTTTGAAAGCCTACCAGTCCACCCCCCGCAACACCTAATAAAAAAAACCGTTTTGAAAATATCGGTCTCACACCTATAATGCCCAGCTATGACTGAACCGGTGTCCGAAAACAAAGAGCAACTTGTCATTGATTTAAATTTTATTCCCGGATGGGCGCGACGACCGCCCGACGCACGGCCAGCGGGAGGAATGGATAGATTTAATTCCTCCCAGGAGAGCCGGGGCGGCGATTCCAGGAGGCGTGACCGTCCTGAGCGGTCTGAGCGGCGTTCAGGTGGTGGTGCAAAAAGGCCCGAATTCCGGGATCGCCCGCGCAGCGATTTTGCTCTCCCCGCGCCGAAGCCCGATCCTATGGATGAACGTCTGGCCCTGCTGGACGTGACCTTTCTTCCCGAGCGCCGCGGTCTGACACCATTGGCCCATCGGCTGGGGAAATCGGGACGGGCCTACTCGTTGTTTGAGGTGGCTGCCCTTTTTCTAAGCAAACCGGATTTTTACCTCATCAAGATCGAGGCACCGGCTACCCTTGAAAACTTTTCATTTTGTCAGTGTGCGGATTGCAAGGCCATCTTCCTTGGCAAAGAGGCTGCCGCCGCCCATGTTTTCGCCAAGCATTTCGAAAAGTTCTGCAAAAAAGAGGATCAGGAGGCTGAACCTCCGAAGGGAAACTTTGTCTGTATTGCCAAATGCGGCCTGTCGGGTGTCCTGCTAGGCCCGCCGAATTACCATGGCTACAATGACAAGGTGGCAGAGGTGCATCGTGCCCGATATCCGGATATGCCGATAGAGGCTTACCGGAAACGTATTGAGACGATTCATGATGCGGCCGTGATTGAGCAATGGAAGGCCGAGATGTGCAAGCAGGCCATTTACCGGTTCGGGGAGGGCGAGAAGGCTGTGACGTTCAGCCGGTTTACCGAGGCCGAGGCTTATTTTCGGGATCACTGCCTGCCGGGAACGGTCAAGGAGTCGAGGAATGTGGTTGTGCCCGGTGTGATTGCCCATGCGATGGAGCCGGGACCGCTACGCCGGGTAATCGAGGATGTCTGGCAAAAGGAAAGCCGGTTCCCACTGAAACTTTCGGTCACGCTTCGGTTGGCCTTCCGCCATCTGGGGCTGCACACGTTCAAGGCGGCGGGCGGCTTTACGTTTGTCACCTCGGTGGCGCCGAACGCAATTGATCCTGCGCATGCAGTGGAAGGGATCCGGGATATCCTGGATTTTGTTGCCGCCAATCCGGGTTGCTCGCGGGCAAATCTGCTGTCAAAACTGGTGCCCGAGGCATCCCCCGTGGCCGGGGAGGCTGAGTCGCCGGTAGCGGTAACCATGCCTCCGCGCGAGTCTGAACTGCGGCGGCAATTGCAGTGGCTGGTTGAAAAAGGGCATGTGATTGAATTTTCCGACGGGAGCATGGCGGTGCCTGCCACCGCCGTGGCGAGAGTGCAGATGGCCCGGCCCAAGGGGAAAAGCCGACGGGAATGACGTATTGTAGCCGCCGATTAAGGAAGGACCCAGTACTATAATGATCGTGAGCAAGAGTCTTCTGGCGGGAGTGTGTGTGGGAGTTGTGGGCGGGTTGGCCCTGCCGGTGTTAGCGGCTAATGTTATCACCCTGAAAAACGGGCGGGTCATATCGGCCCCAACCATCGAATGGCGCAGTAGTACCGGGGATTATATCGTTGCCGCCGAGGGGGGGGCTGTGCCGATTCCTTTGGCACAGGTGGCTCGTCTGAATATCGAAAGGCCTGCTGAGTTCGATCAAGCTATTGGACTGGTCAAATCCCGTCTTTTTAGGCAGGCGGTTCCGTTGCTGGAGGGGATTGTCTCAAAGTACAAAATGCTGAATTGGGACGTGGATGCGGGAAAATGGCTGGTGCAGTGCTATCTGGAGATAAATGATCCCAAGAAACTCGCCACCGCCATGGATGCCTTGGTTGCGGCAGGCGGCACAGTGCCCAATAATACGCTAATGATGTATTGGAAGATGTTGCAAAAGGCCGGCGATGTTAAAAGGCTCAACCGGGAGATAACCCGAACCCTCGGGACCGGATCCCCTGATTTTGTCGCTACGGCGTATATGATGAGAGGAAATGCCTACCTGAAAGACGGGGACGAAGCCTCGGCGCTGGCTGACTTTCTGAAAGTGGTCACCCTGTTCAAGAACGAGAAGGCTGTTCAGCCTGAAGCGTTATTCACTGCGGCTGATTTGTTGGACAAGGCCAAGGATCCGCGTGGCGCAGACCTGCGAAAGGTGCTCATGCAGGAATACAAGAACAGCGAGTATGCCACCAAGGCAGCGGCCGTGAAGTAAGGATTGGCAGGGCGCTCTCACCGTCGAGCGCCGCTACGTCAGTCGTGGGCGCCGCTCGGTTTATCCTTCGCCAGGCGCTTCATCAGGGCTTTGTAATCCGCCGGCGGGGCAAAGATATCGTCGGGTGTCCCCGGTTTTGCATCCGGTCCCATGGAGGAGAGCCAGATGGCATCGCTGGTGTTGGAGTACTGGAATGGGTGGCCCCATAAATCGGGGGGCAAGGATTCAAGATAGTAGCCTTGCCAGCCCTGAACCCCCGGGTTTTGCACCAGTGCCTTGAGCCCTTCCCCGGTGGTGGGGTATCGTCTGCAATGAACCCGGAACCATTCCAGGGCGGTGTGGATGACCGTAAGTTCCTTCCGGGTTTGAACTATTTTAGTGGGAGGTTGGTAGGGAACCGTGACGGTATTATTACTGCTCAGAACGACTCCGCCCACCAGGATGCAGCCGCCCAGAACCCAAACCGCGATACGGGGGTGGCTCATGAAGATCATCCAGATGGGCTTTCGCAATTGATGGGATGCGGGGAGACGCTGCTGGATGCCTTCCCTTCGGGTTTTGTCCACCTTGAGTGTCTTCCATTTCTCAGGGTGTCGCAGCCCCTTTTTACAACTCGGGCACTGGGATTTCTGAAGGGCTTCAAAAATGTGATGGCAATGGGGACAGCGATATTTCATTTTTTTGCAAATTAAAGAATCAACGGGACTATAGAGTAAGAACACAAGGCAGACAAATCGAAAGATCAGCAGGGCAGGGTTCTCTTGACGTGACCAAACCTGTTTGATAACAAGGTAAGACCATGGTGACAAATAAGCTCTGCATGTCGGGCCTTCGGGTGATACGCCGGTTTCTGGCGGGTGCTGTTTTCCTTTTATCCGTATCATCCATTCTGGCCGGGGACGAACAAACCGAGATCCAGAACGAGCTCAAATTTGCCTCCGAACTGATCAAGGCGAAGTTCCCTGACTATGCCCAGAAGTCCGTGGACAAACTACTCATCAAGTATCCCGCCGCCAAGGCGGAAGCCTCCAGGGTCCGGATCGAAGTGCTGACATCCCGCGGTAAGTTTGATGAGGCGGAAGCCGTGTTAAAGACCATGCCCCCGGGCACCCCGGAAACCATCGTCATGTATCTGGCCGTTGGCGACCAGTATTATGCCTTTTCGCGCATGAAGGATGCCCAGAGGATTTATGAGGGGTTCTTTAAGCAATTTCCCAAGGGGCCGCCGGCGGAAGTGGCTCGGCTCTATGGTGAATCGGCCTACAAATTTTCCCAGATGCTGTTGTTGGTCGGCGATTTGCCTGCCGCGCTGGAGGCTTATCGCCGGGTGTTGACCTGCCCGTTGAATTCTTCCGAGATCGAGCGCCGGGTAAAAACAGAGATCGCTGAGCTTTGTCTTCGCGTGGCGCAGCTTAATGAGACCCCCGCAGCCAAGAAGAAGGATCTTCTGGCCGAAGCCTTGAAACTGTGCAATGAGGTTCAGTGGTCGGGAACGGATCTCTGGTTTGCCAAGACCCTGGTGATTATGGCCCATATCCACATGGTGAACGGCGATCCGTCCCGTGCCCGCAAGGTGCTTACGGATTACATGGGCATGTTGAGCGATGTTGACAAGATGCTGCGGGAATCCAAGGAGTCGAGCAAACTCAGTCCGATGGCCGAGTGCAAGTTCCTGCTTGGAACCCTGTGCGAGGATGAGGCGAGGGCGCTGATGAGCGACAAAACAAAGGATCCTGAAACCATCAAGCTCTTCGCCCAGGCCATGAGTCAGTTCTATACCGTTGCCCAGAACTATCCTGGTAGCACATGGGCGCCGGAAGCTCGCCGTCGTGCCGATGGCATCGCCGATATGCTCGAGACTGATTATGGGAAAACCGTGAAGCGTCCGGAACGTAATAACACCCAGATGGTCTCCGAGCAGTTGAAGGAGGCGCGGGTGCTTTTCCAGAATCAGGAATTCAAGGCGTCTGCGGAAAAATATATCGAAGTTCTGAACATGGCGGATGATTTCAAGGGGGCTCCCTGGGCGGTCAGCGAATTGGCGCGCAGTTATATTGAGCTCAACGATGCTCCTTATGCGCAGGCGATGACCGGATTTCTTGCGGAACGTTACAGCCAGACCACCAATCGTTATGAAGAAGGAGGGAATGCGCTGCTGGCGGTCGCCGTCGCCTATGATGAGCGTAAGGCCCAGCCGAAGGCGGATGCCGTGTATGATCTGTTTTTTGCCAATTATCCCGACCATTCCAAAGCCCCCGCCATTCTGTTCCGCCAGGGGGAGGTGGCGCTCCGGCTGACCAACTACGTCGCCGCCCTGAAGAACTATCAGAGAATTGTGGAGACGTATCCCCGGAACCGGGCCTATCCTGATGCGCTGAGCCGGGCGGGTTATTGCCTGTCCATGCTGGGCGATCACACGAATGCCATCCCGATGTTGACTAATTATATCGCCCAGGTTTTCTCAGGCGCCGAAATGGTCACCTCAAGGCTGAGATTGGCTGACGAATATCGGCAGGCGAATATGATCGTTCCCGCGCTGAATGAATATGCCCGGCTCCTCAAGCTCATCGCGCAGGATTCTGCCAAGTATTCCGAGACCCCGGAGGATGTGGCGCGGGTTAAACGCGCCACTGAGTTTGCGCTTTATTCCAAGGCCCAGTGCTATTCCCGGTTGCGCGACCCGGCCGATCAGATCCCGTCTTATCAACAGAAAGCTGTTGAGGGCTACGAACTCTTTATGAAGGACTTTCCCAAATCAGAACTGGCTCCAGCGGCCCTGGGCGCCATGGGAACGCTGAATTATCTGATGAATAAGGCGGATGTGGCGGGGAAGTGTTTTGAACGCCTGAAGGCCGATTATCCCAATAGCGTACAAGCTTTGGATACGGTGTTTGTCCGGGCGGATGCGCTGATGTCGATGGGCGACGTGCAAAAGGCCGTTGTGGTGTTTGGCGAGATGCTGAAGAGCCCCCAATCGTTTAAGCCCACCCAGTTCCTGCGTGCCGGCCGGGTGTTATTGGAGGCTCAGGAATATGATGTCGCCAAGGGGCTTTTTGCCGAGGCGATAAAAACGCAGGATGTGCCGCTCTGGCAGGCGGCGTCGCTGGGTTATGGACAGGCGCTCGTCGGAGCGGCTGACTATGAGGCGGCGATCGGGGTGTATACAAACTTTTTAGGTAAGTACGCGAAATCCGGGTATGTGATTGAAGTCAATCTGTCCTTGAGCCGGGCATACGCCGAGATGGGTAAGAAGATGCCCGAGGCCCAGAAGGCAAAACCTTATTTTGACAAGGCGTATGGGGCCATGGGCAAAGTGCGCCAATATGCCCGGGATCCGGAATTGCTGGTCAGGGCGGACCTTGAAATGGCGGCAATTCAACTCCTGCAGGGCGACAAAATGGGCGCCATGGCGTCCTACATGAAGATTCTTCTGTTCACGGATCCTTCCAATCAGAAAGTGCGTCCCCTTGTGGAGCAGGCCTTTGACAATGCACTGCCTTTGATGAAGGATCTGGGCCGATATCAGGATATGGTGGAAGCGTGCGAAACCTACCTGAAACAGTTCCCGACAGGGCGGCTTGTGATCAAGGCGCGGCAGGGGCGAGATGAGGCAAAGGCCCGGCTGGCAACCGGAAGGTAAGGATCGGGATATCATGAAGCACAAGTTCATAGTGATGGGGGTTGGCGTGCTGGGTGTTATCTTGGCGACTGCCGGATTCGCAAAGGCGGAGTCGGTAAACAAGCACGATGGAACGGAAGTCCGCGGCAATAAAGTCAAGTGGTTCGCGGTTCGCCAGGAGTATCAGGTTGAAGATGCCGAAGGGTCCATCATTACCATTCCCGTCGATGACGTGGCCTCGGTTCGGATTACCAAGCCGGTTGAGTTTGACAAGGCGGCACAGGCCTGCGACGCCAAGCAGTATGATGTGGCGATTCCGATCCTGGAGGATCTGATCAGCCGTTACAAGAGACTGGAGTGGGATGGTAAGGCCAGTGAACTGCTGGCCAAGGCCTGTTTCGGGAAAGGGGATTATAAAAAGGCGGCCCAGGTCATGGGGGGGATCATTGAGGGAACCCCGAAATCGTTGGTTACCGATGATCAGAATGCCCTTTACTGGAGTGCCCTGTTGAACGCTCAGATGATGGCGGTACTGAAGAAAAATCTCAACGAAGCGATTGCCGGCGAGTCGAGATCCCTCGCGGCCCTGGCCTTGATCCGGCGCGGTGAGATGAATAAGGAGGATGGCAAACGGGAGGATGCGGTGCTGGATTTTCTTCGCGTTATCCTGGTGTACGACGATATCCTCCAGGTACAACCGGAAGCCCTCTATAAAGGGGCCAAGTTACTCGATGAGATGCGGGATCCCCGGGCAGATGAATTGAAGAAGAGGTTGACGTCACGCTATTCCGACAGCCCCTATGCGAGGAAGCTGGGCGGATGAGATTGGGAATTGGGTAGCTAACTTAGCAAGGAGAACAAAACGATGAAAAAAGCGGTATGGTTGGGTCTGGCAATGGCGGTTTTTGGTGTGTTTGTTTCGACGCAGTGGGCCAAGGCCCAGGGCGCGGCGGCGGGCGGTGGGGCGGCTCCAGCTGCAGCCGTTGCGGCGACTCCGGCAACAGCGGCTCCTTCGGGTATGGTGGTGACGGATGAAGGCGCCACAAAACCGGAGAAGCATAGCAGTGGCGGATTCATCGAAATCGTCACCCGTGCCGGTTGGTTCGGTATGGTGATCTGGCTTATGCTGATCGTGTGTTCCATCATCAGTGTGGCCTTGATTGTAGACTCATTCGTCAATATCAAGGACGTCAAAATCATGCCTCCCCATCTGATTGATAATGTTCGGACGGCCATGGAGCAGGGCGACCTGTTGAAGGCGATCCAGCATTGCGACGGCGCCCCGGGGGCGCTGGCCAACATTCTGAAGGCGGGATTTGCCCAGGTTGAGGAAGGGTATGAAGTCGTTCAAGACGCCGTGGGCGTTGCAGCGGATCTGGAAAGCGAAAAATTGCTCAGCCGCGTGACCTATCTCAGCGTGATTTCAAATACCACTCCGATGCTGGGACTGATCGGTACGGTTCAAGGAATGATCATGGCGTTTTATACGATGGGCACCATGGAGGCGGGCGCCGCCCAGCAGTCCATGCTCGCGGTGAACATCTCGCACGGGTTGTGGGCGACGGCCGTCGGTCTGGGAACCGCCGTGCCGGCGACGATTTTCTTCTACTATTTCAAGAATCGTGCCATGAACAGCATTTTGCGCATGGAAGCCCTGACGCTGGACCTGATCAAGGCCCTCCGCAATGTCGAAGTGGTGTCGGAGTAAGCCGGTATTAGAGGTGACAACCTATGCGTCAGAAACGAGAGGAAGAATATCTTAACGGCAACTTGACGGCCATGATTGACGTGGTCTTTCAGTTGATCATTTTCTTTGTCTGCACCACCAACCTTCAGGATAAGGCCATTGACGACCGGATCAAACTCGCCATGGCCCCCAATGGAAAAGTGGAAACGAGGAAGAATCCCTACGAGGTAAAGGTCTATGTCGCCGAAAAGGGAGGGCTTTCTATAGCCCGTACGCCCCTGTCGGCCGACATGCTGACGATCATCCTGAAGAAATCCAGGGCGGACGCGAGAGGCAATGAGGTTCCTGTACTGATTATGGCGGATGCCCGGGCGAAACATAGCGCTGTCAAAAAGGCCATGGATGCCTGTACAGCGGCCGGTATCTGGAAAATCAAATTTACCGCACTTAAAGAAAAGGCCTGATTGGCTGAAGGGTGTTATGGCTAGAAAACGAAGACGAAATTCATTTCAGGCGGGTGAATTGAACCTGACCGCCATGATTGATGTGGCCTTCCAGTTGCTGGCGTTCTTCATCCTCACGGCGAAGCCGGTGGATGTGATCACCAATCTGGATGTCTTTCGCCCCATGGCGGAGAAGGCGTCACAGGAACAATCCCCGGCCAAGGTGATCCGGGTAACAGTGTTCCCCGATGGGTTTACGATTAACGATCGGGCTGTGGACAGCAAAGGGTTGAGCGCACTTCTTGGAAAACTGGCTGATTTGGACAAAACTCAGACCGTTCTCATCCAGTGCCTCAATGAGTCCCCGCACGGCAAGTTGATTGAGTTATTGGATCTCTGCGCGAAGCTGAAGCTGACCAATCTTTCTGTGATCAGTTCTGGTGGAGCCTGACGGAAGGATTACTTCCGGTTTTTTTGTAATGTTTTGCTATTTGCAGGTAATAGGCCATAGGTGAGACTAACCCGGTTTTCAGGAGTGCTATAAACATGGATGTAAACCACATCAAGAGGCTGATCAAGGAGCATGTCTGGGGCCCCGTGGGGTCAGTCATCGTGCATGTTGTCATTGTGACGATGCTGGTGGTATTTGCGGTGGCACCGCAGTCCCAGGTGGCGCCGGAAGTTGAAGTCAACATGATGGAAACCAAGGCCGATGTGTTGGAGGAGGTGTTGAAGACTGAGGTTAAGCCTGAAACCCCGCCTCCTGAAAAGGATGTCGATGTGGATCGGCCGGATTCGGCGACGACCAGCACGATGGATGTTCCTTCCGATGCCCCCGGCAGCGGGATGGGCAATGCCGAGGGAGCAGGGATTGGTAGCGGGGATCCTTCCCTGGCAGCCGGTTTTGAGGTGGCTATGGCCAAGAGCCCCCTCGTCATGAGGGGTTTATATGCCACACGGACGGCGGGCGGACGGGGTGGGGCGCTCAGTGCCTTTGGTGGAACCAAACGCGGCGAAGATGCTGTGATGCGCGCCTTGCGTTGGTTAAAGGCCAAGCAGGACGAGGACGGATCATGGAAGACTGTGGATCAAGCGTATCCGGATCACGCGCCCGCGATGGCCGGCCTGGCCCTTTTGTGTTTTCTGGCCCATGGGGAAACGCCGGCTTCGCCGGAGTTCGGTCAGACGGTCGAAAGAGCCATGAAATATATTGTCAGCAAGCAGGGTCCGAACGGCGGGTTCGGTGAAAAGCCATTCAGCGACCATGGGACCTATGAACATGGCATCTGCACATATGCCATCGCGGAAGGCTTTGGTCTAACCAAAATCATGGCGTTGAAGGAGGCCATGGACAAGGGAATCCAGATAATCATCAACGGGCAGCAGGCCTGTGGCGGGTATGACTATGCCTACAAGGCAGAGCCGCGCTGGGATATGTCTGTGACGGGTTGGCAGTTGCAAGCCATGAAGGCGGCCAAAATGGCGGGTTGTTCCAACGAAAAACTGGAAGAGTCCATTACCAAGGCGATCGATTTTCTTCGTAAGATCAATATTCCCGGTCAGGGAGGGTTTGGGTATAGCGGAAATAATGGTGCTCCGGACTCGAAATCGACGCCTTCCATGACCGGCGCCGCCACATTGTGTCTTCAGTTGTTGGGCAAACCTGATTGCAAGGAGGTCAAGAACGGCTTGAAATGGCTCAATGACAATCCTGTTACCGTGGAGTGGGAGAAAGGCGACGGCGGCAAGCATGCTGTGTATGCTTGGTACTATATCACGCAGGCCAAGTTCCAAAAGGGCGGTCCTGACTGGAAGGCGTGGAACACCATGTTTTCCACAGCCCTGATCAAGGGGCAGATCATTGAGGGGAAGTTGGGGCACTGGGAGGGTGGCGATAGCGGGTGGGCCTCGGGGATCGTCTATACCACCACGCTGAGCTGCCTGATGCTGGAAGTCTACTATCGCTATCTGCCTACCTTCCAACATGTTGAAAACGCTCCGGATGCCCCCGTCGCCGCTAAGTCGGATGACGTGGTGGTGGAAGTGAAGTAATCGCGGATGAGCGAAGGCGGGCACATACGGCTTCTTCCCACCGATGTGGCTAATAAAATCGCGGCGGGAGAGGTCGTTGAGCGTCCTGCCTCCGTTCTCAAGGAAGTCCTCGAAAACGCCATTGATGCCGGCGCCACTCAAATTGATGTCGAGATTGTAGCTGGCGGAACCCGCCTTGTTTCGGTGGCCGACAACGGATCCGGCATGAATCGCGATGACGCCCTTCTCGCCATTGAGAGGCATGCCACCAGTAAAATCTACACGGTGGCGGACATTGAGCACATTCACACCCTGGGTTTCCGCGGGGAGGCGCTTGCCGCCATCTCCTCGGTTTCACGCTTCCGTTTTCAAACCCGGCGGCATGATGAGTTGGCCGGGACGGAATTGGTCGTCAGCGGAGGAAAACTGCTCGACGTGAAGGATGCCGGCTGTCCGCCCGGCACCCTCTTTGAGGTTCGCGACCTTTTTTTTAATATTCCCGTGCGCCGGAAATTCCTGAGGTCCCCCCAGACAGAAACCGTGCATGTGAGGCAGATGTTTCTACTGCAAGCATTGGCGTGGCCGGCGGTGGGGATGAGTTTGACTCTGGATGGCCGGCGCGCCTGGTCCTTGGCTTCCGGCTCTACCCCGCTGGAACGGATTCGTGAACTGTTCGGGAAGGATCTCGTGGAAAAGTTGTGCCCGGTGACGAAGCCTTCCGGAGAAGTTAGGATTTCGGGCTTTGTCAGCCTCCCAGAGCTGACCCGTGGCGACAGGACGGAGCAGTATGTTTTTGTAAACGGACGCCCTGCCACGGCCCCCGTGGTAAATTATGCCCTTGGTGAAGCCTTTCATGCCTTGATTGCCGAGGGGCGGCATCCTTATGTTTTTTTGTATCTGGAGACGGATCCGGAACTAGTTGATGTGAACGTACATCCCACCAAGAAGGAAGTCCGCTTCCGGAATCCCTCCGAGGTGCGGGATGCGATTATTGGCGCGATCCGCTCGGCTTTGTCGGGTGCGGGATCCGCATTTGTGGCAGGGCAGGGATCGGGGCCTGAGGGTCCCTTGGACGGAGATCAAAAGGTCATCCTGCCCACCCTTCAAATTGATGATCTTCCCGTGTCACGCGTGTTTTCGTATCCACGCCTGCCGCCTCAGGAAGTGAGGCCTATCGTGATGCCGGGCAGGGCCACGCCCGACCTTTTGGCGGCCGCTCCCGTGCAGAAGGGACCGTGGACATGGTGTCGTGTGATCGGGCAAATAGGCGGGCTCTATGTGCTGCTCGAAACCGGGGATGGTTACGTCGTCATGGATCCCCACGCGGCCCACGAGCGGGTCTTGTTTGAAAAAATCCTGAACTCACTGGAGCATGGGCGTGTGGAAAGTCAGGGACTACTGGCGCCGACGACGGTTGAGTTGCAGCCCCGTGATGCGCTCTTCGTTCGCAAGAATCTAGATGTGATCAAGAAGATGGGGATTGGAGTGGCGGAGTTTGGGGGCGATACCTTTGTTGTGGATGCGTTGCCGCAAGGGATGGAAGAATTGGATATCAAGGAGTTGCTGATTGATATGGCGCATCATCTTGAAACCCTTGGCGAGCGGGGTAGTCATACCCGCTGGCGTGAAGAGGCCATTGCGCAGGCAGCCTGTAAGGCGGCCGTGAAGGCCCGTGACCGGTTGAGCCTGCTGGAAGTGGAACAACTGGTTATTGACCTGGCCTCGGCCGAGATGCCCTATACCTGCCCCCATGGCCGCCCGACTTTAATCTATACCTCATTCAAGGAACTTGCCCGCAAGTTCGGACGGGAATAACTGGGGATTGACGGAGCCGTCGCTGATGTCCATAGATCGCCACTTGCTATATCAGTCCTTCGGCGTACCATTCTGCCCCATGGATCACGTCGATAGACCCCGATTCTCAAATCGCCGGAACCGGCGGCATGCCATGCAGTCACAAACGCACAGAAAGACGCGAAACGGTGTGGCTGTAATTCTCTGTTTCGTGGTTCTGGCCTTGACGGCCATGCCGTCACTCGGGCAGCAGAAAACGCGGGAGGCTCCCGCGAGGACGAATGCCCCACCCACCCATATCCTGTTTGTGTGCACGGGCAACTTCTACCGAAGCCGCTTCGCCGAGGAGTATTTCAACTACAAGGCGAAACAGCTTGGCCTCGCGTGTCGCGCCGAGTCACGCGGGACCATAGTTGTGCCAGGAGCCGATCCGGGGCCTCCGGGAATGTCTCCCACGACCCTGGTGAAGTTGGAAGAGCGTGGCATCAAACCAGCCGGAACAAACCGTTGCCGCATGGCGCTTTCGACCAATGACATTTCCCGATTTGATGTCTTCGTCGCCCTCAACGGGGCAGAGCAGCTCGAGGCCATGAAGCGCGTGGGCTATCCCGCTCAACGCACCATTTCATGGGATATCCAGGACGGTGTCGAGAACGTCGATCGCGAATTCTCGCGTCTGGTGGCCGACCTGGATGCACTGCTCAAAGATTGTATCGTTCCCTGAACCGTTCTGTTAACAACCGCCCTCCTACGCCCTGCGGCGGGTAAGCCTTGCGCGGCAATTGTTTTGGTCGCAGACCATCCGTAGCTCAAGCGTTAGCACCGGGCGAAGGATGGCGGAGAGGGAGGGATTTGAACCCTCGGTACCGGTTGTTACCAGTACGGCGGTTTAGCAAACCGCTGCTTTCGACCACTCAGCCACCTCTCCAGGAAAAGAAATAACGACTCCAAACAGGTGAGTAATCGCGGCTAAAGCTAGGGAAGGAGCCTTGAAAAGTCAAGGGCGGGTTTACTCGGGGCTAGGGTGCCATCGATAAACATTTGCTCACCCGTGGGCAAGTCGTGCAGGCAAAAGCCATTGCATTTCCAGCCTGCTTCAGGCACCGTACCCACTAGACATCGCAATCTCAGGTGGCACCAGGCATGCTTATCATTGTTGAATCGCCGACCAAGGCAAAAAAAATACAATCCCTTCTCCGGGTCAAGGCCATGTCGACCGTGGGTCACTTCAAAGACCTTCCCGATGCCGTCCTCGGGGTTGACCTCAAAACTTACGAGCCAACTTTTGTCTATCACGAGAAGAAGGCTCATCTTCCTGAGGCCTTGCGGGCGGCCGCCAAAGGGGAAACCGTGATGCTGGCCGGCGACCCGGACCGCGAGGGTTATGCCATCAGTTGTCACATTTTCGACGAGGTCAAGTCCGTTGCCAAGGAATGCCTCCGCATGGAGATTTACGAGGTCACCGAAAAGGGGCTCAAGGAAGCCCTGGCCAAGGCGGTTCCTTTCGCGCAGACCAATACCGGACTGTACAATGCGTTCCTCGGGCGCAGGGTTGGCGACCGGTTGGTCGGGTATATCCTTTCCCCGATCGCCAGCAGAAGCCTCCACAATAAATTCAGCGTCGGGCGGGTGCAGTCACCTGCGGTCCGATTGGTGGTGGATCGCGAGCGGGAGATTAGGAATTTCACGTCATCTTTATACTGGATCTTAAGCATTCAACTCAATAAGGAGGGCGCCCTGTTTTCGGCATCGCATGTCAAAGGCAAGTTCGAGAATCTGGCCGATGCCAAGGGAATAATCGCCGCCATCCAGGGGGAAACCCATGCACGGGCCGAAAAAGTTGACCAGAAGGAAACCCGCCAATCGCCGAAGCCGCCGTTCACGACGGTGGATCTGCAAGCGGCGGCCGCCGCCCGGTTGAAATTTACCCCGGAATTGACGATGAAACTCGCCCAAGCCCTCTTTGACCATGGTTTGACGACCTATCACCGCACCGATTCCGTCCGGATGGACGAGGCGTTTATCGCCGAGATCCGCGGGTTTCTAGAGAAGACGCTCGGCGCCGGCTATCTTCCGGCCAAGCCCAACCAGTATAAGTCGAAAAACTCGCAGGCGGAGGCTCATGAAGGCATTCGTCCCACCCATATGCATTCCGTCTCTGAGATCGACGCCCTGATGGCCAGGGAGCAACTCACCTCGGAACACGCCAAGCTTTACGACCTGATTTTCCGGCGGGCTGTGGCGAGCCAAATGGCGCCGGCACGCTACGACGCCACGATGTTGCTTTTCGATGTGGCCGGTGAAAAATTCAAGGCCACCGGCCGGGTTCTTAAATTTGACGGGTTTCTCAAGGTGTACGCCGAGGCTGATGAGGAGAAGGAGCGCAAGGCGGAGGAGGAACGCAAGGGGGAGGAAGAGAAAACGCAGACGCTTCCCCCCGTGGCCCTGGGCGAGCGGGTACTGAAAGACAAGGAGACCCTGGAGGAGAAAAAGACCAAGCCGCCGGGCCGGTTTACGCTGGGCTCGCTTGTGAAGGAACTGGAGCGGCTCGGTATCGGGCGCCCCTCGACCTACGCAACCATTACCAAGAATATTACCGACCGCGGTTATGTGAGTGTGGAAAAAGGAAAGGTGGTTCCCCTGCCGCCCGGCGAAGCCCTGATCGATTTTCTGAGGGCGAAGCATTCCTGGGTGATTGATTACGAACTGACCAGCAAGATGGAGGCTGTTCTTGACCGTGTGGTTGAGAATACAGAAACCTGGCAACGTTTTTGCAAAGGCGTTCACAACAAGATGGGGTATGCGGTTCCCCCGGCGCGAGCCGTTGGGGGCGGCCCGAGCGAGGCGCAACTCAAGTACGCCGCAGCCCTGGCGGCTCAACACCATCTTTCGATACCCGAAGAAACCCTGAAGACCGGCAAGGCGCTTTCGGAATGGATCGCGGAGAGGGTTGGAAAGAAGGGCCCAGCGCATTCTTCCGGATGATGAGCCTGCAAAACAGTGAAGAATAATGGCTGCGGATCAGCAAGGCAGCAGAAGGCCGGAGTCGGAATGCAGTCTGTCGCGTAGGTCGGCCATGGAATCAAACGTTAAATCCGCCACGTCCCTGGGGGCGGAAGGATGAACAAGGATGGTGCGGCATCCGGCAGTTCGCCCGGCTTCCGCATCCTTGGGTGAATCGCCGATCATCCATGATTTTGAGAGGTCGATGGAATGGGCTTTTGCCGCCGCTAAAATCATGCCGGGTTTGGGTTTGCGGCACGTGCACCCCGCGTCATTATCATGGGGGCAGTAATAAATGTCCAGTAGGGCGAGGCCGTGCCGCTCTTTCAGGGCCGCGCGCAACCGGTGATGGATGTCTTCCACGGTTGCCGCCGTCATGATGCCGCGGGCCACGCCGCGCTGGTTGGTTACGATCACGGCAGCATAGCCAAGGCCGGTGACGTTCCGGAGAATATCAACGAACTCCGGCAGAATGTGGAAATCTTCCCAGCGTTCAACGTAACCCGGTCCGGGAGATTGGTTCACAATCCCATCCCGGTCAAAAAAGATGCACTTGATCATGGGACCTTCACTTTCACTTCAAACGAAGTTTCCGCAAATATCTGGGATCGTACCGAACCGACCTTGTAGGCGACAACCCGTAATGTATGGGGGCCTTGGGTGAGGGTGGCTGGATCCAGGATCGTTTCCGGGTTATTCCCCACGGCCTGCAGGGTTCTTCCGTCGAGCAGGAACATGAACCGGTTAAACACCTCGTTGCGACGGGATTGGATTACAGCGGTAACAGGTTTGCGTTTTGCAAAGGATCCGTCCTCAAGGCCGCGAATCACCAGTGTTGACAACGGGGACCAGGGACTGGCGAGGGGTTCGCCCAGCAGCAGGATCTGGAGGGGGCAGCGGATGGATTGTGTAAGGCTTTCGAGGATGGTGCAGCCTGCCGCCTGGAGGGAAAAGACCCGCGCATGCGGGAACTTCATCCATATTGAGCGCGGCTCAACCACGGTTCCGGCCGATGCCGTGGCGCCGGCCCGGATCCATTCGGTGATTTTGGTTTGGCTGTTGCTGTCGAAAACCGCCCCGAAACTGGTCAAATGTTCGGCGATGGCCCCGGGTAGGAAATTGAACGGTCGGGTGGAGATTCCGGGTACATCCGCGATCCCGGACATGAGTCCGATTTGTCCGTCAGGATTTGACGGGAATGCGTTGGTTATGACGGTGGCGATACCCTGGGCTTTCAAGTCGCGAATGACGGGGGCGAATTCCCAGGTCCGGCAGAGGGTTCGTACGTCATTGTTTGTTACGAGGGTGATCGTGCCGTCCGGCCAGGTCCGGTCGGACTTTACGCCAGCCCGCAGGCAGGCCATGATTTCCTCGCGAGTATTGCCGTTGGGCCCCATATAGCCCAGCATCATGCTCGGAACGGGCATGTCCTGTCCGAGCCAGGCGTTCAGAACATCCAGCGACTGGGCGGGAAACCCGTGTGTTTGTCCGGCGCCCGGCCCGGCGAAAAGAGGGGAGGCGTAGGTTCCTTTTTCAGTCCATTCCTTCTCCGGTAACCGGCCTTTCAGGAAGGTGATGCCATGGAGGGAAAGGGCCGGGGTGGAGGTGATGCGGATGGGGAAGTCCACGGAATAGATCCAGGCGAGGATATGGTCGCCGATGCCGCGTTCCCGTATGGCGAGGCACGCCGGCGCCCAGATTGTTTTGGTGAACTCATCCGGCGTCATCTCCAGCGCCGGATTTTCCGGGAGGTCGAGTTCCACCAGGTTGACCCCGGGGACATTCCGCAACGCGGCATATTCCCGTGCTATTTCCAGGGATCGCGGGGAGTGGCGGTTAGCGAGCAGCAATACCTCATGGGGACCCAGCGCGAAGGCGGTGGAAGCCAGTCCCAAAAAAGAAATCAGAATCCAGAATCCAGAATCCAGAATCCAGAAAACTGAAGTTGAAAAGAAAGAGGCCGGATTCAGAACGATGTTCTTCTGAATTTCGGTTTCAACATTCTGGATTCTGGATTCTGGATTCTGGATACCGTCCCTTCCTTTACCCGCCGTTTCTGGGCAATTCGATCGGGCAGGGCTTCAGGTTCCAGACCTCGCGCGAATATTCCATGATGGTCCGGTCGGAACTGAACTTGCCCATGTTGGCGATATTCATCACGACCATGCTGCCCCATTTGTCCTGGTCGCGATAGGTCTCGTCCACCACTGTTTGGGTTTGGACGTAGGACTGAAAATCAGCCAAATGCATGTAATAGTCGCCATGCTCCAGCAGGGCTTCCCGGATAGACCGGAATAACCCGGGCTGTTCCAGGTTGATGAAGTCGCCGGACAGGCAGTCAATGATCGTCCGGATGGATTCATCGGTGTTGTAATAGTCCCAGGGATTATAGCCGGCGGCGCGGAGGTCGTTGACCTCTTCGATGGTTTTGCCGAAGAGGAAGAAGTTATCGGCACCCACTTCCTCCCGGATCTCGATGTTCGCGCCGTCGAGCGTGCCGATCGTCAGCGCGCCGTTCAGGGCAAACTTCATGTTGCCGGTGCCGCTGGCCTCGGTTCCAGCGGTGCTGATCTGCTCGCTCAGGTCGCTGGCCGGGATGATGCGCTCGGCGAGAGAGACGCGGTAATCGCTCAGGAAGACCACCTTCATGCGGCCCCGCACATCGGGATCGGTGTTGATCACGGAGGAGAGGTCATTGATGAGCTTGATGATCAACTTGGCCATGGCGTACCCCGGGGCCGCCTTGCCGCCGAAGATGAAGGTCCGGGGCTGGACGAACATGTTGGGATCCTTCTTGATCTGCGTATAGCGGTGCAGGATGTGCAGGCAGTTGAGAAGCTGGCGCTTGTATTCGTGCATGCGCTTGACCTGGACGTCAAAAAGGGAGTTGGGATCCACATCCACGCCGTGAGCGACCCGGATATAGTCCGCCAGGCGAACCTTGTTATCCAGTTTGATGCGGCGCAGATCGGCCTTGAATTCCGCCTCCTTGGCGTAGCGCTCGAGTTTCTTGAGATCGTAGAGGTTCTTGATCCAGCCGTCGCCGATTCTTTTGGTGATCAGGGACGCCAGGGCGGGATTGCTCTTGAGCAGCCAGCGGCGCTGGGTGATGCCGTTGGTCATATTGGTGAATTTCTGCGGCCACAACTCGAAGAAATCCTTGAACAGGGTTTCCTTGAGCAACTGGGAGTGCAGCGCGGCCACGCCATTGACTTTGTGGCTGCCCACCACGGCGAGGTTCGCCATGCGGAGCTGTTTTTCATGGCCTTCCTCAACGAGCGACATGCGACCGAGGCGCTCGTGGTCGTTCGGAAACTTGTTCATGACCTGTCGCAGGAAGCGGCGATTAATTTCGTAAATGATGGTCAGATGTCGCGGCAGCAGATCCTCGAAAAGCCGGACGGGCCATTTCTCCAGTGCCTCGGGCATGATGGTGTGGTTCGTGTAGCCGAATACGCGCGTGGTCAGATCCCACGCCAGATCCCAGTCCAGGCCGTTTGTGTCAATCAAAAGGCGCATCATCTCGGCAATACCCATGGCGGGATGGGTGTCGTTCAACTGGATCGCGACCTTATCGGGCAGTACGCGCCAATCGGTATTGTTGACCCGGAAGCGGCGCAGGATATCCTGAAGCGAACAGGAGACGAAGAAGTACTGTTGCTTGAAGCGGAGTTCGCGGCCCTGCTCGATGCGGTCATTGGGGTACAGGATCTTGGTGATGTTCTCGCGCAGGATCTTCTGTTCATAGGCGCGGATGTAATCGCCATTGTTGAAGAACGAGAGGTCGAACTCTTCCGAGGCCTTGGCCGTCCAGAGGCGCAGGTTGTTCACCGTGTTGTTGCCGTAACCGGCGACGGGGAAATCGTAGGGCATGCCGATGATCGTATCGTGATTGACCCAGCGCGAGGTATGGCGCCCCTGGTCGTCGCGCTCATCCTTGACTTCGCCGCCGAAATGGACGGGATACTGGTATTCGGGCCGCTCAATGTCCCACGGGGTTCCATCACGGAGCCAGTTGTCGGGCTCCTCAACCTGGTTCCCGTTGCGGAGCGCCTGACGGAAGATACCGTAGTCGTAGCGGATGCCGTAGCCGTAGCCGGGGAGTTCGAGTGTGGCCAGCGAGTCGATAAAGCAGGCGGCCAGACGGCCGAGACCGCCGTTGCCGAGGGCGGCATCGCGCTCCAGATCGCGCAGATAGTTCCAGTCGAGGCCCAGTTCGGCCATGGCTTTGGCGACAATCTGGTCAAGCCCGAGGTTGATCACATTGTTCCCCATGGCCCGGCCGATGAGATACTCCAGGGACAGATAATAAACGCGTTTGACGTTGCGCGAGACGTAGGTCTGGCTGGTTTGGATCCATCGGCCGATCAGGCGGTCGCGGACAGACATGGCGAGGGCGATGTAGCGGTCATGGTCGGTCGCCGAGTACTGGTCGCGGGCCAGCGTGTATCGCAAATGGTTCTCGAAGCTTAATTTGATGGCTTCGACGGTGTCGAGGGTGCGGTATTGACGCAAATCATCACAGGGCGCCACTCCGTTATTAGTGCTGTCGGATGGGCGTTTCTTTTTCATGGTTGTCGTCGTCTTGGCCATAGTCTACCCCAGTTTGTTGTCATGCATCGAAACAAGCAGGAAGTATAGAGTAAATTGGGCGGAATGGCAAATAGCATGCCGCGTTTAGGGTGCAGGTTATGATTGACTCAGAAGGCGGGTTGATTGAAGCTTGCCGCATGAAAACATCGACAACATTAGTTTCCTCAAAGGTTAGGGTTTGGAAATTTGGTCGTTTGGGAATTGGGGGCGTCGTGCTCCTGACGGCCGCTGCGGCGGTGTTGGCGGCGGAAAGCCCCCCGCCAAAAGACCTGGGCTTGTTCTTTCAGCAAAATTGCGCCCGCTGCCACGGGGCGAACGGGGATGGGCGTGATGCGACAGGCAAGCACCTTCGTGGAGCGGTTTTTACCACTCCACAATGGCAGCAGAATAACAATGATACGGCCATGGCCAAGGTCATCCTCAAGGGTAAGTTCTTCGGACTGGCAATGCCCGCTTTCAAGGATTCGCTCAGCCAGGATGAGGCCCTTCGCCTGGTCAGGGATATCCTTCATAAGCAATTGGGCGCACCCAAGCCTCGTCCGTGATACGATTCGATCGCCATCATATGAAAACTTGTTCCCTGCGCGAATCTGAAGCCGTCGAGCCGAAACAGCTTGCCGCCCTGCTCGAGTTTATTCCCGTCTTTGAGGATCCGACTTTCTGTCCCGAACGGATAATACCGGTTGATGAATCCGAACTGCCTGATGTGGATTTCATGAAGGTGGTATCGCGTTTCATGGATGCCTGCTACAAGAACGGGTTCGTGGTCCGCTTTGACTGGGAAGCGTGGGAGGCTGAGGGAATGGGCTACGTCAGGACGCCGGAATTATTAAAGGAGGCCGATCTGAATGGATTGCGTCGGTTGCTCACCTGGCATGTCCGGCAAAACCGGTTTGTCAGGCTCCACGTCGCCACCATGATCGCCACGGGACATATTTTGCAAGTGTTGAAACGCTTGAACGAGCTGGTTATCCCAGAATGTCCTTGAGCCCCTCGATCAGGCGGTCAATGTCGGCATGGGTGTTGAAAACATGGGTCGAGGCCCGTATCGTTCCCTCCAGTTTTAACCGATGGTGAAGAATGTGGGCGCAATGATAGCCGCCGCTTACCAGAATCTGGTGCCGGTCAAACAATTGACGGGCCACGGCATCGGCGCTGAGCCCGCTGGTTTCCACTTTGAAGGTTGCCAGTCCGATCCGATGAGTTAAGGGAACGCTGCCGGCAAGAACGTTTACTTCCGGGATGGCACCCAGTGCTTCCACAAGATGCCTGCCCAGGTCAAACGAGTGGCTGGCAACCGCCTCCATACCGATGGCGCGAAGATAAGCCACTGCGGCGCCAAGCCCGATCACTCCCTCGATATTGGGCGTTCCCGCCTCGAAACGGAGAGGAAGTGCGTGAGCGACAAACCGGTCATCGCTATGGAATTTCACCATTCCGCCGCCAGTTTGATACAAGGACAGCGCGTCCAGCCGTTCCCGTTTCCCATACAAAATTCCGACGCCGGACGGGCCCAGCAATTTGTGCCCCGAGGTCGCCAGGAAATCGCAATCAAGCGCCTTGACGTCGATGGGAATATGACTGGCACTCTGGGAGGCATCAAGGAACACGGGCACATTCCGGGCATGGGCTGCGGCAATCCACGGCTCCACCGGCGCCAGCACCCCCAGTGTGTTTGAAACCTGGGCTATTGTCGCCAGCCGAGTTCGGGGCGACAGGAGCGAATCGATTTGGTCGTAAAGGGGAACCCCTTCGGAATCAAGGTCGACAGGCATCACCCTGGCATGAACCCGCCAGGGCATGAAGTTGGAGTGATGTTCGGAAGGAGCCAGGATCACCTCGTCATCAGACTTCAAGACAAGCCCGTGCGCCACGAGGTTAATGGCTTCCGTGGTGTTGCGCGTAAAGATAATCTCATCCGGCGAGGCGTTCAGGAATGAGGCCACCTCATGGCGGGCCCGCTCGAATAAATCGGTCGCTTCCTCCGAGAGGCCATGGACACCCCGGTGGACATTGGCGGTGTGGTTTTCGTAAAACCGGGTGACCGCATCGATGACGCACCGGGGTTTGGGAGCCGTGGACGCACTGTCGAGGTGCGTGATGGTGTGGCCATCAACCTGTCTCTTGAGCAGGGGAAAATCCGCCCGGGTCCAGGCTAGCGGATCGGTTCGAGGTGAATTCATCGGGACTCCTCTCCTGTCATGAACAGGGCTTCATGGTTCCATGCCCCCGAAGTCCGGGCAAGGCGGAATTTTCCGGATGGTTCCGTGGGTATGGCGGCCTCAGGTCGCATGATGATGCAGGCGCCCGGCCCATAAATCGACTGTAGGCCGGCTTGGAGTACCAACTTCGGCTCGGCCTGACCCGTTGAGGCGACGTAGTGGAAAATATAATCACAGGCGCCTGTTTGCTCCATCTGGTAGGACACAAGGGCATCCATTTCGCCCACCGTTCGGTCAAGGTCATCCACCGTGACGGCCCGGCCGGTTTCCGTAAACGTCAAATCCCTCGTTCGCCCTAGGATACGGGCTGCCGTCAGACCCCTTGAGCGGCCGCAGGGACAGGCACCGGTTTCAAGCCGGATCAGATCGCCGATATCAAAACGAAGGAGGCAGACCCATGGATTCCCGAGCGTGGTGACCAGAATCCGGCCGACACGCGGATCGCCGAGGGAGGGGGTCAAGGGCTGGAAGTCCAAATGGCAGTACTCCGTGTTCTGGTGGAAGCGTCCGTGCTCGCATTCGGTGAGGATATGTCCCGTCTCCGTGGATCCATAAGAACTCAGGATCGGGGTGCGGGGGAAGACGGGCTTGATATGCCGATAATGGAGGCGAGAGGGGAACTCATAGGTCAGGGAGACAAACCGGGGTTGATACAGGGCGCGGCCCTGTTCCCGGGCATAGCGGCACAGAATGGCCAGATAGGCGGGGTCGGCCTCAAGCAGGTCCGGTTGGAACTGGTCCAGTTCGTGGATCATCCGGTCCATGTCATGCGGCAGCCAGCGGGTCGGATCCGTCTGCTGGTTGAGAAACAAAAGGCGTCCCAAGGTACGCTCCTCGAGAGATAATTCGCCGATATGGCAAACAGTTCCGGCGCATAGCGGCGTGGTGAGGACCGCCTCGCGTTGACGCCCGGTGATGACGCGGTCGAGACCGGTGTGAAGAGATGCGGCGGCCTGTTCGGAAGCATCCCACCAGGGTTGATACCAGACGATGGACGAACGATCCTCGGTGGTGCCACTGGTGGTGACCCATTCCACTTCGCCCGATACCAGACCGGCTTTTAAGTTTCGATCCCGGGGCACAAACCCCTTTGGCATGTGCGCCCGGATATCACGTTTGGTCAAAACGGGAAGGGCGGCGTATCGTTGTTCCAGGGGGCATTCCGACCCCGGGTCAAACGCTCGCCAGCTCTCGTAGAAAGGGACATTTGCGAGCGCATGATCCAATGCATTCGGGTTCACTAGTGGATGTTCCGGGAATTGTATTGTTTTGGGCATCAGCCGATCCTAAAGCCGCGCATGGAGATGGATCCGAGGACGACCTCTTCCGTGAAAAACGATAGCGCCTCATTCTTCTCCTGGAGCGCCAGCGCGTAGAGCATTGGTAGATAATGTTCGTTTGTGGGGATGGCCAGCGCTGCCGTGGCCCCTAGCCGGGCATAATGAACCAATGCGTCATGGTCGCGTGTCTCGATAAGCGTTTTCAATTTTGCGTCAAATTCCGACGCCCACTCGAAAGGCTTGTTTGTCCATTCCATCAGGCCAAGGTTGTGAACCATGTTGCCGCTTCCAACGATCAGCAGGCCCCGTTCTCGCAAAGGGGCTAGTTCGCGGCCGATCTCGTAATGGCGGTGCGGCGGCAACGCACGATTAAGGCTCAGTTGGAAAACGGGCACGTTCGCCTTTGGATACATGCGGCAGAGGACGGACCATGTGCCGTGATCCAAACCCCAGTTCATATCCGGTTTGACCGTTATAGAATGGATGATTTCGCAGGTTGTCCGTACCCATTCCGGTGATCCGTCGGTCGGATACTGTTTCATAAACAGTTCCGGTGGAAAGCCCCCAAAGTCGTGAATGGTCTTTGGTTTCGGCATGGCCGTCACCCATGTCCCGTCGGTTTCCCAGTGTGCGGAGATGCAGAGTATGGCTTGTGGATGGGGCAGAGCCGCCCCCAATGCCGCCCAGGTGCGGCTGAATTTATTATCCTCGAGTGCATTCATGGGGCTGCCATGGCCGACGAAAAGCACTGGCATTTTTGTCGTGGTTCCCGTGGTCATCGTGCCGAACCCTCCAGCGATACGATTGTCACCCCGCTGCCGCCGGGGGTTTGGCCGGCTTCGCCCAGCCTGAAGTGAGTGATCCCCAGGGCCTTCAAACGCTGGTGAATGGCCTTGCGCAACGCACCGGTGCCGTGCCCGTGAATAAGGCGGACTTCCAGAAACCCCTCCAGCATAGCGTCGCTCAGGAACAGGTCGAGGCGGGGCAGCATGTCCTCCACTCTCAGCCCATGCATGTCGATTTCACTTGCCGCCCCGGGCCGCCGCGCGGAACGGCGGATCAAAACCCGGTTCCTCATTGTATTGCCGGACGCTTGTTTTTTCATGTGATGTTTTTAATAGAACGGAACAAGGAGATATTGCTTTGTTTAATAAGTTGTGACAAGCACAGTTGCCTGCTGCTTGTTATGTGCGGAACGATATGGTCTACTTTCAGCAGTAATGGCGGTATTCTGTAAATAAGTAGGGCGAGGTTAACACAAAGATGGGCGATTTTTTGCATTCTGCGGCTATTGGTTCCACAACGCTTGTTGCGGTCATGGTGATGTACCAGTTCGTCCTGGCGATTGCGGCCTATTTTCACAGGCGTCGGGCGGTCAGGGAAATGGGGCGAGCCATGCCTGGCTTGGAGCAATACCCGCCGATTACCATTTTGGTGCCCGCCCACAATGAAGAGGTGGTGATCGAGCGTACGGTGAGAACCTTGCTGGCGTTGCGGTATCCCGAAACCAAACTGACGTTGCTGGTCATCGATGACGCCTCGACAGACGGCACCGCAGCGATCCTGGACCGCCTGCACAGGGAAAACCCGCGCGTTCAGGTTTACCACCGCCAAAAACCGGACGGCGGGCTTGGCAAAGCGGCCGCCCTTAACGCCGCCACTCTGCGCGTTACGGACGATTATATCGCCGTCTACGACGCGGACAACTGCCCCGAGCCGGATTCGTTATTGCGGTTGATGGCGCGTTTCATCGAAAACCCGTCGTTGGCGGCGGCGGTTGGAAAGTTTCGCTGCGGCAACAAACGCCAGAACTTTCTCACCCGTTGCGTCAACATTGAGGGCCTGTGTTTCCAGGACATTGTACAGGCCGGCCGCCATATGATCTTTGGCATCGCCTTTTTAACCGGTACCAACTACGTGATTAAAAAGAGTGTCCTTTTGGAGGTCGGCGGGTGGGACGAAGAGGCGCTGGCGGAGGATAGCGAACTTTCCACTCGCTTATACATGGGACAATACCGCGTTGACTATGTGCCCTGTTCACAGACCTGGGAGCAGGAGCCGGAGACCATGAGGGTATGGATGAAGCAACGCACCCGCTGGGCGCGTGGCAACAACTATGCCATCATGAAAATCATCCGTACCTTTGCGATGTCGAAAGACAAGTGGCGCACCTTCGAGAATCTACTCATGTTGGCGATGAGTTATCTCTTTCTGATGGCCATTGTCATCTCTCAAACCATCTTGATCCTGTCGTTATGTGGATTCAATCACATCGGCCACGATGCCGGGTGGATCTTCGGATTCTGGAAGTTAGCTGCCTTTATGTACGTTGCGCAAGTCTGGTACACCCTCGCCCTTGAGCGGGAAGCGCAGCCGGTGAACGTGCTGGTTGGCCTGTTGATGTACTTCTTCTATGGTTACCTCTGGATGGCCGCCATTGTCCGCGCCCTCTATCACGACGTGGTCGTAAGGAAGGAGCGCATCTGGGACAAGACGGCGCGTTTCGAGACTGAACTGGAGGTCGGCGACCAGGCGTAGTCACCCCTTTGACACCTCCAGGCGCTGTCTGCCTGATGATTCAATCCGGGAATTGCTGGGCTTCAGGAGGTCGCGCTGGTATAAAGGCGGCATGAGCGACCGGCGTGAGTTGGATCAGGAGTTGGTGGCCCGATCCCGGGAGGGTGACCACGCGGCGTATACGCAACTCATGGATTACTATCAGGCTCCCATTCTGAACTTCGTTTATCGTATGGTGGGCAACCGGGAAGAGGCGGAAGATATCGCCCAGGATGTGTTTGTCAGGGCCTATCGAAAACTTGGCTCGTTTGCCTTTCGCTCGTCACGCGATCGGTTTTCGACATGGCTGTTTCAGTTGGCCCGAAATGCGACAGTAGATGTTTTGAGACGGCGGCAACGGCGTCCCGTTCAGTCGCTTGATGAATTCCCGCTGCTGGCGCCCGTGACCGTTGGTGACCCCGCCCTGGACGCCGGTGACAGGGAACAGGAACGGGCGATTGCCGCCGCCATCGCCGAACTTCCCGAAGACCAGCGCATCGCCCTGGTGCTTTCAGTCTATGAGGGGCAGCCTTATGCCGATATTGCCGTGATTATGAATGCCTCCGTGAAATCGGTGGAGGCGAGAATTTACCGCGCCCGTCAGTTCTTGCGGCAGCGGTTGGCGCTTTTTTTGTCGCAATAATATTTCTGCGAGGGTTTTTGCTTCCGCCAGCGTTTTAAGAAGTAGAGGGAGAGGAATGTTGAGTGTGAAAAGTAATTATTCATACAGTGGCTTGCCTGAGGACGAGAAACTTGATGCGTTGCTGAAAACGTATGGGGGCATTACCCCTGCGCCAGATTTCAATGAGGCGGTTTGGCAGCGATTAAGTATAGATAAATCCCGGAATAAGGCGCAGCCTGTCCTGACATGGGTCAGGGTTAATGTGAAACCCTTCGATGCGGTTGCGGCTTTGGCGGGCGTGGCGGCTGGGTTTATCCTGTCCCTGCAAGTCCTATCCCACGGGGTAGCGCCGGCGGATCCGCGTTTTCAAATACTCAATTCCGCGAGTTTGACGGGGGGCTATATGCAGTTGGCTTCACAGGGGGTGAAATGAACTATAAACGATTAACGTTATTGCTGGCAGGGGTATTGGTGACGTTGGTTGCGCTTCTGCTCATTCGCCCGATGATGGAGTGTACGGTTCCTTCAATTGAATCGATCAACGACAGCCGCTGGCTTAAAAAAACATTGAAGTTAACCCCGGCACAGGCGGCGGAAATCCAGAGCCTTCACCAGGAGTTGGGGAAGACGCTGGCCGGGTGTTGCGGTCGGCATTGCCGGGCACGGGCCTCCCTGATGGAGGCGCTGTTTGCCTCGACGAATGGGTTGGAGCGGTCACAGGCGCTTATTGATGAGATGTGCCGGGCACAGGCTGCGAGCGAGCTGGCGACGCTGACTAATATTTATCGTGTGCGCGAGGTGCTGACCCCAAAACAGAGGGAGCTATACGAGCGCCAGGTGAAATCCATGGATTGTATGAGCGGAACGGCGGGTGGCGGGGCTACCTGTGGATGTATGGGTAAGTGATAAAACAGAAAGAAGTGAGAAAGGAAAAGAAGATGAAAGCATTACTATTAGTGGGAGTGTTGCTGGCGTCGGTGTCCATGGCGTTCGCCGGGTCAACCGATGGGGTTGCGGCAAAGGCGCAAACGGCTTGCCCGATCATGGGCGAAGCCGTTAACTCGAAGGTCTTCGTGGATTATCAGGGGCAGCGCATCTATTTCTGCTGCAACCATTGCCCGGCGATCTTCAATAAAGATCCGGAAAAGTACATCAAGAAGATGAAAGACCAGGGAGTGACGTTGGAGAAGACTCCCGTCGCGGCGGATAAAAAGTAGGAACTCAGGCTTCGGAGAGGAAAAGAATTTGAACAGAAGCACACGAAGACCGCAAAGGTAATGGGTTTTCCGCCGGAGGCGGGGAAGAAAATTCTTCTTCGCGATCTTCGCGAACTTCTGTTCAAATTCTTCGTTTTGGTTTATGAACTTGAAAGCCCATTTTATCGGTTGCTTGCTACTTCTCACGGCTTTACCAACCCTGGCCGGGGATACCAATTCCCTTACGCTCCAGCAGGTGATGGCGGCATCACGGGCCGATAACGCCACGCTTCGTGCCCTCGCGCAGAAAGCCGGAGCCATGGGCGAACGGTCGCGACAGGCGGGCTCCCTGGCCAATCCCATGCTGACCTATCGCGGTATGAATTCCACCAGCGGGGGACAGTGGCCTAACTCGGATGAGAAACGACTCGAAATCGAGCAGGCCTTTCCCTGGCCGGGCAAACGGGGACTGACGCAGGTGATGGCCGAGAAGGAAGCGGATGCCATGCAGTCCGAGGCCCGGGCTATGGAGCTTGATGTGGAAATGCTGGCCGCCGAAACCTTTTATGCGTTATATGCCGTCCAGCAATCGCTGGCGATCACCCGTTCCGAGGAAGCCCTGTTGCGCCGTATCGAAGACCTGGCTACCACCCGCTATGCCACGGGCGCTGTCGGCCAACAGGATGTCTTGAAGGCTCAAACCGAAATCACCCTGCTTCATCAAAAGCAAATTGATCTCGAAGTCCGCGAGTTCATGCTGAAAACCAAACTCAATACCCTCATGAATCGGCCCGTCACCGCGCCGATGGGGCAGGTCGTCGCGCCCCTGCAAAAGGGATCCATTGATGATGCGGAACGGATTGCCGCCCAAGCGCTTGCGCGCCGCCCGGAAATCAAACTGGCGCAGGCGCGGATTGAGCGGGCGCAGGCGGGGCAGGCCTTCATGAAGAAAGAGGGGTTGCCCGATTACAAGGTTGGACTGGAATACCGGAGCATGCCGGCTGATGACCAGGTGATGTTCATGGTGGGAATCGAACTTCCCCTCTGGCGAAGCAAGATCGGTGCCGGTGTGCGCGAAGCGGGGCTCACGCTTCAGTCGGAACAGGCGGCCCGTGAGGCGGCGGAGCGGCAGGTGGCCCGGGAGGTTCAGGATGCCTTGACGCAAGTTCGGGCGGCACAACGGACGCTGACGCTTACCCGCAAGGAACTGATTCCCCAGGCTGAACTGCGGTTCGCCGCCAGCGAGGCGGCCTATCGGGGCGGCGGCAAGGGCGACTTTATGGATCTTTTGGAGAGTCAGCGGTTTCTGCTGAATGCGCGGGTGATGGCGGTGACGGCCGAGGGCGAGTTGGGCATGCAGTGGGTCCGGTTGGCGAGGGCTGCAGGACTGGGAGTTCTGGAAATCAGAGAAGAGGTAAAATGAAAATGCGAGCCATGATAGTTGTCATGTTGTGCATCCTGGGCGCAGGGCTCATGACATTGCCGATGGGCTGCCGTGATCAGAACCATTCGCGCGGTACCGCCAAGGTCGCGCAGTATCATTGCCCCATGCATCCCACGGTGGTTGACAACAAGCCCAGTGACTGCCCGATTTGCGGGATGAAACTGGTGCTGATCGACGAACCAGCGGCAAAGTCGGGTGCGGGGTCGGTTGCCGGACAGGTCGCGGGGTTGGCGGCCGTCACCATTTCCCTGGAGGCGCGTGAGCGCATGGGGCTCACGTTGGGTACGGTTGAACCGCGCGTCTTTACGCGATCCCTTCGAACCTCGGCGCGGATCGTGCCTGATGAGACCCGTCAGTACCGGGTGACGACGAAGGTGGAGGGATGGGTGGAGTCGCTGTCCGTGGGAGCCACCGGTCAGGCGGTGAAGAAAGGCGAGCCGCTTCTCTCTCTTTACAGCCCGGAACTGGTGTCGGCCCAGCAGGAGTATTTGATTGCCATCCACTCCAAAATGCTGGCGGGTGAGGGGGGCGATGCGTTATTGGCGGCGGCCCGGCGTCGGCTTCAGTTGCGGGATATCACCGATGAGCAAATCGCCCAGTTGGAAAAACGGGGTGAACCCCTGAAGGCTCTGACCCTTTTTGCCCCGGCCTCGGGGCGGATCACGGAAAAGAGCGTCCTGGCGGGCCAGAAAATCATGCCGGGCGAGTCCTTGATGGTGGTGAGCGACTTCTCCGTGGTGTGGGGAGATGCCGATATCTATGAATCGGATCTGCCGTTCGTGCATGAGGGCCTGCCAATGGAGATATCCTTGCCATTCTGGCCCGGGAAGAATTTCCAGGGTGTGATCAGCTATGTGGCGCCCAGTCTCGATCCTGTGAGCCGGACGGTAAAAGCGCGGTTGGTCATTCCGAATCCGGAGTTGCTTCTCAAGCCTGAAATGTATGCCGAGGCCCGGCTATCCTATTCTTTGGGAGAGCGGCTTGCCGTGCCAGAGGCGGCGGTGATGCGTACGGGTGAACGGGGTTATGCCTTCCGGGATGGCGGCGATGGCCAATTGGTTCCGGTTGAGGTGGAACTGGGCGCGCACATGGATGGCTTTTACGAAGTGCTGTCAGGGTTGAAAGCCGGTGAGCGGGTGGTCACGTCCGCGAATTTTCTGGTGGATTCAGAATCTTCAATGCGGGCCGCGCTGGAGGCGGTTTCGGGGAAATAATCCATGATCAAGCGCATTATTGAATTTAGCGCGCGCAACCGGGTGCTGGTCATTATGCTGGTGGTGGCCGCCATGGCCTACGCCATGCATGCGCTCCGGAATATCAACCTGGACGCGATTCCCGACCTGAGCGATACCCAGGTGATTGTCCAGTCCCGCTGGGATCGCAGTCCCGATATCATTGAAGACCAGATTACCTATCCGGTCATCACAGCTTTGCTGGGCGCGCCGAAGGTCAAGGCGATCCGCGGCTTCAGCGATTTTGGGTTCTCCTACGTGTATGTCATCTTTCAGGACGGAACCGATATCTACTGGGCGCGCAGTCGTGTGGTGGAATATTTGTCCAAACTTCAAGGCGCCCTGCCCGCCGGGGTGACTCCCCAGCTCGGACCGGATGCGACGGGGGTAGGGTGGGTCTATCAGTATGCCCTGGTTGACAAGAGCGGCACACACAATCTGGCCGACCTGCGCAGTTTTCAGGATTGGACGCTGCGCTATGCCCTGCAAAGTGTGCCGGGTGTGGCCGAGGTGGCGGGAATTGGCGGCTTCCAAAAGCAGTATCAGGTCACGGTGGATCCGGCCCGGTTGCAGAGTTATGGCGTTTCAATGATGGATGTCGCCGGCGCGGTGAAACGCAGTAACAACGAAGTCGGCGGCCGGTTATTGGAGTGGAGCGGCCGGGAATACATGGTGCGCGGGCGGGGCTATGTGACGTCCACGGAGGATATCGGCAAGGCCGTGGTCAGGGCGGGAAACACCGGCACGCCGGTGTTGCTGCGCGATGTCGCGACCGTTGCCCTGGGATCCCAGATCCGGCGCGGGGTTTCCGATTTGGACGGCAATGGCGATACGGTGGGCGGCATTGTGGTCATGCGGCACGGTGAAAATGCCTTGAACGTCATTGAGCGGGTGAAGGCGAAACTCGACGAACTCAAGCCGTCGCTGCCCAAGGGCGTGGAGGTGGTGACGACCTATGACCGATCCGGCCTGATTAAGCGGGCGATTGCCAGTCTCAAGGATGACCTGGTGATGGAAATGATCATCGTCAGTCTGGTCATTTTGTTTTTCCTGTGGCATCTTCCCTCTGCCATGGTGCCGATCCTG
This sequence comes from bacterium, assembly GCA_037132275.1. GTDB lineage: Bacteria > Verrucomicrobiota > Kiritimatiellia > CAIKKV01 > CAITUY01 > JAABPW01. The sequence continues at coordinate 60,127 of JBAXPK010000009.1, forward strand.
ACCATTCCGGTCTCGGTGCTGTTATGTTTCATCCCACTGTATTTGATGGGGATCAGCTCCAACATCATGAGTCTCTCCGGGCTTGCCATATCAATCGGTGTGCTGGTGGATGGCGCGATTGTTGAAGTCGAAAATGCGTACCGGAAACTTGAACTCTGGAAACGGTCGGGTGGCAAGGGGGACTGTCATGCGATCCGGCTGGAGGCGCTCATTGAGGTCGCGCCCTCGGTCTTTTTCTCGTTGCTGGTGGTGGCGGTCTCCTTTCTGCCGGTGTTTACGCTGGTGGATCAGGAGGGGCGGCTCTTTACGCCGCTGGCCTACACCAAGACGCTGGCCATCGCCATGGCGGCGCTGCTGGCGGTGACGCTCGATCCGGCCGTGCGCATGTTGTTCACCCGCATGGATGACTATAAATTCCGCTGGAAACCGTTGTCGGGAGTATTAAACGCCCTGTTGGTAGGGCGCTATGTCCGCGAAGATAAGCATCCGGTCAGCCGGTTGCTGTTTGCGCTTTATGAGCGGCCCTGTCGCTGGGTTCTGCGTCATCCCAGGACGGTGATTACGCTCGCCGTCGCGATTGTGGCGAGCACGGTGCCGGTGTATCTGAAATTGGGCAGCGAGTTCATGCCGCCCCTGGATGAAGGCACGATTCTCTATATGCCCACCACGATGCCCGGTATCTCGGTGACCGAGGCCCAGCGGTTGATGGAGACGCAGGACCGGATACTGCACACCTTCCCTGAGGTTGTCTCGGTCTTTGGCAAAGCCGGCCGCTCGGATACGTCCACCGATCCCGCCCCGTTCTCGATGATGGAGACCACGGTGGCGCTGAAACCGATGGCCGAATGGCGTGCGAAACCTTGCTGGTATTCAAATTTTGCCCCTCCGTGGCTGCGCTCTGTGCTGGGCCATATCTGGCCGGAACATATCTCGCGGGAGGAACTGATCGCCGAGTTGGATCGCGCCCTCAAGATCCCCGGCTCGGTCAACGCCTGGACCATGCCGATCAAGGGTCGGATCGATATGCTTACCACCGGGGTGCGCACCCCCGTCGGAATCAAGGTGTTTGGCAAAGACCTCGCCGAGATTCAGCACGTGGGGGAGTCGATTGAAGGGGTTCTGCAAAAGGTGCCCGGAACACGCAGCGTGTTTGCCGAGCGCGCCTCCGGCGGGTTCTTTGTGGATATTGTACCCAGGCGTGAGGCCTTGGCCCGCTATGGGCTGACCGTGGATGACCTGCAGGCGGTGGTCATGTCCGCCATTGGCGGCGAAACCGTTTCGACCACGATTGAAGGCCGCGAGCGTTACAGCATCAACGTGCGCTACCCGCGTGATCTGCGCAGTCACCTGGATGAACTGCAGCGGGTTCTGGTGACGGCCCGTATGGGCGACGTGCAGGTCCCGTTGTCCGAGGTGGCCGATCTCGCGCTGGTCAACGGGCCCGCCATGATCCGCGACGAAAACGGAATGCTGGCGGGTTACGTCTATGTGGATATCGCCGGGCGTGACCTGGGCGGCTATGTGGAGGAGGCCAAGCGGGTGGTGGGCGAAAAGGTGTCGCTCCCGACGGGTTATTCACTGGTCTGGAGCGGGCAATACGAGAACATGATGCGGGTACGGGAACGAATGAAGGTGGTGGTGCCGCTGACCATCGGGTTGATCTTCCTGCTGCTCTATATGAACACCAAGTCCGCGTTCAAGACGCTGGTGGTGATGCTGGCCGTGCCGTTTTCGCTGGTGGGCGCCGTGTGGCTGCTCTATCTGCTTGGCTACAACATGTCCGTGGCCGTCTGGGTGGGCATGATTGCCTTGATGGGGCTGGATGCCGAGACCGGGGTGTTTATGCTGCTGTTTCTTGATTTGTCGTATGCCGAGGCCAAACGGGAAGGACGTCTGCGAACCCTGGCCGACTTGCATGAGGCCATCGTGCATGGCGCGGTCAAGCGTATCCGGCCCAAACTAATGACCGTGGCTGCCGCCTCCATGGGTTTGATGCCGATCATGTGGTCCATCGGAACAGGGTCAGACCTGATGAAGCGGGTGGCCGCCCCCATGGTCGGTGGGCTGTTTACCTCGTTCCTGATGGAGTTGCTTGTCTACCCCGCCATCTATCTCCTATGGAAACGCCGCGCCACTACATAGGGCACATGTCACGTCCGTAGGGGTTCTATTTGGTACTCAAGAGAAGAGTTTGAACAGAAGCACACAAAGATCACGAAGAATAAGAATTATTATTACCGCCGGAGGCGGAAATAACAATTCCTTTGCGAGCTTCGTGGCCTTCTGTTCAAAATTATTGCCGGATTATAGGGGGCAAATACAAGTCCGACGGGAGTGACATGCTCCCCACAGTCGCCCGGTAAGCCAAACTGGCTTGACGGGGGGAGCCCCATACATAAAACTCATCCGCTATGTCTTTGGGCGAATCATGCGATGTGGCTGTGATTGGGGGCGGGATCGGCGGATTGACTGCCGCCGCCCTTCTTTCCAAAGCCGGCCTCAAGGTCTCGGTGTTTGAAGCCCAGGGTCAGCCCGGCGGCTATCTTTGCGGCTTCGACCGCAACGGCTTTGCCTTCGATACGGCGATCCAATGGCTCAATCAGTGCCATTCCGGCGGGTTCGTCCACCGTCTGTTCAACACCCTCGGCGATGATTATCCCCGCTGTAAACCGCTCACGCGCATCAGCCGAACGCGGGGCGCCGCGTTCGATTACCTGCTCACCACCAATCCCCTGGCCTTGCGGGATCGCCTGATTCAGGATTTCCCGGGCGACGAGAAAGGCATCCGCGCATTTTTCCGTGATGCGCAGGCGCTCGGCCTGCGGTGGGAACGCCTGAATGACTGTATCCGCACCAGCGAGACCATGGCCATTGCCGAGAAGTTCAGTCACGGGGGCCGGATGCTGGGATGGTGCCTCCCCATCATGAAGCATATCCGGGTCTCGGTTGATAAGGGTGTGGAGCGATATTTCCAAAATCCGGAACTGAAAAAACTCTTCGCCTGGCAGGAAAGTTTCATCGCCATGTTGATGCCGGTCGCCTGGGCCTTTACCGGAAATTTTCATGCGCCGCCGCGCGGCGGCAGCCGCGCCCTGGTGGCCTGGCTCTGTAAAAATATCGAGTCCACCGGTTCGGCGGTGTACCTGAATCAACGGGTCGCCCGCGTGTTGTTGAATGATCACAAACAGGCCGTTGGCGTATCCCTGGCCGATGGACGGGTGGTGCAGGCCGGGCAGGTTGTGTCGGCCGGCGATCTAAGGACGCTCTACGACGAGATGCTGCCCGCAGGATGCGTCTCCAACAGACTGCGGACTGCCGTGCGTACGGCCGACCTGTACTACTCGAATTTCTCCGTGTTCCTGGGCCTGGATTGCGACCCCGCCACGCTCGGATTCGGCGAGGAAATGCTTTACCTGACCAAAGATGGCGTCTCGCGTGAAGAGCAGTATGGCGGGGATCCGGAGAAAACCGCGCTGACGATCATGGCCCCGTCGGTTCGTGATCCTTCCGTGGCGCCGCCGGGGAAGGGGACGCTGACCATTCATTGCCCGGCCATTCTGAGCCGTTATGACACCTGGCACACCGAAGAAGGCAGGAAACGCGGCGCAGACTACAAGGCGTTCAAGACGCAATTCGCCGAGACGTTGATCCGCCGTGTGGAGGAGGAGTTCGCGCCCGGGCTCCGCAGCCACATCGAAGTCATGGAAGCCGCGACCCCCGTGACGTACTGGCGGTACACCGGCAATGCGGAGGGAAGCATCATGGGAACCCGGCCGACCGGCAAAAATATCCGCGCCCTGGTGTCCCGCTGCAAAACCCCTGTGAAAAATCTCTTCGTGGCCGGGCATTGGGCGGATTATGGCGGAGGCGTTCCCGTCGCCATGCAGACCGGTGCCAATGCCGCCTTATTAATTCTGAATGAGCGCAAACACCCCGCTCGCCAGGCGCTAAAAGCCTTGCTGGACGGGAAGGCGCGGGAACGGCTCACCATTGGGATCCCCCGGGCGCTTACCCATTACCTTTATCCTGAACTCTGGGAAACCTTCCTGACCGAACTGGGTATGAAGGTCGTCCTCTCCGCCCCAACCACCCGGAAGACCATCGAGCAAGCCGGTCTGGTTTCCGAGACGGAACACTGCCTGCCCTTTAAGTTATTTGATGCCCATCTCGCCGAACTGGTCGGCAAGGTGGATATGATTTTTGTGCCGCGCCTCCTGTCGACACGCCGCAGGCATATTGCCTGCCCGAAACTCGGGGTGATGCCGGACAGCGCCCGCGCCCAGTTCCCGCAGGGCGTGAAGATCCTCACGCTGGATATCAATGAGGCCCTGACGCCGCTGGTCGACTCCCTGGCGCAACTGGGGCGTATGCTGAACGCGGACGAGGCGGTCATTGCGACGGCGACGTGCAGCGCGATGGCCGCCCTGCAGGCCGCCCGGAATAAAAGCGCCCCCCCGCGACAGCCGGACACGCTGTGTTTTCTCATGATCGGCCATCCCTACAACCTTCACGACCCGTATCTATCCGAACTGATCCTCGGCAAACTCGACAGGTTGGGTGTCAGGGTGGAAACGGTTTCCTTTGCCGCGCAGGACATCGACTCGGAACCGATCAAGTGGGATATGTGCAGTGTCATCTACGATCAGTTGAACCGGCTGGAGCCTGCGGACTGTGACGGGGTGATTCAACTTAGTTCGTTCAATTGCGGCTGTGATTCGATTGTCAGCGTTCTGTTCCGTGAGATTTTGGAGGGGAAGAAGATTCCCCTCATGACGCTGGTGTTGGATGAACATGCCGGCCAGGCCGGTGTGGATACGCGGCTGGAAGCGTTTGTCGATTCCATAAAGGAGCAACATGCCGTCGCTGGCCATTGAACCCTGGGGTAATTACTCGCTGGCGCTGGGAGCGTCGGTGGAATGCCTGCGCGTCACGCCCTGGACCCGCACCTGCACCACGCCGGAAATCCTGCAATTGGGCGTGGAAGCCGCGCCGGAGTTCAGTTGCATTTCCTTCAAGGCCGCTACCGGGCATTTCATCAAGGCCGCCATGGAAGGGGTGGAATACGGCGTGATGGTCAACAGCCAGGGCACCTGCCGGTTGCGCTACTACCGCATGCTTCAACAGAAACTGCTGAAGGAGCGCGGCTTCAACCTGTTTATCTTTGGCCTCGGCTACGATGGCTTCAAGCCACCGATCATCCGGTATTTCAATCCCACCGTCTCATCCTTTCTGCGCTGCTGCTTCCGGGCGCGGTTGAAAACCCTCACCATTGATGACCTGGAAGTGGCCGCCTGGACACGGCGGGCGGTAGAGTTGAATCCGGGCGACACGACGCGCGTGATGAATGTCTGCCTCAAGGATCTGGACCAGGCCCGGACGCTGCCCGAGATCAGGGCGTTCCGGAATTCCATCGCGGGGCGATTCCGCCATGTCCCCGTGCACACCGGGCGGCGACCGCTTAAGATCGGCCTGATCGGCGAGGCCACGGTGTTGCGGGACCGGTGTATCAATCATGACCTCGAGGAAACCCTGGGCGGCATGGGGGTGGAAGTGAGGAATTTCTTTCTGCTCGGGGTTGAGATGAGTAACATCTTCCATATTGGATTTTGGAGCAAGAGCAGCCGTCGCGCGATGAAGAAATTGGCGCAACCCTATCTGGGTACACCCTTGGGCGGACACGCTGTTGATTCGGTTGCGCACACTGTTCGTTGTGCGCAGGAGGGCTATGACGGGGTGATCCATGTGGCGCCGGCCGGGTGCATGCCGGAGATCACCATCCGGCCCATTCTGCGCAAAATCAGCCAGGATATGGGCATTCCGGTATATGAGTGTTCGTTCGATGAACACACCAGCCACGTCGGCATGGTAACGCGGCTGGAAGCGTTCGTGGACGTGTTGTATGAGCGTCGGAAAAAACGGAAGGAATTTTGAACAGAAGCACACGAAGACCGCAAAGGTAATGGGTTTTCCGCCGGAGGCGGGGAAGAAAATTCTTCTTTGTGTGCTTCGTGATCTTCTGTTCAAATTCTTTTTCTTGGCTCTGACTATGATGGGTTAGGTTGTGACTATGAAAACAAAGGGGTATCTGGGGGTGGATGTAGGGTCGATCAGCACCAATCTGGTGGTGATCGGGCCGCAGCATGATGTTCTGTTTGAAACCTATGGCCGGGTGGGTGGAAATCCCATCGCATCCGTCCAGCACGCGCTTCTTGAGGCCAAGGCCGCCCTGGGGGAGACCGTCGAAATGGCCGGGGTCTGCACAACCGGCAGTGGCCGTCATCTTGTCGGCGCGGTGGTCGGCGCCGATGTCGTGAAGAATGAAATCACGGCCCATGCCCGCGCCGCCATCCATCTGCATCCCGACGTTCAGACGATTTTTGAAATCGGCGGGCAGGACAGCAAGGTGACCATTGTCCGGAACGGGGTGGTGGTGGACTTTGCCATGAATCTTGTCTGCGCCGCCGGCACGGGCAGTTTTCTCGATTCCCAGGCGATCCGGCTGGGCATTACGGTACCGCTCTTGAGCGAGAAGGCGATGTTGTCGAATGCGCCCACCAGCATTGCCGGCCGCTGCACGGTATTCGCCGAGTCCGACATGATTCACAAGCAGCAGACCGGGCACCGGCAGGAAGATATCCTGATGGGACTGTGCCATGCCATGGTGCGAAACTTCCTGAGCAACGTCTGCGCTGGAAAGGAAATCAAGGAGCCCATCGTGCTTCAGGGCGGTGTGAGCGCCAACCTGGGGATCCGCCGGGCCTTCAAGGAGATTCTCAAGACCGAGCTTCTGATTCCCCGGCACAACATGGTAATGGGCGCCTACGGGGCGGCTCTGATTGCTTCGCGTGCAGAGATCAAGCAGACCCGTTTCCGCGGTTACGAGGTCTGCCTGCGCCCCATCATCACACAAAGTTTCGGCTGTGACGATTGCCCGAATCTCTGCGAAATCGTGGAAATCATGGATGACGGCCAACTCCTCAGTCGCAGCGGGGGCCGCTGCCGGAAGTGGGAAGGAACGCACGGATCCCCGGGTAGGGCGGCCACGCCGCTGGCCACCGCCGCGTCATAGTCGCGGCGGTACGGGGACATTTTAGTAGCGCCGGGACTGCGGCCCGGCGCCAGACGGTGGAAGGAGCCGCGTCATAGTCGCGGCTCTTCCACGCTACAGAATTGG
>JBAXPK010000010.1:0-65426 GCA_037132275.1 bacterium
AAGGCCGCCCTGAAAAATGAGGAACTTGAGGATATTGTCGACTCCATCAGCCCCGATGTCCTTCTGGTGGTGGATCCCAGTCGGAATATTGCGATGACGAGTGTGTCGGTGTTGCGAATGTTCGGGCATCGTCCTGAAGAGGTGTTGGGGCGCAAGACGGATATGATTTACGCCGACCGCCGGAGCACGCCCAACGCCAAGCATGAAATCTATGATGCTCTGGAGCGGGAGGGATTCCACATTGGCTGGGCGACCGGAAAACGGAAAGACGGGCGAACCTTTCCGCTTGAAATCATTTCGGGTGTACTCAAGCATCATGGCGGCAGCGTTCTGCTGTTACGGGATATCACGGAGCGAAAGAATGCCGAGGAGCAGCTGATTGAGCGGGAAATGCAACTCCGCCAATCCCAAAAGATGGAGGCTTTGGGGTTGCTGGCAGGTGGGGTGGCCCATGATTTTAATAATTTGCTGACGTCCATCCTGGGCTTCGGAACCCTGGCGCTGGATGCGCTTCCGGAAGGACATCCAGCCCGGGAGGACGTACGTGAAGTTCTTCACAGTGCGGACCGTGCGGCAAAACTGACTTCAAAACTCCTGGCTGTCGGACGCAAGCAAAGTCTCCAGATACGCAATATTGATTTATGTAAATCGGTGGACGGAATGGTGTTGCTGTTGAAGCGAACACTGAACGAAAATATTATTCTGGATATTCAGTTGAATGCGGGGGGCGGATTAGTCGAGGCGGATTCGGGTGGAGTCGAACAGATCATTCTTAATCTTGCGGTCAATGCGCGGGATGCCATGCCCAGTGGCGGAACCTTGAGCATTGAGACCCGCCGGGTGACGCTTGATAGGGAGTATTGCCAGGCCCATGTGGCCGTCGAGCCTGGAACCTACGGCTTATTGATCGTCAAAGACTCGGGAAGCGGGATGGATCAGCAGGTTAAGGCGCATATCTTCGAGCCCTTCTTCACGACCAAGGAGAGGGGGCGTGGAACAGGGCTCGGACTCTCCATGGTGTATGGGATTGTGCGCCAATGTCGCGGATTCATTGAAGTTGACAGCCAGATGGGCGTCGGTACGGAATTCAGGATATACTTTCGTGCCGTGGATGAGAAAGGCAACCCGACTCTATGATTGAGCGCCTAGCCACAATACGCAACGAGCAGGGGATCCATTGCCGCCCTTCGGCTAAAATTGTCACGGAGGCCAGTAAATGCCCATCCCAAATTCGCGTTTTTGCCGAAGCCGGGGAGGCTGATTTGCGGTCTTTGCTTTCACTTGTTTCTCTGGGGCTACAAGAGGGAACAACGATCCGTGTTCAGGTTTCGGGCGGGGATGAAGCCACTGTATGCGACCGTATTGTCGAACTCTTTGAAACTAAATACGATTTCCCCCCACTTTCGACTGACGGCAGAAATATGATGATGGACTCGTTGGTTGCTGAATAGCGATTATGTAATGAGTGACCCACGTGAGTGACCCATTGCGCAATTATGAGAATTGATGTTGTTTTAGGGCGCAATGCCGTTATAATCATAATTGAGAATTTTAGTGAAGTTCGATAGGGGGGAGATTCTATGACGCGAATTCTACTTGTTGATGATGAGCCTCGGATGCTCAGTCTCTTGAATACCATTCTTCAGGCGGAAGGCTACACCCTTACACCTATTCAAGATGGTAGCAAGGTGCCTGAGTTGCTAAACACAGATGTCTTTGATCTGATGATTACGGACATCCGTATGGCGCCCCTGGATGGGCTTGAGCTTCTCAAAATAGCCAGGCAGGTACGCCCCGCGATGCCCGTTATTATTCTGACGGCGTATGGGTCTGTTGAGACGGCCATTGAAGCCATGAAGCTCGGAACGTTTGATTATGTCACCAAGCCGTTCAAGATGGACGAGTTGTTGATCACGATCCAGCGGGCTCTCGAGTATAGTCGGGCGCTTTCAGAGAACCTTGAACTGAAGGAAGAATTGGTCGGCCGGTATAAGTTTGAAAATATCGTGGCCGAAAGTCCGGCCATGCGGAATGTCTGTGAGATGATCAGGCGCGTCGCCCCGGCCGACACCACTGTCCTGATCACGGGTGAAAGCGGAACGGGCAAAGAATTGGTGGCCAAGGCGATTCATGTGAATAGCCGACGGAAGGACAAGCGTTTTGTAGCGGTAAATTGTGCAGCACTTCCGGAAGCCTTGCTCGAATCGGAGATGTTCGGGCATGTAAAAGGGGCTTTTACCGGAGCTTCAGTCAATAAAGAAGGCCTTTTTGAGACGGCCAATGGAGGCACTCTGTTCCTGGACGAGATCCCCTCCATGCCGATTAGTATTCAAGGCAAACTTTTGCGGGTGCTGCAGGAAAAAGAAATCCGGCGCGTCGGTGGCAACGACAATATCCCGGTCGATGTTCGTGTCATTGCCGCCACGAATACCAGTTTGGAAGCCATGATCAAACAGGGGACATTCCGGGAGGATCTCTATTACCGACTGAGCGTGATCCCGATCGATATCAAGCCCTTGCGTGAGCGCCAGGAGGATATTTTGCCCCTGGTTTACAGTGTGCTCCGGAAAGAAACCGGAAATGGCCGTGAACTGCCGAAATTGATGCCGGAAGTAAAAGAGATGTTGGAGAGGTATCAATGGCCGGGGAATGTGCGCGAACTTGAAAATGCCTTGAAACACGCCATAACCTTTGCTCAGGATAACAAGATTACCCCGGACGTTTTGCCGCCCCGGATTCTCAACCAAGTTAAGCCTGCGGCGCAAGTGGCCGCACCATCCGAAACCGGGGTCGATGCCTATCGGAATAAATCGCTCAAGACGTTTCTGCGCGAGCGTGAGAAGGAATATCTGGAGCAGATCCTGACTCTGACAAAAGGAGACAAGGAAAAGGCGGCAAAATCATTAAAAATCAGTCTTGCAACTCTTTACAGAAAGTTGCCGGCCGAATAGGGGAACGCCGGGTGAACGGGGTAATGTTCCGAACTGGCACGGATACTGCTATTTTATCCAAGCGTCGGAGCGAGATTGGAAATGTCCAAAACTAGGGAGACGAGGAAATGAATAGGATGAAACAAGGGTTTACGTTGGTTGAAATCATGATCGTGGTGGCCATCATCGGTCTACTCGCGGCGATTGCCATCCCTTCATTCATGAAGGCTAGGACGCAGTCGCAGACCAGCGCCTGTATTAACAATTTGCGCCAAATCGAGGCCGGAAAAGAGCAGTGGGCGTTGGAGATGCGGAAAGGCACAGGGGTTACGGCTGATACTCCCGGAGTGATGACCTATATCAAGAATCCGAGTGCCTGTACTAACTGCCCCAGCGGTGGCACGGTTGCCTTTGGTGTGATTGGCACGAACGCGACTTGTACGGTTCTTCCAGGGCATGTTTTGCTGAACTGATTATATTCTCATTATTGTGTCGTCATAAACCTAATTGTGTGGATAATTGAAACAATTTCTGATGATGACTGTGGATATTTCAAGTTGGTACGGCTAATGCTATATAATTTTCAATACTGTCGGGGATGAGTCTCGGTAACCAACAACAAACAAGGAGATATGGAAATGAAGAGGACGAAACAAGGGTTTACACTGGTCGAAATCATGATTGTGGTCGCGATCATCGGCTTGCTGGCGGCGATCGCCATTCCTTCGTTCATGAAGGCCAGAACGCAGTCACAGACAAACGCCTGTATTAACAATCTGCGCCAGATTGAAGCTGGCAAAGAGCAGTGGGCGCTGGCGACCAAGAAGAATACCGGCGATACGGCGGTGACCCCGGAAGTCATGGCTTATATCAAGAATCCCACAGCATGCACGAACTGCCCGGGTGGCGGTACGGTTGGCTTTGGCGTAATCGGCACGAATGCGACCTGCACACTGTCCGCTGAAGGTCACTTGTTGACGAACTGATTCGATTGTTCAGTAGTCAGTAGTGTGAGTGTGATGACACAGCCCCTTGACTGGGGCTGTGTTTTTTAATGGGTTCGTTATTCGCTATCGCGATACGGCCGACCCGAGCGATAGGTCTCGCGCCGTTGAAGGATGGCGTTAAGATCGGCCGACTTGCGGTTGGGTGAGAGCAGCGAGAGCGCTTGTTCCGCCAGCGTGACGGCATTTGAGTAGTTGCCAACCTCGGCATACGCGGCTGCCACGATGTCGTATGCTCTTGCGCTTTGTCCCTGGGTTGCCGCCAACAGGGGAATGGCCGTTTCGAGCGCCAGCGCCCCGTCTCGAATGGTGTCCTCAGGACAAGTCGCCAGAGTCCACGCCAGTTGTGCTCTCGAGAACCAGAGGTCGGGTTTGATTTCTATGGCTTTCTCATAGGAGCGGACAGCCTCCTCGAATTGTCGTTTTTGAGAATACGCCACCCCCAACGCTTCGTGCGTTTTGTAATCTCGAGGCTGGCGCTCAATTGCGAGTTGCCATTCGGCAATCGCGTCATCCAGTTGTTTTTCACTATAAAGAAGGTTCCCGAGGTTGCGGTATGCCCACACTCCTCCAGGATAGAGTCGCAGCGCCTCACGGTAATGTTGCTTGGCTTCCTCAGGGTGATTCAGATTTAATGCGATCAGGCCAAGATTGTTATGCACCATGGAGTAATACATGGGTACCGGTGGCGCGCCGGGTTGAACGAAGCGATGGGCAACCATCTCGTCTGTCATTTTCGAGAAGTCGGGACAACGCATCAAAAAAGTACGGCAAATATCTTGAGCCTCGACATATCGTTCTTCAGCCATCAGGGCTGAGGAGAGCGAGATATAACACCTTAAGTTATCCGGGCGTTTATGGATGACATCCCGCCACATGGATTCCTCGGACTGGTAATCTTTGTTTCGCTGGAAGGAGAGGGCTCCCATGGTCAACCCTGTCAGGCATAAACAAGCGAAGCCAAGAACCCATGCGCCCCTGCGTTGCATCATTGTACAGACGCCTATAACCAGCACGGTCAGGACTGCCGCAAGGGGGAGATACATCCGATGTTCAAAGGCGGCATCGGACAGAGGATTGACACTTGATGTGGGGGCCAAAATAATAAAAAACCAAGCTCCTATAAACCCCAACCAGGAGCGACGCCAGAGTGCCCACAATGTGCCTGCTCCAAGCAAAACGACCAGTCCTCCCGGCCATATGACTTCCCTGACTGATTCGACCAAGGGCCAATGATAATCGAGGCAAAGCGGGTAGGGGATGATGGAGAGGCGGAGGTAATGGGCCAGTACGTTCAATTGGGTCAGGGCGTATTTCCATCGTATCGTTTCCGAACTGAAGAGCGTGACGTTTTCCGCATGGGCCCTGGCTACTGCCAGTCCTACCAAGACGGCCAGCAAGATCCAGGTTGAGAATAAGGCCGCGTGGATTTTCCATCGTTTAATAAACGGCTCTCTCCACGAGGATGAGACCAGGATCGCGTCGTAGAGGAGAATGAGGGGTGGTGCGGTCACCATGACTTCCTTGGTTCCCATCCCCAGTACACAGGCAATCCATGCGGCAATAAACCATTTTTTTGAGCCCTCATCAGCAACTCCCCTGATGAAACAGGCAAGGGTTAACAGGAAGAATAACCCCATTAACGCCTCAATCCGTTGTGCGATGTAGGTGACGCTCTCGGTTTGGAGTGGATGGAGCGTCCAGAGCAGGGCGATTGAGAAAGCCAAACCTGCCGCCGTCGAGGTATATCGGCTTTCCCATCGGGGTAACAGGAGTGTTCTGCGGACAATCCCGTATAATAATAATCCCGCGGAAAGATGGATAATAATGTTAATCAACCTGTAATCGGCGGGGGAACTGCCTGCCCAGAGGTGGTTTACCGCGAATGAATAATCGGCCAGGAAGCGGGCAGGGGAAAGCACCGCCAACCAGGGCGGCCAGAGATGATATATATGTGGGTTGTTGGTGATGACAACGGCATCATCGAAAAGAAAGGAGCATGAAAAACTGTTTGAATAAGCCAGAAAACCTGCCGCCACGATCAACCATGGGAACCAGGCGGCTGGTTTTGTTCTGAATACCGGCGTCGTCACCTCTTATTCACATCCAGGATACGGGATTCGATCATGCCGGGTACATCCTGTCCCTCTATATACGGGGTGGTATGGTACTCCGTGAGATCATTGAGATTATGCAGCATCGTTCGAAGTGATTCTGCGGCGTCAATACTGGAGGCAAGCAGTTCCTCGCTCATGGACTTGTCGTTGCCCTTGACCTTGGCGAGAAGTTCAAGACTGGCCAGCAGAACTGTTGCAGGCTGCCCGAGATGATGGCAGGCGGTTCCCAGGCTTTCCACCATGACATGCTGGATAGCTGCATGTTTCTCGGCTGCCTGAGCGCGAATACGGTCACTGATGTCGAGGAAAGACAGGATCATGCCGGTTAATTGCGATTCCGAATTCCGATTGGAGGCGGCCGCGATCTGGACATGGATGGAAGGGCTGTTAGTCCGCGTTACTATAACTTCGCCGGCCCAGTTTTCCCCCGCCTTGACCGTTTTGAGAATGGAATGGAATTGATCGGGGTCTGTCACCAAGTCTTGCAGATGGCGTCCGTTAACGCTTTCCCCATCGCTCCAGAGCCGTACGGCCGCTTGATTGACATAGTCGATCTGTCCTTCGAGATCGGCAATAGCAATTCCTGTTGCGGCATTCTGAATGGCTTTATGGACGGTTTTCAACATATCTTCGGCCTGTCGGCGCCAGGTGATATCGCGGATGAAGTAGCAATGATATTCCCTTTTCCCGACGGTCAGCGGATTTACGGTAATTTCTGCAGGAAAGAGCGATTTATCCTGCCGGGCACAGTAGGCTTGGATCAGAATGAACCGGTCTTTCTTGATTCCTTCTTGAATCGACGCAAGTGTGGAGGAATCAGCCCCTGAGATAATATCCATCAAATTGAGTGAGAGCAGTTCGTCCCGGGAATATTTTAAAAAACCGGTAGCGCGGATATTGGCATCCACAATTTTTCCCGCCATCGTGGTGATAATGGCGCCATCATAAACGCTTTGAAACAGTTCCTGAAAATCAGGGTCGCCAAGAGAGGAGTGGGATTTCGTCCGGGCGGGCATTTGCGGGATTGGCTCGGGCTCCGGCATGATCGTTCGCTGGCTTCCAGGCAAACGGAGTTCGGCCTTCAGGTCAGGAGGAATATCAATCCGCATGGTTTGCGATGCACGGCTCATTTAAATACTTTTTACTATTATTGAGGATTATTGAACTGAAGCATACGCCAATAAGCGTCGGTGTCAAGAAAAGCAGCTATGGAGTTAGCTTTACGTCAACCCGGTAGAACTGCCGCGGGGGAGTATTCGTATCCTGTAATGAATCAAGCCCGCCAGTGCCTTGTATGCCGGTTTGATTCGGGACGTTCGTCCAGATTCCGGATTTTAGATCATCACTCCTGATCAGCGTATAGAAGCGTCGAGGGGACGACTGAAAACTTACGATGGTTGGCGGCAGGTTGGAAATCACCTCATTGCTAACATATGAGATAGCCTCGATATGAAAAAACGATTCGGGGTTTGTTGGGTCGGTATCGGCGACGTATTCTTGCCACGCCAACAGGGGGTCACTGTCAGGATTACTGGTCTCGTCAACATTGTACAGAGACAGCCACCAATCGGGAGTTCCTAGAGGATGTTTGTCAAAGGCCCATGTTCTGACGTTATAGACAGGGGCGTTCCCCTTGAAATGAATCCACCCGATGTTTTCGCCCCAAGCGTAACCGTCAAGCTGGCCTGTGGCCATATCGTTAGTCACCTGACTGTGGGCCGGATCAAATTTGATCCACCCGATGTTTTCGCCCCAGGCATATCCTGATAGCGAGCCTGTAGCGTTCAGATTAACGCCCCAATCCTCGGAACTACTATTGGTGTAGGGCCCCCCGGCGTTGTTGCCCAGTTTGATCCAGCCTATATTCTCGGCCCAGGCATATCCCGTCAGGTGTCCGCTCGTCCCATTGTAATAAACCGTTGCCCCCCCGTTTGTCGGCGCAAAGTTCATCCACCCCGTGTTCTCGGCCCAGGCATGCTTGTTAGTCGGGTCAATGTTGGCCGATGCCAACACACTGATCGATGATAGGAAAAAACAAGCGAAGGCTAAGAAGGGTATCCTTGATATATCATTCATCATTCAGCCCTCATCCTTCTCTTCGTTATTGTCCGCCACGAACCGGCCACACGTAGAAGAGAGTACCCTTAGTTGAATAGTACGTGTAGCCGTCTGATAAGAGTACGTGCCACGCTGAGCTCGACTCGTGCGTATACGTAGTACTTGACCAGTAGTAGTCCGATTGTACGTCTGTGAATGGATGATCAGGCGGAAGAACGGGACTGTACTGACTAAAGTCGATCAAACTCTGTAATTCGCGCACATTCGGCAATCTCCAGTCCGAGTAACTGCCGTAAGCCAGAGTTTTGCAATAGCTTACTGCGTCAGACCAATTAGTTGCGCCTCCCGGAAGGTTTGCATTTCGTGCCCACATCAGGCTGGTCAGGTTATCTAGAACGACATTGGTATTGGCTTGGACTGTGAAACGTGGGGTTGGCCACGTCATTCCCTTCCTTAGATCGCCGTCATCCCCGCTTGTTAGGGAATTCGTTTGACCCGTTTTCGCCACCAGTGCGGGGTAGGCGCTCCCCACATTGGTGGTCAGTGTCCCGGCAATGCTGTCAAGTTTCTGGTAGATTTCTTCCAGTGAGTGCATGGTCGGACCTGGAGCATTCGTTGGATCCAGCATTCCGGCCAGTGATCTTCCAGCCACAAACATTCCCGCCGCCAGAATTGCCATGCCCATCATTATTCCATACGGGTTTTTCATCGTTTTCCTCTCTCGATTATGTATTTTCGCCCACTTTCATTACAAGTAGCATGATTTGCATCCCAGATATAGATCGCTTTATTTGATCAAGGCGCCTTCCTCTTCAATTTTTTTGATCGCCGCTTCGGATAGCGCGTCAGCGGCATGGGGATCTTCCCTTGAGTGCCGCCGAAGATCCTCGCCTGTCATCCGAACGGCCTCGTACTGCGGAATCGTGCGCTCCGTTGCCATCCGGCCGGTATCGAGTGCGGGCCAAGCGGGAGCCGGCGCCAACTCAGTCACTGTCGCTGGCGGTGTCACAGAAACATCAGAAACGACAGGGGATGGGGCTGTGGAAGGCGGGGACACCCGCGTTGGTTTTAGTATTTTGTTCGCTCCAATACAGACAAGCAATGTGCATAGGCCAGCGAGCGCCAGCCAAAGCCAGTCCTGCTCGCCGAGCGGCTGACTTGGGGGTTCAGGTTCGTTTTTCATGGCGAATCCCTCCATCCACCCCAGTAGTACTGGTCGCCTACGACCGGATAATGCGGTGGGGGATTGGTCTTGAAGCGGGTATCAAATATATAGTTTTTCAAGTATCCTTTTCCGCCTGTTGTGCCGACCGGACCACGGTAGTTCTCAACAATTCCACCGTAAACATTCAGGTTCGAGCAAGCTGTTGTCAGACGCGTATCATATGCCTCCACAGTGAACATGCCGTCATTGGTCGAGCTTGTCATGCCGCCTTCGGCGATAATGTGTGCGTATACGTCCAAATTTACGGGACAGTTGCTCTTGACGACGACATCACACCGTGAAATAAGACCCAATGCGTCGTCTGAATAATTGGTCGAGGGGTTGCTGGCGTATCGAATGTGGTTTGTGATGTTGATGTTCCCGTCCGCCACAAGGGTCAACCGCCCATTTAAGGTACCCGCAACCGTGAGAGTTCCCGTGGATGATCCCACGGAGGAAACATAGATCACGCCATCGGTCATTACTCCCGGATTGACTGTGGTGTAGTTGTAGTTTGTCCATTTTCGGCCGCCATTCCAGAGGAATAAATTAGTGCCCGACATGGCGATGGTCGTCGCTCCCGTCAAAACCAGGTTGGCCTGTGCCTTTAAACAGTCCTGGGTGGAGGCGGTGTTGGTGAAGTTAATCGACGACATGGTCATGGGCATAACCCCCAACTGATAACTGTTGCTGAAAACGGCGCTGGCGGGGCCGCTGCCCCATGTGGATTGAGCGGATGTGAGAAGTTTTTCAAAGACCGGTGCTCCCTGAAGATAGAGGTAATCGTTGGCGTGGACTTTGCCCTTGAAACGATCCCCTGTCTGAAACCAAATCGTTCCGTTGTAGTGATCGTACCATAAGGCATACTCGGCCCAACTGCGTGAATGGACGTAGTCGACCGTGACAACCCGGCGAACCCCGCGAACAAACCCGGTTGAAGAGAGGGTGTAGTTCAGAACCGCCGAGCCACCCCCGAAGCCGATTCCCGCGCTGAACGTCCCTCCTCCAATAGACCCGCTGAGGTAGGCAGGTACCGGGTTGTTGGCCATGATATGCGAAAGGCAGAGCGAGCAGCCACCCTCGGCCACAAATAGTGCTTGTTCCAAGGATTCCTGCCGAGAGGTTATCCCCATCTGACTGATGCCTTCCCGTTGCATGCCTAAAACCAAGATGGCGGCGATACAACTCAGGAGCAGGACGGTAATCAGAACATACCCGCCATTCTCGTGATTGCCGTATGCTCTATATTTCATACTGTCTTTCCCTCCACATGATCGGGGATGAATCAACACCAGACATCAATCATTCTGCCTTGGGTGCGCGTAGTTTTACAAAAGTGCTTAGCGCGTTGCTAGACGTATAGCGTCCGTCCGACTGCTGCGAGGTCAGGGAAATGCTCAACCCGTTTATGGTTGATACCTGCGACGCAACAATTCCTCGTCCGATCACGCAGTTCTCCTGTTTATTGGAAAAAATGACGACTTTGTTGGTTGCGTCGTACACATACCAAACTTCCCCATAATAGTTACTGCTTTGAATCCGCCAATTGGTGGAAGTGGCCCGATTCGTTACCCAGTAGGCTCCCCGCAGTCCGATATTCGTGCCGTATCCAAAAACCATTTTTTCGAGGCACTGGTTTCCCTGCCGGGTGATGGCCAAATCCAGCGATGTCTGGTGCCAGTACCGATTGCAGACAATAAATACGGTCAGCAGGCCGGCGACAATGAAGACGGAGATAGCCACGGTGATCATGCTTTCCACGGCCGTGAACCCTGTGCGATAAATCCTGTTACTGCGTGTTTTCATCAGTATTGAAATCCACTGCTTATGGCGGTCGCTACTGTTACGCTGCTGGTTCTTGCCGGTCTTGTGCTGAACCAGGTATTGCTCAAAATAATGATTCTTGCTGTGGGGTAGGCACTGGTCGTGACCGCATAGCCGCAGATGTACTTCGACGTGACTCCCTCATCAAGGCTTGTGTTCGTAACCCAGTTCGGCCTGTTGGCAATGCTCAGGGCTGTGCTGGTATACGTGTTCGTGAGCAAGGACTCCATGTTAAGCCGGGCGAAATGTACCCCCTTGAGTCGCTCATCAACAAGCTTCGCCGATTTCTGGGCTTGCACAAAGGAACTCAGAAACATCGTTATGGTCAGCACCATCAAACCAGCCGCTATGACAACCTCGGCCAAGGTGAAGCCTGCGCGCATGTCACTGAGACGATCTATACCCATCTGCTTTCCCTCCTTCTTCACTCACCCTTAGGTTGGCCCGCCCCATGCTTTATTCCTAAGAATAAATAATAGCACGACTTGTGCCAGAACAACGATACAAAGTTCCGCTCAACATATTCATTGTTATATTTCTGATAAACATTATGAGTTAGGAATTTAGCTCTGCACGTTTTCTCGTAGTTGCAAAAATGAGATTATGTAAGTTTCATGCCACATGCCAGATGATATATTACAACCGATGCTTGCGAAACCTGAGCGCTTCTGCTTTGATTGAAGCGGTGAAATCTGAGCAGGGCTTTACGAACCGGAGCCGGTGTTGAATGTATGAGAAAACTCACTGATATTGCAGCATTTTTTCGCCGGGATTATTCCGATGTGCTGGGGATCGATATTGGATCCTCAGGAACAAAACTGGCGCGCCTAAGCCAGATCCATGGTGTTCCCACGGTAATAGCGATTGATGTTCTGCCTGCGATTAAACTGCCGGAATCGGAGGAGTCGCTTCCTGATATCTGTGAAATTCCAAAACCGGTTAAGGCGCGTTATGCGGCCGTTGCGATTTCAAAAGGCGGCGGGCTTGTGAAGCTTTTGACCTTTCCTGTCCATTTAGGGAAATCAAATGACGAACACGTCCGTGAACTGATGGGACTCGGAGAGAATGCTAATTATCGCCTTGGTTACGAGGTGATTAGTGAAACCCGAACAGAAGTCCGGGCGCTTGCCTCTGCGATTCCTGATGAGACGGTTCGCGCCATCTGTGGAACGTTTTCTGTAGGAACGCCTGCTCCCTGTTCCATTGAGGTGTCAGGGTTGGCCAGTATGACGGCCTTCAGCCGGGCTCAGGGTTGGCGTCACGCGGATGATTGTTGCGCGGTGATTGATTTCGGCGCGTCGGTTACCGTTGTGGCTTTTTTCAACAAAAAAAACCTGATTATGGTCAGGAAATTCGATTTCGGAATGTCGAATTTAGTGAAGAAACTACAGGATAGTCTGGGGGTGGACCAGGACGTTGCGGCGGGAATCCTCAATGATGGGTCGTTTGATGTTTCGAAAGCCGTTCATCAGGCCATGGAGCCTTTTTTGCAGCAGCTTATTATCTCCTGGGATTTTGTAGAGCGGCGTGAGAGCCTTCATGTCGGGAAACTTTATGTCTGTGGCGGGGCGGTGGGTTTGCCCCTTTGGGATCAGGAGATTGAGTTGGCCACAGGGAAGGCGCCGACATTGTGGGATCCATTTGAAGGGTTGGTGGTTCAGCCCGGTGCCATTCCTGAACGACTTAAAGGGCAGGAGTTGCGCTTTTCGGCTGCCGTTGGCGCGGCCTTTGCTATGTTGAAGGCAAACTGATAGATGCATATCAATCTGATATTCAAGGACGAGCAGCGTAGCGCCAGTCCGGTGTCATTGGCCTTGATGATCCGCGTTGCCTTGGGGGCGTTGCTGTTCATGATTGCTTTTGGAATATTCATGTTCGCCGTTGAGTATCGGGCGTGTCAAAATCAGGTTGAGATGGCGAATGATGAGTGGAAGCGGACTGAGCCAAAATACAAGGCGGCGATTGAAGTTCGCAATGAACTGGCGGGGCGTATGGATACCCTCAAGGCGCTGCAAGGTTGGCGTGATGCCCGCATTGCATGGGGCCGGCAACTGGACACCGTGGTTCCTGTTGTGCCGCATGTTATTCAATTGACTCAGATTCGTGTGAGCCAGACGGTGGTGGTTGTTTCGAACACGATCCCCGCCCGGGTGTTCGAGATGAAGTTTTCGGGGCGGACACCCGCAGATCGCTCCGAAGTGAATGTGGTTCAGTTTCTCGATGCGTTCAAAGGGACTCCCTTTAGTCAGTTTGTGGAGTCGGCTACCTTGCCGCCGGGCGCATTCCGGCAGGATCCTTTGGAAAAAAATGACCGCATATTTGAAGTTGTCTGCAAATATTATCCGAGGCCGATCGAATGAATATTCCAGATAAAAAGAAAGAGAGAATCATTTTTTTCTCACTGATCGGCGTGGTGGGCGCGGTGGTGATCTATGTGGCCATTACGTGGGGGTTGTTGCCTTTGTTGGAGTCCAAGAAGACTCTTGAGTCGACCCTGACTGACCGACAGGAAAAATTAAAAAAAGCGAGGCGCGAACTCGATTATGCGCTGGGAATTCAGCGGGATTACGATGAGGTGATGGCGAAGATCGGGAAGATAAACAATGACAATATTTTTCGTCCCATATTGGGGTCGTACCTGGTTGGGGTGAGCGAACAAATTGAGGCTGCCGCCCGCGCCACCGGGGTCAAGGTGGAGGATACCCGCGAAGTCGGTGTGGTCGATATTCCCCTGAAGGCCAAGGATTCGTCTTTGAAAGCCTACAAAGCCTTTGCGGTTCAGGTCGGCGGCTATGGATCGTATCAGGCCATCACCCGATTCATTTTGCAGATGGAGGAACGGAACCCCTTTTTCAGTGTCACCGACATGACGATTTCCGGGCAACCTGACAATCCCGAGCAACAGCGGCTCAGTGTCAGGATGGAATGGCCAATCGAGAACTTGCTGGAAACAAAGAGAGGTGGCGGATGATACCCTGTAGTCGCGCCAGCCTGGTTTTGATTTTCGGGTTGTTTGTTATGTGTAAAGCGGAGGCCCAGATGCCGGCACTTCCTGAGGGGGGGGGGCAGATGGCCGTTCCCAGTACAGACGATCAGAGTGGATTGGCGGTAACGCCGAGCCAGCGGGATCCTTTCTGGCCGGTGGGATACGCCCCCAAGCCGGTGGTAAGAAAGCCAGAGATGAGCCCAGAAAAGCGTTCAGGAGAGACGCCGCCGGATATTCCAAGGGGACCTCTTTGGGATGAGGCCCGAAAAAAACTAGACATCCGGGGCATTAGCCTGATTCATGATAAAATGACCGGGAAATCGAGATATTTGGCCATGGTTTCCAGAAAACTGATTGAAGAAGGGAATGTGATTTCGATCAAATATGATAATCTCGTTTATCGCTGGAAAGTGGTGGGAATTAACGAAGAGGGACTCTCCTTGCAGAAACTGGATGTGAGATCCGATTAATTTATTTGTGAAAGGAATGCCATGATGAAAACAATGAAATACTGGATGGGAGCCGTGGGGGTGGCGGCATTAGCCATGCTCGTCCCGATGGGGTGCGATAATGGAGGCAGTGGCGACAATGGTGAATTGGATGCTTATTTTAAAAGTCATCCTTATGTTTCCGATCCGCGTGACGGCGGATCCTCCGTTGTGACCTTGACTCCCGCTTCTGCCACACTCAGTTCGGTGGGTGAACGAGCCGTTTTTACTTTCAATGGGGGGGCGGAGCCTATCACCTGGGATGTTTCAGATGGCTCAAAGGGATCTATTTCCTCAAGTGGCAACCAGGGTGTCTACACGGTGACGACGGTCGGCGTGAATGATGTGATCGCTTACGATCGAAATGGGAATGCCGCGATTGCGAAGATTAGCGGATCTTCGGGTAGTTCGACCGCCACGCCGTTGAGTGCAAGCGCCTCGCCGAGCCAATTGGATGTGAATAATGGCTTGGCTGTATTGACTGCTGTCGGTGGGACGGAACCCTACACATGGAGTGTTCTCTTTCCAACATCAAGAGGTATTCTTCCTGACGGCATGACCGGAACCACGGTTATTTACCAGCGTACCGGGGCAGGGGATAATGCCGTGACGGTGACCGATAGTCTTGGTGCCACTTTCAACATCGTGATTAAGCAGCCCTGATATTAAACCAGTTGCATTGCTCAACATGACAGGAACATCCACAATGAGACACACCATGCGCCGGGAATGGCTTGCATTCAGTCTGGCTTTATTGATGGGGCTGGCGTGGGGAGACTCTGCCTCCGCCCAAACTGTCTCAGGCCAGATATTCAATGGCTCGCTCTGGCGTGAAAACATTTCCGCTCCGCCCGGTAACGGCGATGGTTTTGGCCAGATGATGATACAGCTTAAGTCGTCCACGGGTGCGGTGGTAAGTAGCAATGTGGTCGTGGCGACGAGCGCCTTGCCTTTTCCTCCGGGCCCGTATTCCTATGTCTTGGGAGGAAGTCTACCCAATGGGGATTATCAGGTTACCGCTTGGGTTGACGGTAATGAAAACGGCGAACAGGATCCCGGGGAACCCTTCGGTTCGGCCGCTGCGTCCATCACGGGAGGGGTCTCCGTTGTCAAACTCAGAATCTCGGTGATTGATGATAATGATGCGGACGGACTTCCCGATTGGTGGGAATATCACTGGTTTCAATATTCCGCCGATCCTTTTGCTTATGGTGCCGGTAGTGATCCGGATGGGGATGGATTGAGTAATCTTGAAGAATACAATTTTTCAATAGGCGGATTCGGCCTGGACTACCTGAGTCCCGCCAACTGGGACTCCGATGACGACGGCATGGACGATGGATGGGAATGCCGCTATTTTGATCCGGATATGATGATGGGGATGAATCCGGTGGTGGCCAATACTACCAATGACTTTGACGGGGATGGCCTTTCGGATTGGCAGGAGTATTGCGGAATTGATGGCAAGCCCAGGATGGTGTTTGATCAAATGATCGACTGGGTGCGCAAGGGAAAGATGGTACAGGCTGTGTCGGATGATCTCAGTCCCATCGATATCGACTCCGACTTCGACATGCTGTTCGACAGTTTCGAGTCTGCCTGGTACGACCCGGCCAATCGGATTGATCCCCGTTCCGGCGTGATGAATTCGATCCCAACCAACAATATGGTCGACACATCGATTGCCAGGGAAGACTCCGATCAGGATGGTCTCAGCAATTACCGGGAGCAATGTCTTCTGGCGCAACTCAGGCAGTCTTCCACTAATGGATTTTTCTGGGACTGGAGTGGACGTCTTCCGTTTGTTCAGCATACGTATGACTTTCAGGGGAAAACCTACCGAAGTTGCACCATGGCGATGTGTGGCGGACAGGCTTTAAACCTTAATCTGGTCATGAACAAAACAATTCCCGCTTCGATAAACCGGTTCCAGTTGCGAAATCATGAATGGACGGATCCCACGGAAGGAACGGGGTATACTTACGTAGATGAAGCGATTCCACC
Source organism: bacterium (assembly GCA_037132275.1). Lineage (GTDB taxonomy): Bacteria > Verrucomicrobiota > Kiritimatiellia > CAIKKV01 > CAITUY01 > JAABPW01. The sequence continues at coordinate 16,616 of JBAXPK010000010.1, forward strand.
GGGACATGATACCGATAGTGACGGTCTGCCTGATGGCTGGGAAGTTCAGTTCGGCCTGGATCCACGGGATGATGGGTTGAGCGGAACCAATTGGGATAACGGGCCATTTGGTGATCCGGACAATGATGGCTTGATGAATATTGAGGAATATTATGGGCAGGACGGAAATCGGTTCACCACACGGCCCTTCATCAATGGAACCGGCGACGAAACCAATCCGAATGAGTACAACTGGCGACCGGATACGACGTATCAATGGCGTTGGATGAATACCAACGACACAGCCAATACGGCCGCCACGGAATTGGGGATGGGCGCCCCGAGGGTTGGCACTGGCATCAGCCGAGGGGAAACCCTTGGAAGTGCCTTGCCGACGACCAGTGTCGGGACGGATCTGGGAACCGATTCAGACGACGATGGGATACCTGATGCGCTGGAAATTAATCCGAATAATGGAGATCTTCCCTCCAGTCCGGTGGACTCGTGCGATCCATTTATCCCGCGATCAGCATTGATCATCAGCTCGAACGGCATTTCAATTCCCGATCCGGAACTGGCCGCTCAGCAGGGGATTCGCCCAGCCGGTTCGCGGGCAGACCTGCAGCGCCGGGATTGGACATTGGAATGCCAGGTTAAACTGTTGTCCACTAACCTGACTGGCCACCTGTTCGACTTTCAGACGGTTTTTGGTCCCAAAGCCTGCATTGTCTATCGCCTGTCCTTGTCCAACAATGCGCCGGTTCTGGTGTCGTATAACAGTGCGACTACTCCTTATACCATTTCTGCAAATGCATTGCCGACGAACCGTTGGGTTCATTTAGCGACCGTATGGGATAACGTGAACAATAGTTTGAGCTTGTACATTGATGGGGTACTGTCCCTGTCTCTTCAGCCTCTGGGCGAATCGTTCTCCCGGTACATGTATCCCGCCACCAATACGTTAACGCTCGCGTCTTCGCCAAACGGCTCATTTACCAATCATCTCATGCTTGACGAAGTGCGTATTTGGGGGCTGGCCCGTACGCCTGATCTGATTGCTGAATTTTCGCACAAACTGGTTCCTCCCGTGAATGGGGATGATGTTTGGATAAACCAGGAGGGGGCCGAGTATTATTCACATAATGATACGCCCATTGTGAATGGCGGTTCTCTCTTTGACGGTGAGCCCGGTGTTCCGTTGGATCACGTTTATACCCAAAGCGGGAGCTTTTGGATTGATAACGGCAACGGTAAATACAACGCTAAAGACGATATCCTTCTGAAGAAAGATCCCAGTTTAGTCGAGGGGTTGGCCGGGGCAGCCGTGGGGAATGTGCTCTGGAACGATAAAGATAACAGCGGGAATTACTCGCGGAACAGTCTGCTCGCCTATTATCGGTTCGACGACGGGGGTAGCACGGCCGAGGATTTTGCCCGCCGCGCTAAGAATGGCCTGCTGGGCGCTACGTGCGAGGAGTATCGTTTCGGGGATAGTGGGTACGCACTCCCCACGAATTCATTCCTGTTTGTGACGAACGATCCAGCGCCCGTGTATGGTGTGGATAAACGCGGCGCCGATGACTCCGATCATGATGGACTTCCGGATGCGTGGGAAATCATCCATGGGTTGGATCCGTGGGATGACGGAACCCGCGGGGAATCATCCCCGGGTGCCAAGGATGGGCCGAATGGGGCAAAGGGTGATCCCGACCATGACGAGTTAATCAATATCTACGAATATTGGTCTGGCACCAATCCCCGGGCTGCCGATTCCGACGGGAATGGCGTGTTGGATTCCCAGGAAGATCGAGATGGTGACGGGGTGGTAAATATCACCGAGCAATTGCTGGGAAGCCGCCCTGACATGGTAGATACTGACGACGATGGCTTCACCGATAGTGAAGAACAGAGTATGGGCACCAGCCCCATCAGCGCGGTGGATCCTGCAATCTCGCGAGCAGTCATTCTGGGCGGAAGCAAGGCTGATTACTTAGATGTTCCCGTGAATATCAATCAACGTCTTAGGGATTGGACGCTCGAATCGTGGGTGATGCCCTCCAATAATACGGTTGGTGCAGGGATTATTGCGCGTCGTGTGGTTGAAAATTTAGCCGGCGGCACTCAGGCCGTTAACTTTGTGATGGGGCTTGAGCCAAACGGGAGTGGAGGACTTCGATTGTATGCTGGTTATGTCGGCCTTGATGGTAAACAGTATATTGTCCGGTCCGGAACTGTCCTTCCTGCCCAGTGGTCGCATTTAGCGGCATCCTATAGCCAAGGAAACGCCACCTTGACTCTCTATACAAATGGGGCAGTTGCGGCTAGCACTAACACGTTTGACAAGGCGCCTCCTATTAGTGGACGAGGCGGAGACACGTTTGTACGTATTGGGGAGGGATTCGGTGGTGCTATCGACGAAGTTCGATTCTGGAATAAGAGCAGAACGGGAATTCAAATTCAGGCAAATACTAATCGTGTTATTTCTGCTTCAGACACGAATGGCCTGATCAATTATTTCCGGTTCGATGATGGAGAAGCCAATACCAATGTAGTCTCATGGAGTGAATTCCATCAGCCCGCCGGGTTTCAAGATTTCACTTACGGCAACGATTGGAGCCAACAGTGGCGGCATGCCGCCGTCCGGCATGGAAATATCCTAACCATGATTCCAGGCGCCATTATTCCGCCTCCTTCCTTGCGGATTATTTTGAAGCCGGATGGCGCTCTTCTGGCTGGTGCGCAGTGGTCTCTTGACGGCGCTGCCTGGCAGAATAGCGGGGAAACTATGCCGGGGCTTTCTTCAGGAACTCACACGGTGAGGTATAAGCCTATCCTGGGATGGACCAGGCCCCTCTCTGAAACGATCCAGTTGACAAACGGAGTGGCGGTGACGTTCACCCGGGTGTATGTTGAGCAGGCGACTCTGATCGTTACGTTTGACGGTCTGGTGATCCCCCCCCTTGCGGCATGGAAGGTTAATGCCGACGTTTGGCAACAGAGCGGAGACGTGGTGTCGAACCTCGATGCCGGATCTCACATCATTACCTACAGGCCGGCGCCCGGCTATTTCGAGCCACAAACAGAGATTGTTACTTTGAATCCCGGAGAGACCCTTCAAATCTCACATGACTATAACGTCATGACGTCGGCTGTTTCGGTCATTATTATGCCGACAAATGCGGCTACGGCGGGCGCACGTTGGCGTGTGGATGGCGGGATTTGGCGGGCCAGCGGGGAGGTTGCCAGTGGTCTTCTTCTCGCCACGCATTTGATTCAATTTTCCGATCAGGCCTTGTGGATTACGCCGGCGAATATCGACGTCACACTCACGGATTTGCTCACCGTTGTGGTGACGGGGCGGTATTCCCAAGTGACCGGTTTGTCTGTCAGCATCGATCCCCCCGGGGCTGTCGCTGCGGGCGCTCAATGGAGAGTGTCTGGAGGCGGCTGGACCAACAGCGGTTTTCTTCTCCCGTCTCCAGCGGGCACTTATACGGTCGACTTTAAGCCACTTAGCGGTTGGCTTACTCCGGGTAGTCTGACAGCCGTTGTATTGGATCAGCAGGTGACGGCGTTGTCTGGCCTTTATTATAAGGCTGATGTTTTCGGGGGGACACTCACTACAAATGCAGGTGATTTCTATCTGCCATGGGGATTGGATTCTGACTCCTTGCATCGTCTGTTTGTTGCGGACACCTTTAATGACCGGATTCAAATGTATGACACTTTGAGTCAGCAGTGGACTGTTTGGGGGAAATTCGGGACGAGTCTAGGGCAGTTCAAAAAGCCGAGCGGTTTGGCGGTGGATAAACTAGGGAATCTCTATGTGGCGGATCAGAGTAATCATCGCATTCAGAAACGCATCGCAACCAATGGGCAATGGATTGCGGTTGGATCAAATACACTTGTGTCTGGTACGGCGCTGGGGCAGTTTAATTCACCTGCCGATGTAGCAGTGGACTCGACTCTAACCCTTTACGTTGCCGACACATGGAATAATCGTGTTCAAAAGATGAGCTCATCCGGCGTCTGGTCTGTCTTTATAACCAACGGGACAACAGCGGGAAAAGTGCAGTATCCTCAGGGATTGCATGTTGATAGTTCTGATAGTCTATACGTTTCCGATGATGGGGTTCAAACCAATGGGCTGAGCCGGGTGCAGAAATTTGCAAACACCGGGCAATTTATCACGCTTCTTGGTGGGCGGGATTCTAGTCAGGGAAATCTTCAGTCTCCAGGCGGTATGACCATTGGGAACGGCAACCTATATGTGGCAAATGCTTATGATAGTCGTGTCGCTTATTCGGATATGACTGGAATGTCATGGACTACTTTGGTGGGGAGTAATGTGTTGAGCCAACCGGGAGACGTAGAGTGGGATTCGCGCGGTTATTTGTATATTGCGGACACCTTTCATAGTCGCATCCTGATGATCCAGATTGACCCGGCGGCAGCCACGAATGGGCTTACCCAGGTGACGGCAATGACGTCTTCGGGAACCAATTCGAGTTTTACCCTGAGTTGGTTTGCCCGGCTTAATTGGAATTATGCCGTGCAGTATGCCAATATTCTGTCGTCCAGCACGGTTTGGTTGAATTTGCCGGGATATTCGGCGGTAAGCGGTATGGATCAGATGACTAACTGTACGGATACGACGGTGTTAGGGGTTACAAATCGATTTTACCGCATCATTGCGTATTAAGAGGAAGGCTGAAATATGAAGCGATTGCTAGCGTTTATCGTCATGACCATGTTGTGCTGCGGGGGAAGTGGTGCGACAACCGTGGGATCACAAGGAGTGGTCTCAACCCCTGATTCAGAATTTGTGACTCTTTCCGATATGGCGGCGGCAATGCCGGTCGCGGCGAACGCCGGCGATGCCATGGCGCCGCTGCAAGGCTCCGGAGTTCATCAGGAAACCGTGGGAGCAGCTCCGGTCACGACGGCTTCAGTAGAGGCCGCCGCCACGGCTGTGGTAACGGGGATTACGGTTAGCGCAATGGAACCCGTGAAACAGGAGATTCGTGCGGGAGAGGGATCTAATGTGGTTGTGTCTTCGGATACCTCAACCGAACTTATGCCCGTGGCGTCTTTTACGAGCGTTGGGGAAAGACAAAACCTGATCTCAGTCGCCTTGGATGACGTGCCTTTGCAGGATGTGGTTCGTCTGTTTACCCGGATATCGGGAGCGAACATCATTGCTTCCTCTACTAATCTTCAGGGAAAGGTAACGGTCAATTTACAGGATGTTGAATGGAAGCCGGCGTTGGATTCCATCCTGGATATGTACAACCTGACGGTTTCGGAAAAAGTTCCCGGGTCGAAGATCTACAGCGTGATGGCAAAAGTTCCCGGATCCGAACCGTTGATCGCCCAGCCGATATTTTTGAACTACGCCCAGGTGTCGAATATCGTTGCCGTCATACAACCCATGGTGGGCAGAGACGGCATGGTTTCGCCGTTTCCCAATGCCAACGCCCTCATTGTGAGGGCCACTGCGGCGAATCTGAGTTCCATCATTAAGGTTGTGAAGGAAATCGATATTCCCCGCCAGCAGGTTTATATCGAAGCCAAGTTTATGGAGCTTTCGGATGAGGCCATCAAGGATTTGGGAGTCAATTGGCAGGTCCTGGAAGGCTATGGAATCGGCGCAAAGAGTCTCTCGCAAACGCTGAATGACAGTCGGAACAAGGTCAATTCGAATCATACAAGTAGCGATCAAAGTGATTCGCGAAAATCAAGTGATGCCATTCAAAGTGGGGACAGTTCCACCTTGGCGGATAGCACGGCAAAGGGGTTGGCCAGTTCGGTAGATCTTAGCCAGGGGCGAAACACGTCCGATAGCATCGATAAGACCCTTAACCACAAGCGCGGCTTGGTGCATAATAATGATCAGACGCTTTCCGACGTACGAACGGCAGTTCTTAGCGCCGATGATTTCCGCGTGGTGTTGAGCGCACTGCAGCAGATCAACGGCATTACCATTGTCTCAAACCCGAAGATCATTGTCGCCAACGAGGAAACCGCCACGATTCATATCGGGGAGAATGAGCCGAACATCAAGGGGTCGGTCACGGCTGGACAGCAGGGGCAGGCCAATACGACAACCTATGCGTTGGATACGGTAAAGCCTTATTTTGAGTTCGGCATATCGCTTGAAGTCACTCCGACGATAAATAATCAGAGCAATATCTCGGTGCGAATCACCCCTACGTTAAGCCGGTTCGTCAAGGACAAGACCGCTCCGGATGGAACCACGTATCCCATTGAAGCCACCAAGAAGATCAAGACCGTTTTCAGCTTGGAAAGTGGGAAAACGGCCGCTATCGGAGGTCTGACGGAGACGACCGATCGCGACAATGTAGTGAAAATCCCCTTGTTGGGGGACATTCCCCTCCTTGGGAAATACTTCTTTTCTTATACGCATAAACAGCACATGCAGACCGAGACGATTATTTTCGTAACGGTCGGCTTGGCCAATCCCCGGACGATTCAGAGCGAGGAAGGATTGCCGGAGGAAACGGCCCTGACCCAGCCGCATCTGATTGTGACAAAGAAATTGCGGGAACAAAGGTTAGCCGATGCGGCGAGTGCGGCAAGCAAGGCAAAGGCCGCAAGCGAAAAAGCCGGAAAAACCCCGTGATAGTGTCATGTTAAGCGAAAATCAGGAGTTCCGTTATGCCAGGCATTTGACACTTCCCCAGGTTGGGCCAGAGGGGCAGCGGGACTTGCTTAATTCGAGTGTTCTGGTAATTGGTGCGGGAGGTCTGGGATCGCCCGCCGCTTTCTATCTGGCCGCCGCTGGAGTGGGTAAAATTGGCCTGATTGATGACGATGTCGTCGAATTAAGCAATCTTCAACGTCAAACGCTGCACGCAACACCGGATCTTAATCATCCCAAAGTGGAGTCGGCGGCGTGTAAACTGAGGGCCTTGAATCCGGATGTTGAAATCATGCCCTTTCGATGCCGGTTTCAGCGTGAGAATGCTGGTGATCTGCTTCGGGATTTCCAATTTGTTTTGGATGCCACCGATAACTTTACTTCAAAGTTCATTATCGCAGAGGCTTGCCAGACGGCAGGGAAGCCCTATGTGCATGCCGGTATTCTGGCATTTCAAGGACAGGTCATGACGGTTTTGCCAGGGGTGACAGCCTGTTATCGTTGTGTTTTTGGGGATGGGCCTCCCCGAGTCGGCATACCGAACGGGCCCATGGGTCCTGTGCCGGGTGTGATCGGCGCCATCCAGGCCATGGAAGCCATCAAATTCCTCCTGAAAGCGGGAGACCTTCTGACCAATCGGCTTTTGATTTTCGATGCCCTGGCTATGCGGTTTCGCGAAGTTTCGCTGACTCGCAATCCCCGTTGTCCTGTCTGTTCGGGGTGAAATGTATTTGCTGGCATCGGGTGTCAAAATTCAATAGTCTTCGACCGCATTTTTAGAGGAGCGATTCATATGATTCCACGATACACACGCCCCGAAATAGGGGATATTTGGGCGGATGAAAATAAATTCGGCATTTGGCTGAAAATTGAAATCCTGGCCTGCGAGGCGATGCACCAGCTGGGGATTGTGCCTGCTGAGGATTTGAGGAATATCAAGGCGCGCGCGGCGTTTAGCGTCAAACGTATCAACCGTATTGAGGCGAAGGTAAATCACGACGTGATCGCCTTTCTCACGAATGTCGCCGAGCATGTGGGGCCGTCATCCCGGTTTATTCATCGGGGGCTGACTAGTTCCGACGTTCTGGATACTGCTCTGGCGGTTCAGATGGTTCAGGCGATGGACATTCTGATTGCCGATGTCAAGGCGGTACGGAAAGCGGCTGCGGCAAAAGCTAAGAAGTATAAATTAACGCCCATGATAGGGCGCAGCCATGGCGTTCACGCCGAGCCCATTACGTTTGGGCTTAAGATGGCCCTGATGTATGATGAATTTGGTCGGGCCTTGACGCGACTGGAAGCGGCGCGCGAGGTCATCCGTGTGGGGCAGCTCTCCGGCGCTGTCGGAACCCACGCTCACATTGATCCTTTTGTAGAACAGTATGTCTGCAAAAAACTGGGGCTCAAACCGGCGGCGATCTCCACGCAGATTTTGCAGCGGGACCGCCATGCCGAATATATGTCCGCCATAGCGCTGGTCGGAGCCTCAGTGGATCGCTGGGCGACGGAGTTCCGGCATCTGCAGCGGACAGAAGTGCTGGAGGTGGAGGAGTATTTTGGGAAGGAACAAAAAGGTTCCTCCGCGATGCCGCACAAGAAGAATCCCATCACCGGCGAGAAGTTATGCGGGTTGGCTCGTCTCTTGCGCGGAAATGTGGTGGCGGCGCTTGAAAATGTCGCGCTCTGGCATGAGCGGGATATTTCGCATTCATCCGTGGAGCGGGTTATCCTGCCGGACAGCACGATCGCTCTCGATCATATGCTGGTGGGCCTTGAGCGGTTGACCCGGACCCTGGTGGTGTCGCCCGTGCGGATGATGGAAAATTTAAACCTGACACATGGCCTGATTCATTCGCAGCAGGTTTTGTTGATGTTGACGCAGAAGGGGTTTACCCGGGAACAGGCCTACAGGATGGTTCAGCACCATGCCATGGCCGCATGGGAGACGCGGCAGAATCTGCGTGATCTTGTTGAGGCGGATCCCGAAATTATGACCAAAGTGACGGCCGCCGATCTCGATCGGGTATTTGATTTGGCTGTTCACTTCAAGGATGTAGCCAGAACCTTTAAAGCGGTCGGACTGTGATGCTAATAACCCAATGAATTGTGGAAGAAGGAAACCATGAGTACGAAGAAGTCTATAACGAAAAAAGCGCGATCAGCATACGCGGCTGCCGGCGTTGACATTGACCAGAAAATGGCGGGCATTGCCTCCATTAAAAAGATGGTGAAGTCTACACGAACCCCGGGCGTTTTAAACGACATCGGGTCTTTTGGCGGTTTCTTTGCCTCCCCGGGGAAAGATAAAATTCTAGTTGCCAGCACGGATGGCGTGGGAACAAAGTTGAAAATTGCCGCCTTGGCGGGCAAGCATGACACCGTTGGGCAGGATATCGTGAATCATTGCGTAAACGATATTCTTGTGCAAGGGGCTGTGCCGTTGTTCTTTATGGATTATGTGGGGATTTCGAAGTTCGAAGGATGGATTTTTGAGCAGGTTGTCAGCGGCTTGTGTAAAGCCTGTCGTGAGAATGGGTGTGCCCTGCTGGGGGGGGAAACAGCCGAAATGCCGGGACTTTATCCTCCTAAGGAATATGATCTTGTGGGAACCATTGTCGGGGTTGTTGACCGGCGGGATGTGGTGACTGGTAAGGCTATTCGACCCGGCGATGTGTTGATCGGGCTTCCATCCTCGGGCTTGCATACGAATGGCTATTCCCTGGCCCGCCGCGTTGTGTTTGAACAGGCCAGACTGAAGATTGCCGATATCTTCCCCGGCACCAATAAGACGGTGGCTGAGGTGCTTCTGGCTGTCCATAAGAGTTATTTGAAGCCGGTGACAACCTTGATGAAGGCCGTCAAGATTCGCGGAATGGCCCACATCACTGGCGGGGGATTTATCGATAATGTGCCAAGGGTTCTGCCGGATGAGGTGAATGCCGTTTTTGACCGTGCGGCCTGGATCGTGCCCGAGGTGTATAAGTTTATCCAGAAGGTGGGCAACGTGGATCGTGAGGAAATGTTCCGGGTCTTCAATATGGGGATCGGGATGGTGGTGGTGGTGCGAAAGCAGGATGTGGAGAGATCCATAGCGGTGCTTCGTAAGTCCGGAGAAAAACCCGTGCTAATCGGATGGGTGGAAAAAGGCAGCCGTACGGTTCGCCTGATCAATTAATTATGCCAGGATAGAATGGGCGGAACCATATGCTGAAAGCCTGGCGAAGTGTAATGGCCGGCTGGATCATGGTGATGCCGTTTGTCGGTGTAGCAGGCGTGATCAAGCTACATCCCGAAGCCTGTTTTGCAATCACAAACGGCCTGCCTGTGGCCGTTGTGGACGTTTCTAACTTCGGTGATGAGACGTTTCAAGTGATCTCCATTCAAGCTCTGTGGCACGGATGGGAGTCCAATGTTTCCCTTAACAAGATGATTCTTCCCGGAGAAACCTCCGGGGCTCGGCTTTTGTTCCCTGTCTCGACGGCGCCGATCGATGAGACACCGGCTGTCATCCGTATCAAGTATGCCGATTCTGGTGGCACGCCTTATTCCTCCCTGATTCTTGCCTGTTTCCCTGCTGCGCTTACGACTAGGGCGGAATGGGTTTCGGCGGGATTCGCCCTTTCTCCGATTGGGCAATCGGGGCGACTGTCGCTCCAGTTGCTATCGCTACAAGATGAGCCGGTGGATGCGGTTGTACGACTGATTGTGCCGGATGAATTTCAGTGTGACTCTTCGACGCGCAGGGTGTCTTTGGAGCCGGATACCTGTAAAGTCGAAACCTTTGAACTGACGAATCGTGCTGCGGTCCCGGGGAGTGAGTACTCGATATATGCCATTGTGGAACGGCAGGTGACCGGAGTCGTACAGCAGTGTGCAACGGTATCCGGAGCGGTGACGGTGATTGAGACCAAATGGATCGGGCAGTCGTATGGGTTTTGGTTTGCGCTTTCCGTTGTGCTATTGACTTGCTTGGCGTGTCTCCCCAAGAAGCCGTTTGCGTCTCCCGCGTGGGCTCCACTATTGGATGGTGGAATTATGGCGGCCCTGAGCGTTTTCATAATTTGGCATTTATCCCCGGCGGATTTGATTCGGAATACAACCCCTGTGGGGGGCGATACCCCCGCTCATCTCTATCTTGTCAGTCATCTTAAGGAGCAGTTATTTCATCATGGACGGATCATTTCATGGGCTGGGGGGTGGTGGTGCGGGTTTCCTATGTTTCAATACTATTTTGTTCTTCCCTACCTGAGCGCTGCGGGGTTGAGTCTGATTATTCCGATAAACATCGCCTTCAAGCTTGTCAGTGTGGCGGGACTGGTATCAACCCCCCTGTGTGCATATTGGGCGGGCAGGATTTGGCGCCTGCCACGACCCACGCCTGTGCTGCTGGCTCTTGCAATGGTGCCATTTCTATTTGTGCATTCACACACGATGTGGGGGGTGAATACGGCAAGTACTCTGGCCGGGATGATCGCCAACAGTTGGAGTTTTTCCCTGATGTTGCCCGCATTGGCATATGGATCGAGGGATATTTCAGAAGGAGTAGTCCGGATCAGGACGGTTATTTTGTTTGTGCTGGTTCTTGCCTCTCACTTTTTCACCTCAGTGGTCCTGTTTATGACGCTGGCGATAGGGCCGGTGATAAGCGTGTTTCGCGGGGAGGGCAGAAAAGAGCGGGCCGCAGTATTTCGCCGCGGGGTTCAAGTGCTGGTGGCGGAGTCACTTTTGGCTGGGATGATTATGGGCTGGTGGATTATCCCTTTACTAGCAAAGTCTGGTTACAGCATGGACTTTGGGACCAATTGGGCCTTAGCATTATGGAAAACTTTCCCTGCCTACAGTGCCGGAATGCTGTTGTTTTCCGGCGTGGCCTTTGTGCTGGGCGCCCGACGGGCATCTTCAGTTGTGTGGCTTTTGGCTTGGATGCTGATGGTGAGTGTTGTGCTGTTCAAGGTCGGTTTTGCGATTTCCCCGGTATTTGTGAATGTTCGCCTATGGCCGTTCATTTTTTACGCCATGATGGGACTTTCGGCGGTGGGACTTGGCCTGCTGTTGGAACGAGTCAAGTTAGGTTGGATCGTGGTGGTGATCAGTGTGTTTTTAATACTGTGCGCTGTAATGATGGGGGAGACGATCGGAGGACTGTTTGGCCCGAGGCTGACGCAATCCTGGGCCAAGTGGAATTTCTCGGGACTTGAATCAAAGCCCAATGCGTCGGTCTTTAATAAGCTTGTTTATCCCCTCAAGGGAACTCCGGGGCGCCTGGCGAATGACTTGTGTGAAGAAAATAATCAAATAGGATCAAGTCGGATTTTCGAATTGGTTCCGCATTTAACGGGGAAGCCCATCTTGGAAGGGGGATTGGTTAATTCAGCCCTTGGCTCGATGTACTCATATTATATACAAGGCGAGACTTCTCCAGCCTGCGCCGGATTTCCTCCTATTGTTACTCCCGCAACGTTTGATTTTTCCCGCGCAACAAGGCATTTGGAATTATTTAATGTGAAGCACTTTATCGCCCGGAGTTCTGCCGCCCAGCAGGCCTTGGGGGCTATGAAGGAATGGCGGTTTGTCTCCCGCGAGCAGGAGTGGGAATTGTATGAATTGATGACGCATGATGGCCGATTTGTGTTTATTCCTCCCTGTCTTCCTGTGGCGGTTGAAACGCGCCGATGGAAAGAGTGTTCATTGGCATGGCTTTATACTCCGCAAGCCCTCGATCAGTTTCTGCTATGGGTTGATCCCGCCCAAAAGAGGGACAGGACGGATCTTCCTGTCTGGAGTGAAGCGCATCTGCTGACAGCTCTATCGGAATTGAGTCTTGGAAAAACCTCCCGCCTGCTGCCGGCTAGCCCTTCCCTGTCCATGGCGGGCACGCAGTGCATCAGTAATGAGTTAGTGACAGAGGGGCGGATCCGTTTCAGTACGACCGCGCTTGGAGTTCCCCACATAATCAAAGTGACGTGGTTCCCCAACTGGAAAGTCGACGGGGCAAAAAGAATATATCGGATATCTCCCGGCTTTATGTGCGTATTCCCGGATAAGCCTGATGTGGAACTCTATTATGGAACAACCTGGAGTGATGCCGTAGGATACATCATTTCAGCTGTGGGATGTTGCCTTGTGGCGGTGCGGGTGTTCTGGTATCGAAGACGTCAGGCGTGGATCCAGTGATATGAGAGTGCGGCTATTAAAGATTCTGGATGCGACGATCGGATTATTCCTGTGCTGGGCAGGAGGTTGGGTACTTTATTGGGTGCGACGCGAAGCCTCTCCTCATGAACTCGTGACGGCTGACATCAGGCGGATTCTGGTTATTCGGCCCGGAGGGTTGGGTGATATGATCCTTGTTCAGCCCATGCTGGAGAAGCTTCACGCTAAATACCCCTTGGCATCGATTGACCTTGTTTGCGAAAGACGAAACCAGGAAATCATGGAGTTTTCACGTTCCGCCGCAACGGTGCTGACCTACGATTCGCGCCCCTTTCGCTTGATTGGCAAACTTATGGCGGGGCGTTATGACCTGGCGATTGATACCGAGCAATTTCATTATTTTTCGGCTGTGATGGCACTTTTGAGCCGTGCGCCTTTCAGGATTGGATATAAGATCAATCCCGGGCGAAACCCGATCTATACCCACTTGATCTCTTATGATCTGGAAGGGTATGAGGCTGATGAGTTTTTGAAATTGCTGAGGCCGCTCGGGATTTCGACTTCAGCGGAGGTGAAGGGATGTTTAAAGCTTCCTGATGTCATCCTGCCTGATGATCTTGAGACTGTTTTGGACGAAGCGAGGAGTGGATCAACCGGCTTGCTTCTTATTCATGTTGGCTCCTCGAGCAGGTATAAGACATGGGATATTTCAAACTTTGCGGGTCTTGTACGAGGGCTAGGTAAGGATCGGGCTATCCGGATCGGACTTGTAGGGGGAAGGAAGGACTCGCCCGTTGCTGCCTTGGTTGCCCAGCGTTCAGGACTGACCGACCGGATTTCTGTGATGGCAGGGCGTCTGACGCTGAGGCAAACCGCAAGGCTGTTGGGAGAGGCAACGTTGTTTGTAGGTGGAGATTCGGGGCTGGCTCATCTTGCGGCCACCTATGGCGTGCCTTCGGTGGTATTGTTTGGGCCGAGCGATTTCAGGAAGTGGAGCAGGGAGGGCCAAACCAGTGTGGTTGTCCGAAAGGAAATGGCTTGCTCGCCTTGCTTCATTTTTGGCTATCACAAGTATTGCCGGTCAATCACCTGTATGGAAAGCATCGGTGTCCGGGATGTTCTGGATGCATGTCGTAAACTGATGTCCTTGGGATCGTGACTAAACTCATGAATACCGAAGCCAATAGTAAGGGAATCTCTAGAATGGCTATAGTAAGCCACGCTGTTCCTTTCCTGATTTGGATCATAATCATGAGTCTTCCAATGGAGAACAGTGGAGTTCGATATGCCCTGCAAACTCTTTTTTGCCTCATGGCGCTTCTCTTGTGTAAACCCTGGAGTTATTATCCGCCGTTAAATATTAGTCACTTCCCTTTGAGTGCAACGGTAGGGGTTGGAGTTTTTGTTCTCTGGGTTCTTCCTGAATCCTCATGGGCGCGTCAATGGGGAGGCTGTTATGACATCTATTTCCGATTCTTCGTCCGACAGGGCGGTGGCGGGGGAGGGAGTATGTTTGCTCCTGAACAGTGCGGTTGGATGTATTCTTCGATCCGTCTGGCAGGATCGGCTTTTGTTATTGCCGTGGCGGAGGAATTCTTTTGGCGTGGACTTCTGATGCGATGGATGGATAAACCCATCTTTTTGGCTGTTGATCCAAGGAGGGTCGGAAGATTGGCGTTCTGGATAACGGCGATGGCGTTTGGGGCTGAACACAAACAGTGGTTTGTCGGAATGCTGGCAGGGCTTGCGTACGGCCTATTGTACGTCAGGAAAGGTGATATATGGGCCGCCGTGACGGCGCATGTTATCACCAATTACCTTCTCGGGCTCTATGTGTTGGCTACGGGGACTTATATTTTTTGGTGAGCGAGCGCGTTAGGGAGGTGGCACGCTCCACAGCCATTCCGGCTGTTCAGGCAGAAGTCATGGAATATCTGAAGCAATCCCTGTTGACGCAGTCCGGAATGATAGAGTGCAGGGGTATGGTCATGACCGAACAGGGCGTGAGCTGTATGTTTGATCAACCGGTTCTCGTCTTCAGAAGGAAGGACCGCGAGCAATAAAGAGTCTGTGGGCGAGGAATTGGTGGCCGCCAACCAAGGGATCAGAACATTATTGAGGATTGAAGCGGCACGTCCGGGTCCTATAAGGGCCTCTGGTGAACAGTGGCGCGGTTTGGAGAAACTCCCGCGCCATGCCCAATAACTGTGCTCGCCAGCTGACTGAAGGTCTCGTAAAAGTGAATTCCAGAGAATAAGCGAAGATTTCTGGGGTGTTGATATTCGGGTCAGCAAGGCATTCTCTCCTGTAAATATGTGTGCGGCCGCCATAAGCCTCCTCAAGGGATGATTAGCCGGTCGTAAGTTTGATAATGTCCAGGCGCCAAGGGTGACGATATTATCGTGCCACATTGATTGATGTTTCCACCAGATGTCCCAGAGCTCCCTGATAAAGATACGAGTTTCAGTATCCCACAGGGGATTGGATTTTGTTGGCAGCAAACCCGCCACGCCTAACAGGAGTGAGTAGGCCTGCAGAGGAACATTATCGGAGTCCTGACGTAGCCGGGCGAGGGGAAGTGTCTGTGCCAGTTGCGCAAAGGGACGTCTATTATGCTTATAACCAAGTGCGCACATGAACTCCTCGTATAAGGCCTGGTCGCGCCCTTTCTCGATAACGGATTTGGTAAGTCGTTCCGTTTTAAGGCGCATGCGTTCCTCGCCTGCCGAATCCAATAAATGGCCGCGTTGTTCTGGTGTCCATGTCTTTAGTATCGTGGCGCAAGGCGGGAGTGAAGAAAGCGCCCCACAGGGATAAGCCAGCAAATCCAGACCGTCAAATGAAAAGGCTGGCAGTGCGTTTAAAGGGCCACGCAGGGGAATTTGGAGCACAGAGGATGGCATGTCTGAAGCCGGCAGGACTCCATCAAAATAGGTGATGTGGGCAATAACATTAGAGTAGCGTGGATCGGCGGCATGTCCATGATGGCGCCAGTCGATGGGGCGGATGTGAATCTCAATATCACCCCTCATAATGAATTCGTCTGGACCCGTCTTAAGAATGGCGTCAAGGAAGTCGGGTCCTGCTTCAAGATTCCATCGCCCTGGGTTTACGACATAAACCGATCTGCCATCCATGCTGGTAAGCGATAGGGGTTTGTGCAAGAAGTCAGACCAGACGCATCTTAAGTGGCGTTCTGTCCAGGGAAACGAGAGGGGTCGATCGGTGTCCCGGACGCAGGACGGAGCGGAATAAGATAAGGCATGATACGGACCGCTCCGCGGAAAATGAGCACTGTTATACGCTAACATGCGTCAGTGTTGCCTGAAGTGGTTCAGAAAAGCAATTAAAATAATATTTAGCTAATACTTAAAACTGCTGCGACCTATGTATTCGCGCAGCATGGAGGTGTTGGGCACCTCTCGATCGGATAGCCCGATGAAATTGATCAGGAAAGCTGTTAGCCGGCGGGCTTCGGCATATTCCCTGTCAAAGGGCTTGACTTCCATCAGCAGGGGTTCGGCAATTGGCTTGAGAACGGCCAGTTCATAGTCTAGCGCTGAATTGAAGGTGGCATCGGCCTGATCTTGAAAGGGGAATATCCACCGTTCTTCCCCGCGCCTGACCGAGGCCCACATCCTGAGGGTCTTGATGGCGGAATGCCCGCGGTATTTATGATCACGGACCATGCGGCGGATCAAGCGATTGTCGGTTGTCGATATCCGGTTATTGGCGTCGAGGCTGAGTTGGGTAAGGGCGCTGACGTAGATTCGGAATTTGGCACTATCCGGGACCATTTGGGTTAGCAGGGGATTAAGACCGTGGATGCCTTCAATGATCAGAATGTCTTCCTTTCCCAGCTTGATTTTGTTGCCCCGATAGTGACGGGTTTTGGTTTCGAAGTCAAACTCGGGAAGTTCCACCTCTTCCCCATTCACGATTTGTTCCATATGGTGATTAAAGAGGTTAAGATCAAGGGCATTAATATGCTCGAAATCAGGATTGCCGCTTTTATCCCGTGGCGTTTGGGTCAGTTCAAAAAAGTAATTGTCGAGCGAAATCATGAAAACACGAAACGTGTTAACCCTTAATTGGATGGACAGACGCTTTGCAAAAGTCGTTTTCCCAGAGGAAGAGGGGCCGGCGATCAGCACTATGCGAGCCGAATCCCTTCGCCGGTAAATCTCATCAGCAATTCTAGCTACGTTCTTTTCGTGGAGAGCTTCCGAAACTTTGATGAAATCACTAATGTCGCCGTTGACAATTGTTTCATTCAGGCGACCAACGGTATTGACCCCCATGGTTCGAATCCAGGCTTTGCGCTCGCGGAAAATACTGATGAGGTGAGGAAGTTCCTTGAAAGGAGCGATCTCCTTTCCATTGCCGGGTTCAGGGAGCTGCAAAATGAATCCGGGTGGATAATGGATGAGGTTGAATAGGCGCAATGTTCCTGTACTGGGCGCTAGTGGACCTTGCGCCAGGTCATAAAATCCTTCGCAGACATGAATCACGACGCGTGGTGGATTCCTAAAACGCAGCAGGTTGAGCTTGTCGGGCTGCCTGGCTTCGATGAGACGCCTCGAGACATCTTCAAAGGATATCTTTTTCCGCTCAATCGGAATGTTTCGGGCGATGAGCATCATGGCGTGTTGTTGTATGGCGTCCACCTGCAGTTGAGTGATGCCCCCGTTTCGGTCGCCCTCGACAGGCTCAAAATTACAGAAAAGGCCGTTGCCTACGGCGTAATCAACAGAAAAACCTGCCGTCGGAAAAAGTTCTTTTACGACTTTGGCGAGAAGAAAAGCCAGTGATCGTTGGAAAACATGCCATCCTTCAGGATCGGTCATCGTCAACAGCTTGATTTCGCTATCCATTTCAACCGGGTAGCTCAAGGACGTCACGTCGTTATTGACGAGGGCAGCGATATACGGCAAACCGTTGGGGGCTGTTGCCGACAAAAGCACGTTACTGATTGTTGTGCGCGGCTCGCATTCGACAATGTGTTCATTATCAAATCTCAGGCGGATAGTATCCTTAGAACTCATAGACTAATACTATCATGGACAGATCTCATGACAAGCGGTCTCGACTTTCTTTGGGAAATATTTTATCTTTAAACCACGGTAATCATTATGCAAAGTTCAGAAACCAGCCATAAGCGGGAAGATCTGGAAAGTCAGGTTTGGAGCGCCATTGCTGCCTTTGAGCAAATTGTCGAAACCATTCCGAATGATCGCGTTTCGCTCGAAGCCTTATCTCATGCGTATGAGCAGGTTGGTGATTTGTCACGGGCGAGAGACTATCTCACGCGTTTGGCCAGTGTGGTGATTGATGAAAAAGACCGGGATGCGGCTGAATTTTTACGTGAACGTTTATTGAGGTTTGCTGCGACCGATCCAGTTGCACGAGAAGCAGGGGCGAAAATTGAGGCTTTTTTGTCTGCTGGGCTACCACAGGCTAAGACATTTGAATTAGCGACGGATGCCCAGAGTATTGAGACGAAAAACAGGATTGCGACTGAAAGTCGAAATGCGCATGTTGCCTCTGAATTGTCTTTTGCCTGGACTTTATTTCAGGCGGGCGAGCTGAGTCAGGAAGACTATGCCCTCGTGGCGCAGGATTTGAGCGCGGTATCGACGAGTTCTGCGCCGGTGACAGTGTCGGTGCTTCATGCGCTTCATGATCGAGGGCATCGGAGTCTGGAGCGGATCATGTCGTTTGCCTCGCGAGATTCCGGCGTGCCGGTAATTCCTTTGTCGTTATTTGAAATTACCGAGGCCGCGCGTAGTCTTCTTCCTCTTGATTTTATGATCCGTTACGGGGTGATGCCTTTTGAATTAATGGGCAGTGATGTTTTGGTGGCTGTATTGAATCCTTATAATAGGCAACTTCGTGAAAACGTGCAGACCGCGATTGGCCGAAGATGTCATATCTTTATGGCCGGCCCCGGAGAGTTTGATGTCATGATGGAGCTGTTTTCACGCAAGGACCACGCTCCAGTAGAGGGGAAAGTTATTCCGTAGAGGCCCCTGCAGAGAGAGTTTTGATTTCTCCGTTAAACTTTAACTTTACCGTCTGTTTGTCGATAGATTCAACTCTTACGCCCTCAATGGTATCGCCTGAACTTATCATTTGACCATTGATGATGGCGGCGGTGCGCCCGCTTTTGAAGTTTCCAATGATTCCAGAAACCACCAGTTTCGGCCAATTGACGGGAAGGGCCAGCTTTACCTCATGGGGCATTGAGGTCGGGGTTTTAGTAACGGATACGATTTGTTCAGGACCAGAGGCTGCTGGTGTAGGGAGGGGCTGTGAGATGGCGTCTGAACTGGGTTTTGGCCCCGACGAGGAAGGGGGCGGCTCCTCCTTTGTCGGTGGTGAGGCTTGTGGCGCGGGTTTCTCGATGAGCGCCACCGGTTGTGGCTTTAACGGCTCTGTAGGGATGGGCGATAGTTTCTCTGAAGCTGGTTTTGTTAGAATATTGGTGGCGCCTATCACGATAACGGGTTTTATCTCGGGTTTATTCTGCCAGAGCCGAAGTCCAAAAAACACCAGCCAAATAATCAATACAATCGCCAGAAGTCCGGCGCCAGTGAGGCCGGCTAACAAAGCCCACGATCGTTGTTGCAGTTCTTCATGTGTCTGGTCGCTCGCGGGGGGAAGCGAAGAAGGTGCGTCTGGGACAGGCGGGGGGGGGTGTGCCCCCTGTCTTGGTTGTTCGGTTTCCTCTCGCTGTTTGCGAAGTGCTTCTTCTATCAGGCTCACAGCATTCTCCTTATTCTTGTCGCTTTAACCGTTATGATTGATGTGCTTGCTGTTATCGTGGTTCTCATCTTCGTCTTTGCAGGCATCATGCGCGGTTTGTCTTGTAAGTCTTTTTAGCAGATCCTGTGCCGAGTCAACGGGTTTCCCCCCAGCTTCAAGAATGGCCATGCGCTCTTTAATGTAAAAGCGTTCGGGAAAAATGACCAGTACGTTTTTGTAATTCACAACGGCTTTTTCTGTCAGTCCTTTCATCTCGAGTATAAACCCTGAAAAAGTACAGATTTCGGCCTTATCCATATCCGATTCTGTGTCGAGTGGATTCTGCGCCAACAGGATGGAGGCGTGATCAAGAGAGTTCATCGCGGCTTCATATTGTGCTGTCCGGATTTCCATGCGGGCTTTCTCCAAGGCAATTCGATAATCTGCGGGATTAAGACGTTGCGCTTCTTTGAGGATGCCTGTGGCGAGATCATGGCGATTAAGCCCTGTTTCTGCCCAGAATGACGCGACAAGATATGCGTCTACGTTGTGTGGGTCTGCATGGGCCGCAAGTTTTAGCCAGGGCAGAATTTCAGCGCTCAAGGGCCCCTCGGCATGGACATGCTGTCTGGGGGTAATAATATTTCCCCACTGTTGAAAGAGAGTGTCCTGAAAGGCTGTTGGCTGAGTATGAGTCACTCCTTTATGAAAGTAGACATCGGCTTGATTATAGAAAGTGACACTTAAGGTCTTTCGACTCTCTCCAAGAAGCCGATCCAATAAGCTGTCATCAGATCCCTGAAGGGGGCGTGAGGCTGCGAGCACGCAAGCAAGGGAAGAGGCAAAAATCCAGAAGGTGATCAGCAAAGTTAATCCTTGAAACGTTGGCGACAGTGTTTTCATGTGAGGTTTTCGCGGGTAAAGCGACGATTCCGGTAACTCAGCCAAGCCAGAATCAGGAAAACGCTCGTCATCAGAACCGCGTAAAGTAATATTTCGCAAACTGTTAACCATGGGGCGCACCCCCAGTCATGCACCAGTCTATGCCTGATGTCAAACAGTTCAAAATGGGGAAACAGGTAATACAACCCAAGAAGAAGAGCGCCTGCGACACCCTGGGTGTGGATCAACATAGAGGGGATCTTGGGTAACATTAAGAATGCCGTGCCGGTGAGAACGTAGGCAGTTGTTGCTGCGGCATCACGATTCATCCGGGTGGAAAGGGCCAGTCCCATGGCGCACACAATAGCCAGTGCGGCGCAGTGAAGCAGGAAGCCCTGGCATAGGGTGGCATAATCGAATCTGCCTTCCTTAATGGTGATGCCAAGCCAGAGTGTGATATAGAAGCATAACAGTGCCAGGCAAGTGATTGACCAGGATCCCAGCCATTTCCCAAGTATTATGTTCAGCCTGGATATCGGCTTTGCCAAAAGGGGAAAAAGTGTGCCGCGCTGCTCTTCCTGGGGGAGTTGGCGGATGGATGTGTTAAGCGCCAGAATCCATCCCATTATCCATACGGCAAGCAAACCCAGATCTTTGATATATCCTGATACAGTTGTTAATCCGAAGACATCAAAAATCATAAGCCATATGAGCAATGCGGAAAGTAGTATGAAAAGGATATAAAAATCCTTTCGCCGGATCATCTCCAGCCAGACAACATGCGCTACAGTAATGATTTGTCTCATAATGGTGCTGCGAGATCTGTGCGACGGGTGACCGTATTCGTAAAGAAGCGTTCCAGATTTTCCCCGGCGGGGACAATACTCCCCAGAGGGCCTTCCGCAAGAAGCCTGCCATTTGCCAGGATGGCAATCCGGTCACAGATCAGTTCAACCTCTGATAATTCGTGCGACGAAAAAAACACCGTTTTCCCTCTTTCTTTCAAGGAGGTAATAAGAGTCCTGACTTCGAGCCGCCCCAATGGATCTAGTCCGCCTGTGGGTTCATCCAAAATGAGCAGGTCTGGATCATTGATCAGTGCCTGCGCCATACAGATTCTTTGCCTCATTCCTCTTGAATAAGAAGCGATGCGGCGATCGGCGGCAAAAGATAAGCCGGTTTCAAGAATCAGGACATTGACCCTTCTCTTGATCTCCGAGGGAGGAAGCCCAAAAAGATTCCCCGCCATGGTCAAGAGTTCACGCCCGGTCAGAAAACTGTAAGCGTCCGGATTTTCCGAAAGATATCCAATCCTATGTCTGGCCACGGCATCCGTGACGGATTGCCCAAAGATTTTGGCGGTTCCAGATGTGGCGGCTTGAAAGCCAAGCAGCACATGGATGGTGGTAGTCTTGCCGGCTCCGTTGGGGCCAAGGAAACCAAAAACGATACCGGGGGAGACAGACAGGGTCAATTCTTGCAGGGCATGCGTCGCCCCGGTTTTGGACTGGAATGCCACGGATAATTTCTCGATGTCAATGGCAGGAATCATAGCGTCCTATAGCATATCTCGAAAGGACTGTCAAAAAGCTTTGAGTTCCGGCAGTGAGTTCTGTAGCTTGAATCTTTGGTCTGTAAAAATGTAATTATTCAAGTGTCAAAAAGGTGAGGCAGATATGACAAGGCAAGATTTCAAAGCAAGTTACAAAACTATCATGGATGACCACTTTTCGCCACACATGGAGATCAGCTTTATTGACGATAATGGGGGGCGCCAAACCTTGAGTTATGAGAAATCAGCCTGGCTGATTGAGGGTGTCCGTAAAGGACTTCGTTATGGGGAAAATCCCGGGCAGGAGGCCGCGCTCTACAAGTTGGTGGGTGGAAACCTGCGTCTTGGCGAGGTCACATGCCTGCAGGCCGGGCGTTATCTGGCTTCGGATGTTGAGCTTTTGCAGTCTGGGAAGCATCCCGGAAAAACCAACATTACCGATGCCGACAATGCGTTGAATATTCTTCGTTATATCATGGACGAGCCCTGCGCAGTCATTGTCAAACATAACAATCCGTGTGGCGCCGCCAAGGATACGTCATTGGCTGGAGCCTATTGGAAGGCAAATAGTGCGGATCGCGTGGCGGCGTTTGGTGGCGCGATTGCATTAAACCGGCAGGTCGATGTCGATACCGCGTTGCTCATTGCAGATAATTATGCCGAAGTTGTAGTGGCGCCAGATTTTGAGCCCGGCGTTATGGATATTTTTTCGAAAAAGAAAAACCTGCGAGTCATGCGGATCGGCAACATGGTCCGGTTGGGCGAGTTTGCTGGTGAGGTTGTGGTAGATATGAAGTCGCTCATGGATGGGGGGCTTGTTGTTCAGACGTCCTTTGTTCCCACGACGAAAACGAAGGCAAATTTACTGCCTGCGCAAGCAAGTTACAAAGGGAAAGAATACAGCATCAACCGAATGCCCACTGAGAGGGAGTATGCCGATTTGTTGTTCGGGTGGCTGATTGAATGCGGTGTTACGAGTAATTCGGTTCTATATGTTAAAGACGGGGTAACAGTCAGTATCGGCGCTGGCGGGCAGGATCGTGTGGGGATGGCTCAATATGCGCGGGACAAGGCCTATCGGAATTATGCCGATCGAATCTGTTGGGAACGCCATGGGATTCCGTACAACAATTTGGGGCACGATACACAGAGAAAGGCGATTGATGAAGAAACAAGCGCGGCCAAGGCAGGGCTCCCCGGATCGTGCATGGTTTCTGATGCGTTTTTCCCTTTCCGCGACGGGGTCGATGTCGGGCTGCAGGAGGGGGTCACTGCTGTCATTCAACCAGGCGGCTCTGATCGTGACTATGAAGTCATTGAAGCGTGCAACGAGGCTGGCTCCGCGATGGTATTTACCGGGCAGAGATGCTTTAAGCACTAATTAGTATTTTTTATCGGTTCGTGACAAAAAGAAAGGCCGCCATTCATTGGCGGCTTTTCTTTTAATGGGTGGAGTTAATTGCTTACTTATTAACGTTCACTCGATAGAACGTCGGATTGTTTGTGGCAGGCAAGGAGGGTTGTGAATTTGTGCCTGACGAATCAAAAGGAATGTTGGCTGCCACAGTAGTCCAGTTGGATAAGTTGGTTGATGAGTCAATCCGGTACGTCCCCAGGACGCCGGGACTGCTTAACCATCGTACAGTCGCATTGGGACCACTGAGAACTTCACTGACGATTGCGAGTTTGGAGTTGGAATTATTGGGATTCGTCCCGGCAAGATATTCCGCCCAGTTTGGCATCATGTCGAGATCGCTATCGGTTGCGTCCAGCGAGTCCGCCTGCGAGGAACTCATGGCGGTCAGATCGGCCAAATTAGTGATTCCCATGGATACATACCATGCATACGGAATGTGGTTTGTGGGCGTAACATAAGGAGGAATAGCTTCAGAATTAATAACCAAATCATCCATTTCGCCTTCACCATTAATAATCATTCGGTGCAATGCTAAGCCAGGTTCCCATGCAGCTACTACAAACCACGGACCTCCATTGGTCGCAACTAAATCATCTGATGAGCATCCGGTTGAATCGGTTTGTTCGATGCCGTCTATGGCGACTTTGAACATGACGTAGCCATTGCCTGTGGCGCCATTTTGTCTGGCGTCATAATTGACGGTGGCTGTTACTCGCACCCATTTTCCTGTCGTGACGACTGGTCCATTATTGAATACAGTCCAAGTCTGATAGTCAGTGGCTCCGCTTTGGTCTAAATCGCTGTTAAAATAGCCGCCATGATAGAGGGCCAAACAGCCATTCGTTGTGAAGGCTATTCCGAATTGAGAATTTGATAAAGCATCGGACGTAGTCAATTCCGGCGAAAAGGTGGGCAGGATCATGGTGTCAATTCCGACTACGGACGCTACTGGACCGCTGACCTCATTGGTTAACTGGCTCTTTTCAAAAGCCAATACATAGTCGTGGGGTCCCCCTAGTGGCGTGCCCATGTAGGCCGTATTCAGGTGGTTGGTGGCGGAGCCGTTTGTGATGATGCCTCCAGTGCCTGACCAAGTATTACTGTAAATGCTTAATGATATGGAGGCGCCATTATCAATGGCAGACTCAAATGAGTTAGAGTAGGGTAATTGGGCGGATGACAAATGAGGAATTGCGCCGACCAACATTGATAATATCCCGTATGCAGCTTTTTTCATGTTCCCCTCCAAGCTTGGAAAAAATCATCCCTTATCCATATATGAACAGAATACTCAATGGTGAGGCTTAAGTCAACTGGATAGCCCCCCCCTCCCTTGATCTTTTTTGTCTGGCAAAAACCATTGACGGAATCCAGGGCGATAGGTACAAAAGCCTGCAATAAAGCCGCTAGGTAAGGATGTGGCCCCGCCTTTAACGGTGCATTCTAGAAGACTAACACGTTGTGCGCCAATATGGCGGGAAGGCTATGAAACATGCTTTGCGAATGCTGTCAGCATCATGAGGCGACCATTCATCTGACCCAGATGGTTGACGGTCAATCTCGTGAGCTTCATCTCTGTGAGGAGTGTGCCGAAGAAAGCGGCATGAATGTTCAGAGTGTGATGTCTATTCCGGAGATTCTCTTCGGGATGGGGGGGGGCGGCAATTCCGCCAAAGAGACCGATCAGGTTTCCCGTAAGAGTTGTCCTTATTGTCACATGCGCGACTGTGATTTCCGAAAAACAGCCAGACTTGGATGCCCCCGCTGTTACGAGGCTTTTTCGAGGGAACTTGCGCCTATGCTGGCGGGTATGCACAAGGGAATTCGCCATTTGGGGAAAAACCCTGATTATCTTCGGGAAAATCTTGAAAAAGCATCCCGTTGTGAGGCATTGCGAAAGCAATTGGAGGAGGCTATTCAGTCTGAAAAGTTTGAGGAGGCCGCCTCCTTGAGGGATCTCATCCGGGAGGCCGAAAATGGTCCTGGATGATCTGATTCGTAATCCTGCCGCATGGCTGTCGAGCGATAATCTTACCGGGATTGTCGTGAGCAGTCGAATCCGTCTGGCGCGAAATATTGAGGGTTTGGCTTTTCCGGGGTGGGCTGGCGATGATGAGTGTGCGCGTATCCAAGCCCGTGTATGGATCGTGCTCAAAGGGATTCAAAGACTGGCGCCTAGCCTGGCATTGGATATGGCTTCGCTTACACCTGTGGATCGTGAATTTTTAAGTGAGCGACATCTGATCAGTCAGGAGCTCGCGCAAAAATCGCACGGTAGCGGTGTGGTAATCCGCTCCGATGAGGGCTTAAGCGTGATGGTTAACGAGGAGGATCATCTGCGCCTTCAGGCATTGAGGCCCGGGTTGCAGTTAGAGGCCTTATGGGCGGAAATCAATGCCTTGGATTCCGAGTTGGAGCAACATGTCCGGTTTGCATTTTCCCCCTCGTTAGGCTACCTGACCGCCTGTCCCACGAATGTGGGGACGGGCTTGCGGGCCAGCGCCATGCTACATGTCCCCGGATTGAGGTTGATCAATGAGATTGATCCCATTATCAAGGGCCTGACGAAGATCGGATTGGCGGTGCGGGGGCTGCAGGGGGAAGGCACAGAGGCAATCGGGAATATGTTTCAGATTTCGAATCAGACGACGTTGGGAGAATCCGAGTCGGTTATTATTGATCGACTCATCCGGATTGTAAGCGAGGTGGCTCAGCATGAGGCCAATGCCCGGGCCCGTCTTCTGGAGACTCGTGAGGCCTACGTCGAGGATTTCGTTGGACGCGCTTATGGTGTGCTGTGTTACGCCAATGTCCTGAATTCACGCGAGACTCTGGATATGTTGTCTGCATTGCGTTTGGGGTGTGAGCTTGGTATGATCACGGGTATAAAGGTTGCAGATGTGAACCGGTTGCTTTTGTACACGTTGCCGGGACATCTTCAGAAAACGGAAGGGCGCCTGATTCCACCCGATGAGAGGGATCATGTTCGCGCCCGCCTTGTAAGAGAGACAGTCAGGCGTGCGTCGATTTAAACGATGAGCTGCCGATAGTGGGGAATGATGACCTATGGATAATTCAGGGAACTATACGCCGCGTGCTAAGCAAGTCATACAAATAGCCCGCGCCGAGGCGGATCGCTTTAATCACTCCTATGTTGGCACTGAACACCTTCTGCTTGGACTCGTAGCGCTTGGGCAGGGTGTTGCTGTGACGGTGCTCGAGCGGATGGGTATCTCGCTGGAGTCGTTACGGCTTGAGGTGGAAAAGGTAGTCGGGCAGGGGCCTGAAACAAAAACCATGGGTAATGTGCCTTTTACGCCGCGTGCCAAGAAGGTGCTGCAGTTGGCGACCGCCGAGGCGCGCGCCCTTCATCACACTTACGTCGGAACAGAGCATATTCTTTTGGGTTTGTTGCGGGAGGGTGAAGGAGTGGCCTCACAGGTGCTGCGAGCCCTGAACGTGGATCTTGATACGACCCGTACTGAGGTGATGAAGGAATTGGACCCGAATTATGAGCCCGACGAGGCTAGTGAACCGGCTGAGCCCGGGCCTGCCAAACCACAGCAAGCCCAGAGTGACAAGCCCAAAACCCCCGCCCTGAATGCGTTTGGTCGTGACCTCACGGAACTCGCCCGGAAAGGGGCTTTGGATCCCATGATCGGACGGGAATCCGAATTGGAACGTTGCATCCAGATATTGTGTCGCCGAACCAAAAACAACGCCGTTCTTCTCGGCGAGGCCGGGGTTGGGAAAACAGCCATTGTCGAAGGTCTGGCCCAGGTGGTCACCGATGGGTTGGTGCCTGATATCTTGCGCAACAAACGTGTGATTGCGTTGGATCTGGCCCTGATGATAGCCGGGACAAAATACAGGGGACAGTTTGAGGAACGCATCAAGGCGGTGATGGAGGAAATCAAGCGGACCGGAAACGTAATTCTTTTCGTGGACGAAATACACACCATTGTGGGCGCCGGCTCGGCGGAAGGCACTTTGGATGCCTCTAACATCATAAAGCCCGCCCTGGCGCGGGGAGAACTTCAGTGTATTGGCGCCACGACGCTTAACGAATATAGGAAGTATATTGAAAAAGATGGCGCTTTGGAGCGACGCTTTCAGACGGTGCAGGTAAATGAGCCCAGTGTCGAGGATACGATCAAAATACTCAAGGGGATCCGGCACAAATATGAGGAGCATCATAACGTCAGGATTACGGACGAGGCCATCGTCGCGGCGGCCCAACTGACCGATCGGTATCTGTCGGGGCGACGTTTGCCCGATAAGGCGATTGACACGATTGATGAGGCGGGTGCGCGGGCCAGAATTGCCGCCACAACCCGGTCGCCAGAACTTCGTCGAAAAGAAACAGCGATTGAGAAAATCCGGATCGACAAAGAGGCTGCCATCAAGGGGCAAAAATTTGAGGAGGCCGCCCGATTAAGGGATCTCGAACGGCGGGAACGGGAGACGTTGGATGCCAATATCAAGAAGTGGCAGGAAGCGGGCAGGAAGAAGAAAGTCAAGGTTACCGACGAGGAGGTCATGGCGGTTGTCTCCAAGTGGACAGGGGTTCCCCTGAAAAAGATGGAAGGCAAAGAACTCGAACGGCTGCTACACATGGAGGAGGAGTTGGAGAAAACGGTTATTGGTCAGAAAGAGGCCATTATAACCATTTCCAAGGCGCTCAGGCGGTCACGGGCCGATCTAAAAGATCCGCGACGTCCCATAGGCTCATTTGTCTTTCTAGGGCCCACGGGTGTCGGCAAGACGCTTTTAGCGAAGACGCTTGCCGAGTTTATGTTTGATGATGCCGACGCCCTCATTCAACTCGATATGTCGGAATATATGGAGAAATTTACCGTCTCACGACTAGTGGGGTCTCCTCCGGGGTATGTAGGCTATGAAGAAGGCGGCCAGCTTACAGAGAAGGTGAGACGGCGTCCATATTCGGTCATCTTGTTTGACGAGATGGAAAAAGCCCATCCCGAGGTCATGCATCTACTGCTCCAAATCATGGAGGAGGGGCGTCTCACGGACAGTGGGGGTAGGCATGTGGATTTCAGGAATACAGTCATCATCCTGACGACAAACCTCGGGGCTGATTTCATTCGTAAGGGGGGGCTTGGGTTTACCGAGTCAAATCCCTCGATGAATTATGAAGCCATGAAGATGCGCATGCTTGAGGAAGTAAAGCGGATGTTCAAGCCGGAGTTCCTCAACCGCATTGATGAGGTTGTGGTATTTCGCCAGTTTGAAAGAGCAGAAATGTTGCGGATCCTGGATCTTGAGATTCGGAAGGTGAGCGGGCGTCTTGCCAAGAAGGGCATTCAGTTGGTGATGGCTCCCGATGCCATCGAGTTTTTGATGGAGAAGGGGTTCGATCAAGCCATGGGCGCCAGGCCTTTACGCAGGGCGGTACAGCGTTATCTTGAAGATCCCATGGCGGAGGACATCCTCAGGGGTGACTTCCTGGGCGCGGAGAAGGTGAGCGTCATCAAGGGGGATGGCGGCCTGGTGTTTAATTCAGCCCTTGGTAAAAAGATAAAAGCGTAGCGCTTAACCATGGGCATAGCCCGCCACAGGGGGAATTCATTTGTTTGAGTCACTTACGAGTTCTTTGGAACTGGTCTTCAAGAAACTGCGGGGCTACGGCCGTCTGTCTGAATCGAATATCCGTGATTCCATGCGGGACGTTCGCATGGCTTTGCTCGAGGCGGATGTCAATTATGAGGTGGCTCGCGACTTCATCGCCCGTGTGAGCGAGAAATGCGTTGGCGAGGAAGTCCTGCATAGTATCACCCCGGGCCAGCAAGTTATCAAACGTGTTCATGATGAACTGGTGACGCTGTTGGGGGGGGATAAAAATCGCCGGCTGGAGTTGAATCCGTTGCCGGCGCCCGTCCTGCTGGTCGGGTTGCATGGTTCAGGAAAAACTACCACTTCGGCAAAATTGGCGGCTTTCTGGAAAAAGGAGGGAAAGAATGTCCTCCTTGTGGGGGCGGATATCCGGAGGCCCGCAGCGGTTGATCAGCTAGGGGTGCTGGCCAGGCAGGTGGGGGTTGATATGCTGGCACCCGACAAGGGGGAGACGGTGCCTGCGCTGGGACGGCGCGCCATGGATAAGGCTGAGGCCACCGGGAGGGATGTTGTCCTCTTCGATACTGGCGGCCGTTTCCAGATTGATGATGAACTGGTTCAGGAACTCAAGGACCTTCGTGAAACCGTAAAGTGCCGGAATACGGTATTGGTCGTGGATGCCGCTATAGGGCAGGAGTCAGTGCATGTTGCGGAGGTCTTTCACCGGGCGCTTGATCTTAAAGGGTTGATCCTGACCAAACTGGACGGTGA
The DNA here is from genome assembly GCA_037132275.1 of bacterium. GTDB lineage: Bacteria > Verrucomicrobiota > Kiritimatiellia > CAIKKV01 > CAITUY01 > JAABPW01. The sequence continues at coordinate 46,349 of JBAXPK010000010.1, forward strand.
TGCCCGCGGTGGCGCCGCGCTGTCAATTCAGGCTGTCACCGGATGTCCTATTCTCTTCACAGGCGTGGGGGAGCGCATCGGTGAATTGGAACCATTTTATCCAGAACGGATGGCCTCCCGTATACTGGGAATGGGCGATATCATCAGCCTTGTAGAGAGGGCGCAGGAATCGGTGGATCTCTCTCAGATGGCCGAGATGGAGAAGAAACTGCGGAAAACCCGGCTTGATCTGGAAGATTTTCTGGGGCAGATCGCCCAGCTTCGTAAGATGGGATCTGTGGAGAATCTCCTGGATATGATTCCCATGGGGGGGCAGGTCAAAGCCAAGCTCCGGGAGGCGGGGGGGGGCAGGATTTTGCGAAGTTTACCAAGCGTGCAGAGGCGATTATCAGAAGCATGACCCTTCAGGAGCGGCGTCGGCCTGAGCTCCTGAATGCGAGCCGAAAGCGTCGTGTTGCGGCGGGAAGCGGAACCCAGGTCCAGGATGTCAATGAGTTGCTCCGGCATTTCGATCAGGCCCGCGAGATGGCGAAACGAATGGGTGTCATGCAAAAGAGGTTGCGCCATCGATGAGAATGTGTAATAGTGCGCCGCTTTTTGAGTCTTGGCGGCGGAACTCACTGGGGTCCCGAACCGTTTTTTTTGTTAGGGAGGCATTGAATGGCAGTAAAAATTAGAATGACCCGTACGGGAGCAAACAAGGATATCTGCTATCGCGTGGTAGCCGCTGACAGCCGATCGCCGCGTGACGGAAAGAACTTGGAAGTCGTCGGTTGGTATGATCCCAAGAAAAAGGGAGTCAATTTCAGCCTGAAGATGGATCGAATTGAGCATTGGGTCAGTAAGGGCGCGCTGGTCAGCGATACGGTGAAGAGCTTGATCAAGAAGATTCGTGCGGCCGCTGAAGCGAAGGCATGAAGGACTTTGTAGCGTTTATCACCCGCGCTCTGGTTGAACATCCGAAGGATGTGATAGTGACGGAAGTCGCGGGGAAACAGACAACGATTCTGGAAATGCGTTGTCATCCCAAAGATGTGGGCCGACTGATCGGAAGAAGCGGAAAGACCGTTGCGGCGATTCGTACGTTGCTCAGTAATTATGCAGCCCAAAAGGGATGCCGGGCAATATTAGAAGTGGCGGAATGAAGCCATGGCCACGCCGGTAAGGATTGATGTTATCACCATCTTTCCAGGAATGCTGAAAGGATTTCTGGAAGAAAGTATCCTGAAGCGGGCAGCCCTGAAAGGGGCCGTCATTTTTAATACGGTGGAATTGAGGCATTTTACCACGGATCGGCACCAAACGACGGATGATCGTCCGTTTGGAGGGGGACCGGGGATGGTGATGAAGCCGGAGCCTTTGTTCAAAGCCGTGGAGTCAGTGCGGACGCCCGGGGCGCGCGTGATTTTAATGACGCCCCAGGGAGGGCGCCATGAACAGGCAAAGGCGACCGAGTTGGCCACTGCGGGGCACTTGATTTTTATATGCGGGCATTATGAGGGCGTGGATGAACGGGTGAGAACTCACTTAGCCACCGACGAAATTTCGATTGGTGACTACGTTTTGACGAACGGAGTTCTTGCTGCGGCGGTGGTGATTGATTCGGTGGTAAGATTGTTGCCGGGGGTGCTCGGAAACAGCGAAACGATTCGTGAAGAATCCTTCACGGATGGAACGCTGGAGTATCCTCAGTATACGAGACCGGCTGAGTTCAGGGGATTGAATGTCCCGGATGTGCTTGTCTCAGGGAACCATGAGGATATTAGCCGGTGGCGCAGGGAACAGGCAGAACGCCGGACGAGGGAAAGAAGACCAGACTTATTGAAGGCGAGGGAACTATGATTGCAAAAGCATTGGCCATGATTCACAAAGAAAACCTGCGGAAGGATCCGATGCCTCCGTTTGCGATTGGTGACACCGTCAAGGTACAGGTGAAGATCCGCGAAGGCGCCAAGGAGCGTGTCCAGGCATACACCGGGATAGTGATTGCCCGTGACGGGCATGCCGCCACCGAAACCTTTACGGTCCGGCGTATTTCGCACGGCGTCGGGGTGGAACGTATTTTCCCCGTTCATTCGCCTAATCTGGTCAGCTTGGTCGTCGAGGGGTCCGGACAAAGTCGCCGCGCAAAACTTTACTATCTGCGGGACCGTAGCGGTAAGAGCGCAAAGTTGCGTGAAAAAAACAAGGCCGATTCGTAAGGGCTATCTTGCTTCACTTCGAACGTCAGGCATGGGGGCACGGAGTCACCCGGTTGGCGGGAGTCGATGAGGCTGGAAGAGGCCCGCTTGCGGGGCCGGTAGTGGCCGCCGCCGTTGTGTTCGACAGGGCTTTTCTTGAGGCCGAGCAGTATGGTCTTCTCCAAACCGTCGACGATTCCAAACGTCTGAACGCATCCGAGCGCGAAAGACTTTTTGTGGTGCTGACTGAATCCTTTCCCTGTGCCTATGGGATAGGCATAGCGGGTGTATCTGAGATAGACACCATGAATATCCTTCGCGCGACGCATCTTGCGATGGCTCGTGCGGTGGGAGCCATTTGCCCTCTTCCTGATTTTGTCTTGGTTGATGGGCTGCCTGTTTCCGGTCTTCCATGTCCCTCGTTGGCGATTGTGCATGGCGATGGACGGTCGTTGAGTATCGCCGCCGCCAGTATCATTGCCAAGGTGACGAGAGACAGGATGATGATGGAGCTTGATCGGCAGTATCCACACTATTCCTTCTCGCGTCACAAAGGGTATGGAACCCGTTTGCACATGCAGGCGCTTCTCAAGCATGGGCCAAGCCCGGTCCATCGCCGCTCCTTTCGCCCCGTCCAGGAAGCCATGCGCCTGCATGGCGAGGGAGGTGTTTCTGGGATTGGGGGAGTTGAGTAATGTTCAAGCTTCCTTTTCATCTTACAGTTGGACTTTGGGGGGAACATCAAGCCGAGGCGTTTCTTGAACGTAAAGGCTATAAAATCCTCAGTCGCCGATTTCGTTTAAGCGCCAGGGATGAGCTTGATCTGGTGGCACGGGACGGGGAAACGCTTGTGTTTGTCGAAGTGAAAACGCGGAATACGGAATCCTTCGGGCGCCCCATGGCGGCTGTAGATCGAAACAAACGGCATTATTTATCTCGTGCCGCCGTGCGATATCTTCGGAAGCTCGGGCGTCCGGTTAATTTCAGGTTTGATGTTATCGAGGTGATTGGTGAAAAGGGCTGTGAGTCGCCGGTGATCCGTCATATTGAGGCTGCCTTCCCGTTGGATCGTTGCTACACGCTGCCTTGGTGAGAAAGGGGTGTTTCGGTGTGTTGACGGGCTTTTGGCTTTGACGGTTTTGCGTTTTTTTGCGCCTTTGTGATTGCGCTCTAGATTGAGTTTGATATATTCCGGCCCTTCTTATTGCCGAAGCGCCCATCGTCTATCGGTTAGGACACCAGGTTTTCATCCTGGTAAGCGGGGTTCGATTCCCCGTGGGCGCGCCACTTATGGGTTCAGTCTTTACACCTTTTCCTCTTTCAAGTAACGTTTACGAGATTGGTGAATCAATCACACAGTCTGCATGATAAAGGGTGAATAATATGCCACGTCCGAAAGCCCCAAAAAGTAAATTCAAACGGGTGCTGTTAAAGCTTAGCGGAGAAGTCCTTCAAAGCAAAAAAAGCGGCCTGAGTATTGATCCGGAGGTGCTGGCTGGATTTGCGCGGCAGATTAAGGAGGTGCGCACCACGGGGGTTGAAATTGCCATTGTTGTAGGGGGCGGGAATATCTTTCGCGGGCATATCGGGGAAAGCCGGGGGATTGATCGCAATACAGGGGATTATATGGGGATGCTGGCCACGGTCATCAATGCCCTTGCGATTCAGGATGCCTTGGAAAAAGAAGGCGTGGATACCCGGGTTCAGACGGCGATTGAAATGCGGCAGGTTGCCGAGCCGTTCATCCGTCGTCGCGCGATGCGGCATCTTTCCAAGGGGCGCGTGGTAATTTTTGGCGGGGGAACGGGTAATCCCTATTTCAGTACGGACACCGCTGCGGCCTTACGGGCGAGCGAACTGGATGTGGATGCCTTACTCAAGGCAACCAAAGTGGATGGCATCTATAGCGCGGATCCCGTGAAAGATCCCAAGGCAAAACGCTATACTCAAATCGGCTATCAGGACGCGATCGCCAAGCAATTGAAGGTGATGGATGCCGCCGCCTTTTCCCTATGCATGGAAAATGACATTCCGATCATTGTTTTCGATTTCTTCAGGCCTGGAAATTTCGGGCGGGTGGTCGCCGGAGAGCCCATCGGAACCCTGGTTACAAAGTAGGAGAAAGCGTATGGAATCACTTGATGAAGTTTTGTTGGAGACCGATGACAAAATGTCGAAATGTCTGACGTTTTTGCATCAGGAATTTTCGGGCTTGCGTACGGGGAAAGCCTCGCCAAGTCTGGTGGAGAATGTCTCGGTTCCCTATTATGGGACTCTGACACGACTTCGTGAAATCGGCGGGATATCGACGCCTGAGCCACGGATGATTGTGATTAACTCTTATGATCCAACCGCCCTTCCTGCCATTGAAAAGGCGATTCTTGCGGCTAATCTTGGGGTTACGCCTATGAATGACGGCCGTGTGATCCGAATCGTTATCCCCGAATTAAGCGAAGAGCGGCGCAAAGAGCTTGTGAAGGTGGCTAAGCGCATGGCGGAGGAAGGGCGTGTGGCAATCCGAAATCTCCGGCGAGAGGCGAATGAGCAGATCAAGACCCTTCAGAAGAATAGTAAGATCACTGAAGACGAACGGGATCAGGGATTGGCCCAGATTCAGCGAGAAACGGACTTGCATATTGCGAAAATTGATGCATCTTTTGCATCCAAGGAAAAAGAAGTCATGGGGGTCTAGGGTAAAGCGAGTAACATTATTGTTTTGACTCCCAATCCCCTTAGGAATATTTCTAACAAAGAGGGCCTTATGAACGAAGAAAATAAGTCTGAAAATGGTGGCATCCCCCCCCGGTTAACAATCAAAAAGCCGGAACAAAGCGGTGAAGCGGGGGATACTGTTGCAACTCGCGATTCATCCGTTCCCCCAGTTATCCCGGAGGGCAACCCCGTTCCCGTTCAAGATCCATCTCTGGCGGGGTTTAAGAAGAAAACGTCGCGCATTTCTTTGGATCAGGTATCAGCCGAGCCCGGTGCGACACTGGCTGCGTCAGTGAGTGGAGTTGGGGTGGCATCCAAAACGATTCGACTTGCTCCGGCCGTGACCGGTCAGATTTCTCTTCCTTCTGTCGGAAAAGTCTTAAGCGGTGTCATTGTGTCCGATGATGCCAACCGGAGGACATCCCGAATTTCATTGGATTCAATTCTTCCGCGAACTGAGGCCGGTACCGCCGGGGAGGATGCAGTTCCTAAGACAATTCGAGTCAAGCGTCCGACTTTGTCTACGCCGGTCGGCATGCCTTCCCTGAGCGTGGCGGCGCCGACAACGCCCCCGCTTTCCTCCTCGGCGAAAAGCCAGACGGCACGGGTGGTGGTTCCCGAAGAAGTGGTTTCATCCGAGTCGCAACAGACCCAGAAAAAAACAATAAAAATCCGTCGTGCCGACGGGGGGGGCGTCGACATCAAGGCGGTTCCTCGTTCGGTGACTATTGCCCGGACGGAAGGGGATGCGGCGGATCAAAGTGAGGGGGAGGTTCCCGCTCCCCATTGGGCATTTGTCGTAACGGCGAGTGCGGCGGTGGTGATGATGTGTGTGATGATGTACGCCTTGATCGCCCAGGTCTTTCCGAATCTCGGATGGTCGCTTGGCGGATGATGCAGTGGTGTCGTGATCGTATTTGAAGGAGATGGCTGATGGAAAATTCTCAAGTTGTTTATATCAAAGGGGCGAACTGGAAAACAGAGGTTCTGGAGTCGCCTATCCCTGTCCTTGTCGATTTTTGGGCCGAATGGTGCGGGCCCTGCAAGATGCTTGCCCCTATCATTGATGAACTCGCCACGGAAATGTCCGGAAAGATCAAGATGGCGAAAGTTAATGTGGATGATAATCGAGATTTGGCGTCCCAATTTGGGATCCGTTCCATCCCGTCCCTTTTGGTGTTTAAGGACGGCCAGGTAAAAGGGCAGATGGTGGGCGCCATGAGCAAAATTCAGCTCAAGGATAAATTGGCCGCCTATCTCTGAGTCTGCCTTTTTACACCCACAGTTGCCGATCCAGCGTCCGATATTGAATGGCTTCTGACATCTGGTGTGGCTGGATGTGCTCCTGATTGTCGAGATCGGCTATGGTGCGTGCCACCTTGATGATCCGGTCATAGGCCCTGGCGCTGAAATTCAGTTCATTAATGGCCATTTTCAACACTTCCTGCGACTCCTTGGCAAGGGGACAGAATCTCTGGATCTCTTTTGTTCGCATGCCCGCGTTATTGTGAATCCGACGAAGCGACTTGAATCGATCCCGTTGGATCTGGCGTGCCGCGATCACACGGGAGCGAATGGTCGCCGAACTATCACCCGGTGTGATCCCCGAAAGATCCTGATAGCGAATCGTGGGGACTTCAACATGCAGATCGATACGATCCAGAAGCGGTCCTGAAATCTTATTCCGATAGTTTTGGATTTGATTCGGCTTGCACCGGCATTCGCGTTTTGCGTCCCCATAATAGCCGCATGCACAGGGATTCATGGCCGCAATCAACATGAAATGGCAGGGAAAGGTTACGGTTGCGGCCGCCCGGGATATGGTGACATGGCCGTCCTCCAAGGGTTGTCGCATCACCTCCAGTACGTTACGATGAAATTCGGGGAGTTCATCCAAAAACAAGACTCCGCGATGTGCCAAACTCACTTCGCCCGGCATGGGATGGGTTCCGCCACCCAAGAGGCCGGCATCTGATATGGTGTGATGGGGAGAGCGAAAAGGGCGTCTGACGATAAGCGCCTGATGAGATGATAATACCCCGGCAATGCTATGAATCTTGGTCGTTTCCAAGGCTTCTTCGATCGTCATGGGCGGAAGGATTGAGGCGATCCGCTTGGCAATCATACTTTTCCCAGTTCCCGGTGATCCAATTAAAAGCAAATTATGACCGCCGGTAGCTGCGATTTCAGCGGCGCGTTTTGCGGATTCCTGCCCTTTGACGTCGACGAAGTCATCCTCATAATCCATGGGGATGGAAAACGTCTGCTCCAGATCCACATGATAGGGCGATATGGGGGTTTTCCCTGCCAGAAAATCGGCGGCCTCCCGGAGGTTCTGAACGGGATACACTTCCAATCCTTTCACCACGGCCGCTTCCTCGGCGTTATCGACGGGGACGAGCAAGCCGCGTCGGCCTGATTTGCGCATTGCCAGCGCGATGGGAAGGACGCCCTTGATGCGCCGGACTTCGCCGCTTAACGCCAGCTCGCCTATCATCGCAAATTCGTTGAGTTTTTCGGGCGGGAGATGATCTTGGGTGGCCAGAATGCCAATAGCGATCGGAAGGTCGAAACAGGGGCCCTCCTTTTTGACATCCGCCGGGGCTAAATTGATGGTAGTTCGTCCGATATGGGGCCGGAAACCCGAATTGCTGATGGCGGTATGAACCCGGTCCTTGCTCTCCTTCACGGCCGTGTCAGGCAGTCCTACAATGACCACGCTCGGGTCCCCATGGCCGGCATTGACTTCAATCTCGACCGGATAGGCATCCACCCCGTAAACGGCCCCGCTGTACACCTTGGCTAGCATGATAGTCCTTTATTAGCTATAAATATAGCCACAGTATAGGAATAGAGGAGCGGATGCCAGATATAAGTTCAGGCAGGAATATTGTCGTATTCAGGAATGATCAGTCACGGTGCGGCTATGCGGGTGACGAGATCGGGGGCCAGTCGGCGGAAGTCTTGAAGATTGAAGGTGTAAATCTGCTCAGCCTGCGAATGGCGGGCACATTCGACCAACAAGGCATCGTACACCTTGCCGCCTCCAAGCCCACACCCGACACAGACTTCAATGGCTCGCTGATACATTTCAGGCGTAACGGCCACCAACTGGAAGTGCTTTCTAATATTGGTGGCGACGATATCCCTCGCCTCAGAAGGCAAGATTCGCGGAATGATCGGCACTGAGGTCAACGCTGAAAACGCCTCTGCCAAGCTGTGGATCGAAACAAAGCCGACCTTTTCGCCGTTGGCGATGGACTCCAAGACTGGGCGAGCCCGTTCGTAATGAGGATGCTTTCTAATACAGGCGGCAACCAAAACGGATGTGTCGCAAAATACTGTCATTGACGCCATCCAAGCACTTCGGCGTCACGTCCAGACCGGCTTAGTTCGACGGCGCGGATGAGATCCCCGGTTGGTTCCCCTTCATGAACAAGCAGCCCGTTGTTTTCTACCAGATGAGCCTGACGCTCATGCGTTTTCAAGAATATACCATCGGGCAATATTTTCAGATCAAGGCGGTCGCCCGCAACCAGATGGAATTGTCGCCGAACAGCTTGAGGCAGAATGATCCGACCAGCTTTATCAATACTCAATTCAGCTTTCATGCCATTCATAATGCCAAATGCCATTTATTATGTCAATACTATGACGTATTTTCTCAAATCACGCTTGCAAATAATAAACTTCTTTATAACCAATGACTTACAGACAGTTTGTCCATAAACGCCTGAAAAGTTCACCGCTATTGAAGGGTCGGCAGGAGCAGCGTCACGCATGTTCCCTTGCCGGGGCGGCTATCAATATCAAAACCGACTCCCAGCGCGCAGGCACGTTCTCGAATGCTAAGAAGACCGAAGCTCGACTGGTTGCGGTGAATCTCGGCGCCGCCTTTGCCTTTGTCCCGCACCATGATGGCGATATTCTGCTTTCCCGCAGGCCGCAACCGAATCTCGGCCGACCTGACAGCCGCATGTTTGCAGACATTTAGCAACAACTCCCGGATCGCATCAAACGCAAAGTTTTGCAGCTCATCGGAGGCCAAGGTGAAGGCCCGGCGCCCTTCGATTCGAACCTCAAGGTTGCATTTGGCCTGTACGTCCTGGGCCAGCCAATCTAGCGCGGCGCACAAGCCCAATGAGGAAAGAACCGGCGGAGAAATGCGAGTCGCCATTTCGCGCGTGAGTTGAATGGTTGCCGTCAGTTCCTTCAGCGTCCCGTTCACGATCCGGGACACTGACCCCTCTGAGTCATCGTCCAGCAGAGCATGAAGCTTATATTGAATACCCACCAGGCGCTGCTGGAGATCCTCATGAAGGATATGCGCGATGCGTCGCCGTTCCCTGTGTTCCGCTTGCGTCAACTCAAGCGCCAAGGCCTGGAGTCCCGCCGTCCGCTCCCTTACCTTGACCTCGAGTTCATCACGGGATTTTCGCAGAGTCTCTTCTGCCCTTATGCGATCGGTGATGTCGTGGACGAAAAGCGCGACTCGCGTAACTTTGCCCGTCGGTCCGAAAATTGGACAGACGTGGGTTTCCATGACGCGTCCGTTCCGTTCGTCCTCAAAAACCTGAAGAGTGCCGGTCTTCACCGCTTTGTTGAATTTCGCCTGACGAGACTTTGCCAGACCATGCGGCAAAAATGAGAAAACCACACGACCAATGAAATTCTTGGCGGCGACTCCCATTCGCTTGCACATTGCGGTATTTGCATTCAGGACTACACCACCGGTATCCAGGAGCACAATGGGTTCGATAGAGCCATTGAACAAGGCCTCGAGATCCGCCTCACTTGTCTGCAACTGCTTCTCGATCCGCCTACCTTCGGTGGTATCCTGCAAGATGCCGGTCCAGAGTACATCGCCATTAGCCAGAATCCTGGGAACCGAATTGAAGTGAACCCAGCGCACCTGGCTGCCCCTGAGAATGCGCCCACCCCATTTGAAGGTTTTAAGGGAGTTCATGGCGGCGACGTTCTTGGCAATGAAATCCGCCCTGTCGTCCGGATGAATCCGTTCAGCAACAATCTGTGCATTGGCTTTCCGCTGGGACTGGGTCACTCCCAGGATCCGGCAGAAGGCATCACTCGCCATCTCGATGCTGTAATTCGTCGCCAACCGCGCCACCCACTCGCGGTTCATCCACTCCTTGGCGGCGGTGACACGCAATCTGTAAACTCCGATGGGAAGAGACGCGACCAGGTCTTTATAGAGATTCCGCTCGTGAGAAAGGTTCTGTGCAGCCTGCTCGGATTGAAGCCTTGTCGGGTGAGGCAAACAGCCGGACGTGCAAAGACCTGCCTTTGTTTTGCGAGACAGTGTCTTTCTATCGTTTGGGATCATGCCTTCACTTTCATGTTGCCCGTTTATCTCAATTACCGACCATGTTGGTCAAATCAAATACGGAGCTCACATGAGCCCGGCAATTCAAGCCCGCCGTCATTCGGCATTGTGGTGGTGGGGCTGATTTGATCTACTAGGAACCCTTCACATGAGGAGATCGAATCATGACGTTTTCATCTTGCATTAAACATCGGTGGTTTGTCCTGGCTTTGTGCTTCTTGCTCGTGAATGGATGGGCGGTTTGGCGATTGGTAGGGACGCCAACGGGGGTGAATCAACGAGCGGAAGGTTATACCAATGAAGCGCCTCGGATTGAGGCCTTGCGCCTGATGTCAGCATCGATGGCGTCCTATAACACGATCAGTAATGGGTTCATGCCAAGGGAGATTGATGCGTCGAGTCCGTCTTTCGAGCCCGCTGTGGCGCAAATAAATTTCGGGAGAGAAGTGGATGTGCGTGAGGCGGCGGGGTTTGTTGAGGTTTCTCCGTCGGTGAAGTGGGAACTGGGCCCTTATTATGGGGGCTGTTCCATTTCGGGTGATTTTCAGCCTGGCAAGACCTATGCGATCACGTTCAAGAAAGGGTTCAAGGCCGGGGATGGAACCCTGTTGGCAACGAACGTGACGCGGCAGGTGGTTTTTCCTGATCGCGCCCCGGCGCTGTCCATCGCGGTGGAGGGATCCTATCTCTCGCCGCGGGGCGCTTTGAATGTGCCGGTGGTGACAATGAACATCCGTCAATGCGAGGTTGCCCTGCGCCAGATTTGCCCGGGCAATGTGGTGTTCTATGCCAATGATCCGGGCCGAAGAAAAGTTTCATATGAGGGGCTCACCTCTCCCGCAGTGACCAATACGGTGTCTCTGCCAGAGTCGCCTAACCGGGAGAATAAATTCTACGTTAATCTGCGCACCCTTGCCGGGGCGGAACCAAAGGGAGTGTATTGCCTGGCCGTGACCTACAAAGGCCAGGACTATTGGGATCGTCGTGAGGGGACTCATTTGGTGGTGGTGACGGACCTGGGGATTTCCGCGAAGGTGGCCGGTAATGGCGTCTGGGTGTGGGTGAACTCGCTGCGAACCGCAACTCCGGCGACAAACACCGAGGTGGTGCTTTATGCCCGCAACAATCAGGAATTGGGGCGGGGGATGACCGATGGGCAGGGCTTGATTTTTCTGCCCCTGAAAGAGAACCTGGCGCCAGAACTGGAGCCCACACTGGTTACCGCAGCCTTCGACGGGGATCTTTCGTATTTGCCGTTGCAGCATCCGACAACGGGCGTTTCCCTGGAATCCAGTGAGGGTGCCCCGTATCTGGGGCGGGGCCATGAGGCCTATGTCTTTACGGATCGCGGTGTTTACCGGCCGGGAGAAGCCGTGCATGCCAAGACTCTGGTGCGGGATGCTTCGCTTATGCCGCCGACACCTTTCCCGTTGATATTCCGGGTGCTGAAGCCGGATGGAAAGGTGTATCGGGATGTCCCAGTGATGTTGGATATCCTTGGCGCTGCAGAACTGGCCATGGAATTGCCAGCCTATCTGCCTACCGGGCGCTACGCCGTTCAGGTAGTCATGCCGGGGTCATTCGCTGAGTTGGGGAGTCAGACTATTTCACTTGAGGATTTTGTCCCACCGCAAATTGTCGCTACGCTCTCTAACCTGCCGCAACGGGTGACCTCCAGCGACACGGTGAATGTGGCCGTGAGCGCACGTCATTTGTTCGGCCGGCCAGCCGCCGGGTTGCCGGTTTCCGCAGAAGTTTATTTCTCAGATGTGCCATTCAAACCCGCTAACTGGGAGGGATATGGGTTTGGTGACAGCGAGAAGGCGGCCACCAAGAAAACCACTGAACTGGGTTCGACCCACCTCGACGGGGACGGCAAGCAATCTTTCCTCCTTGAAGCGATGGGAAAACTGCGTCCGGCGGGCCCGATCCGGGCGGCAGCCTGTGTGACGGTACGCGACAGCAGCGGACGCGCCGTCTCGACCACCGGCATTACCCTGGTGGATGCCTATCCCTATTATGTGGGGCTTAAGCCGGCGCGGGTCGGCGGACATATAAAAGTCGGGGACCCTTTGTCAATTTCGGTGGCCGTCGTTAAGCCGGATGGAACGGTGACCCAGCCGGAATCGCCCCTGCTCACGACCGTGGAGCGTGTGGAGTGGAACAGCGTGATGAAGCGGCGGGGCGGACACTATTCGTGGGAATCCGAGCGCATCAAGACCAAGGTGGGCGAATCAGGGAAGATCACCTTAAAAAATGGGGAGGGTCAATTTCCGGTAACAGTTGACCGGTCGGGGGAATATATCGTAACGGTGTCGGATCCTTTCAGCGGCGCCTCGACCTCCCTGAAACTTTTCGCGGCGGCCGGGGATGCGGAGTGGGTGGATTGGGCGAAGGATAAGCCCGCGGGTGTGCAGCTCAGTTTTGATCGCACGGACTATCTGCCCGGTGAGAAGGCGAAACTGGCAGTGAAGGCTCCGTTCATCGGATCGGCCCTGCTCACGGTTGAATCCGATCGGGTTTTGGAGCGTCGGGTGGTGAACCTGACAGGAAATACCGCTGAGTTTGAAGTTGAGGTGAAACCGGAGTATGCCCCGAATGTGCATTGCGTCATAAGCCTGATCCGGCCGGCGAGCGCGGAGAGCGTGTGGTCTGCCCACCGGGCTGCGGGTTCCGCTGTGCTGAAGGTGGTGTCGCCCGGTCATCGGTTGGATGTCAGTATTGAAGCGCCCAAAATAATCCGGCCACAAAGTCAATTGGCGGTGAAGGTGAAGGCGGCGGACGAGACCGGCAAGGCCGTGGCCGGGGCTGAAGTCGTTGTGATGGCCGTGGATGAGGGCATCTGCCTGCTGACAGATTTTGAAACCCCTGATCCGCTGGCGTATTTTGTGCGGACGCGGGGACTGGGTGTGACGCTGGCCGACTTGTACAGCGAACTGATGCCGGTTAGCGAGGATACTTCCGATGCGACGGTCTCGCATACCGGCGGGGATGGCGGCTCGCTTTTGCGCCGCCGTCTGAATCCGATCAAGGCGAGCCGGTTCAAGCCGGTGGCCTTGTGGAAGTCAGGGGTGATTACCGATGTGAAGGGTGAGGCGACCATGGTTCTGGACGTGCCGGAACTGACCGGGGAATTGCGGGTGACGGCCGTGGCGTATAATCGCACGGCATTTGGTTCCACAAAAGAGCCCGTCACGGTGAAACGCCCGCTGGTTGTGCAGGCGGGGTTACCACGGTTTCTGGCGCCCGGCGACCGGTGCCGGATGTCGCTGGCGGTCTTCAACGAGACCGGTTCCGCCGTGGAGGCAAAATGGCGCGTGACCTGTGGCGGGCCGCTGAGGGCCGAAGCGGTGCAGGGCATGTTGCCGCTGAAAGCCGGCGGGGATGGCATGGCGCCGGTGATGCTAGTGGCCGGAGAAAAGCCCGGGAAGGCGCTCTGTACCGTTGAGGTGACGGCGGGAACGGAACGCTATGCTGAAACGTTTGAACTGGCGGTACGGCCCATCCTGGCCACGGAATCAAGGTCGGTCTTTGCCGCCGTTAAACCTGGCGACGAGGCGCGGATTACCGTTCCGGCCGGGTGGCTTGCGGGAACGGAGTATTATGAGGCCTGGGTCTCCGGGCAGCCGGATCTAAAGTTGAAGGGCGGACTCGATTGGCTTCTGCGCTATCCCTACGGCTGCTGCGAACAAACGGTGTCGTCGGCCTTCCCGCTGCTCTATCTGGCCGATCTCGTGGCGAGAACCCGGCCGCAGGGACTTGGAGAGGATACCGGTCACTTTGTGATGGCGGGAGTGTACAGGGTGTTATCCATGCAGGTGTCGTCGGGCGGCTTTTCCCTCTGGCCTGATTATCGGGAAGAGAACCCGTGGGCGAGTATTTACGCAACCCATTTTCTGGTTGAAGCGAAAAAGGCCGGGCACCCGGTGCCGGAAGACCGGTTGAATGCGGCGTTGGACTATTTGCGTGAATCCCTGGAGCGGCGCGATTCGGAGAATCGCGCCTATATCTGCCAGGTTCTGGCGCTGGCGGGCAGGCCGGAGCAGGGCTGGGTTAGCCGGCTTGTAGAGTCCGCCGGTGAGCTTTCGCCTGCGGATCGGGCCCATCTGGCGGCAGCCTTGCTGGCGGGCGGGAAACCTCGTGAAGCGGTGAGCCTGTTGAATGACCTGGGTGTGCCCGCCGGGACGGTGGAACGGGATGGGTATGGTAGCCGCACAAGGGATATCGCCTTGGCCTTGTCGGCCTGGCTCGACATTGAGCCCGGCAACGAGATGGTGTTACGTCTGATCCGCGAACTGGAGGGACTGCGGGTGGCGGACAAAGGCTGGTGGGGAACGACGCAGGAGAATGCCCTGGCGCTGATGGCGCTCGGTAAATTTGCCCGATTGACCAAGCCCGACAAAACGCCCTTTGCCGGTGAGCTGATTCCCGCCGGATTGGCGGCTGTGCCGTTCCAGTCGGGTAAAGATATTCGCTGGGTATCCAAAGAACCCGGAACGGCGAAAGAGTTGCGCGTCGTCAATCGCGGCCCGGGAACCTGCTGGTACGGCGTTCGGATGGAAGGGGTTCCAGTGGCAGGCGACGTCAAACCCTACGATAAAGGAATTTCCGTGAGACGGGAATTTCTCAAGCCGGATGGTTCGATTATGGCTGATATAGCGCTAAATCAAGGCGATTTGGTGGTGATAAAGCTGAGTCTTGATGCCCATGGCGAGGCGATGGAGAATCTGGTGATTGAGGATTTGCTCCCTGCGGGCTGGGAGGTGGAGAACCCGGCGCTGGCGACGTCCAAGACATTGGCGTGGGTTAAAGCGGATACCGGGTGGTGCATCCACCGTGAATTGCGTGATGATCGGTTTCTGTTGTTTACCGGTGCGGTTTCTGGAAAAGTGGAGTATTACTACACGGTGCGTGCCGTGACGCCCGGTCGGTTTGTGCTGCCGCCGGTACGGGTTGAGGCCATGTATCGGCCAGAGATCGGAAGTCTGAACGGCGCCGGGGTGGTTGAGGTGGTCGAGTGAAACAGGAAATCGGGAGGAACGTGCGATGAAGTTTTCAATAAGCAGGATACTGGTCGTTGGAATGGGTGCAGGCTTGCTGGTGCTGGCCACGGGTTGCAGTTCGCTGGGGCTTGGGGGCGCGGAAGCCCGAAACGACAAAAATCGCTTCATCAAGGCGGTGACATTGCCCCAGGGCGGCATGGTGGTGGTGGCCGAGGGGGATTGTGAGCCGCGCAGTCTGGGCAGCTATAGCGTCAGGCTGTATGGCGCGGAATCCCCGGAATTTCCATTCGACGATTACCGGGATGGTCTCGTTCGGGAACGGGAGAACGGGTTTATTGAAAATGTTCTCGCCAAGGATCTCGATGGTGACGGCCGTTCCGAGATTGCGGTGTTGATCCGCTGTGTGGGGTCGGGCCGATATCGTTCCGCGGATGCGTACCGGGTTTCGGGGAAGAAGCTGCAGCGGATGGCCTCGTTACGCGATATCAGACCGAATGTCGATGTTCTCGAACTTCTGGCATTTAAGGTCAATCCAGCCGAGGTGGGGACGCCCGCTTGGTATGAGGCGGTTGAAAAGGCTGTTGGTATCAAAGACGAAAAAGGACATGGACCATCCCCGGGGTCATCGGAATGGATGACCGCAGTGGATGCGCGGCTTTTCCCGGATAAAGGCGCTGGTAAAGACAGCCTGGGTGTGGGTTCACGCAAGTGGCTGGAAGTGGTTCACATGGTTGTGTTCAGGTAAGAATGTCCTGTCGGCATGAATAAACCCTGGTTGCGGTGGGGCGGCGGCCTCGGGCTTGCCGGTGTGGTCTTGTTCGCAGGGTTATGGATTCTATTTCCCTTTCCCAGGCAGGAACTCGCCAGCTATCCGGCGGCAACAATCCTGCTCGACCTGGACGGCGTTCCGTTGCGGATGCGGCTGGGACCTCAGGATGCCGATTGTCGGTTGCAGTATCGCCCCGACGTGGAGAAAGACTGGATTTGCAAGGCGATTGTGGCGACGGAAGATCATCGCTTCTGGAGTCACCCTGGTATCGACCCGCTGGCGCTGGCGCGGGCCATTGGCCAAAATATTATCGGGCGGAGGGTTGTTTCAGGCGCTTCGACGCTCAGTACGCAGGTGATCCGCCTGCTCCAACCCCGACGCCGAACCCTCGCGACGAAGGCGATTGAACTCTTCCGTGCCCTCCAGATGGAGCGGATATTAAGTAAGCAAGGCATCCTGGAGCAATACCTTAACCGTGCGCCGTTCGGGGCCAATCTAATCGGGGTGGAAGCGGCAAGCCGGCGGTATTTCGGTAAAGAACCGGGCGATCTCAGTCTGGCCGAGGCCGCATTGCTGGCCGGGATGCCTCAATCCCCTTCGCGATTGAGGCCGGATCGGTATCCTGGGCGGGCCCGAAAGCGGCAGGCCCAGGTGCTTGACCGAATGGTGGCCCTAGGCATGATCACCAGACCACAACTCGCCGATGCACTATCCCAGCCGATTGTGGTCAAGAAGGATGCCTACCCGTTCCGTGCTCCCCATTTCTGCAATTTGCTCCTGGATGAAATAATGAATGGGTCGGTCCACATGACGACCGGTCGCGACAGTGCGGTGATCCAGACCACACTGTCGCCAGCGTTACAACGACTGGCGGAGGAAACGTTAAGGCGGCACGGGGCGGCGCTTCGGCAGGACGCTATTTTCGGCGGGGCCATCGTCATTATCGAGGTCAAGACCGGCGCCGTACGCGCCTTGGTGGGAGCGCCGGATTATCGGGACGATCCCCATGCGGGACAGGTGAACGGAGCCGCCGTATCCCGGTCCGCTGGCTCCACGTTAAAGCCATTTGCCTATGCGCTGGCCTTGGATCAAGGCCGGATCACACCGGCGACGATGATGGCCGATGTGCCCCGAACCTATAGGGATTACACGCCCGCCAACTTTGATGGCGATTTTAATGGCTTGGTATCGGCGCGTGCCGCGCTGGTGATGTCGCTGAATATTCCCGCGCTCACGCTGGTGGAGCAGGAAGGCGTCACCGGGTTTCTGGCGCTACTCCACAGACTCGGGTTGGGCACGCTCACGAAGCGGGCCGCAGACTACGGGTTGGGACTGGCGCTGGGGAATGGGGCCGTACGCCTGATTGACCTGGCGAATGCCTATGCCGGTTTTGCACGCGGCGGGGAATGGCGGCCCTATCGATTGTGCGAGGGCAGTGGCCGGTCCGTCTCATCCCGCGTATTTTCGCCGGAGGCGGCCTGGCTGGTTGCAGAGATGCTCAGCGGTGATGAGCGGGCAGGGGATACGACCGGGCATCACGCCGATGTGCGTTTGCCGAGAGTGGCCTGGAAAACCGGAACCTCCGCCGGGTTTCGTGATGCCTGGGTAGTGGCGTTTAATCCGGAGTATGTGGTCGGTGTCTGGCTTGGGAATCCTGATGGCCGGGGCTCACCGGCTTTGGTCGGCGCCAAGGCGGCCGTGCCGGTGATGTGGGACATTGTCCGCGGGCTCTATCCGGCCAATGACGGCCCCTGGTTCCAAAGGCCGCCGGGAGTGATGAAGCGGGCGGTCTGCGCGGTGAGCGGGATCCCCGCCGGGCCTCATTGTTCCACCACGGTGGACGATTGGTTTATCGCCGGGGTGTCCTCCGCGACGCCGTGCCCGGTGCATCGGCTTCGAGAGGCGGAAGTGGTGGAAGTGTGGCCATCCGAGGTAGAGGCTTTTCTCCGGGCTCGTGCGGCGCCATCGGCGCCAGGAGATGCGTCTACGGGCCCCGAAACGATTCGTTTGATCAGTCCGGTCCCCGGTTCCCATTACCGCAGACTAGACGATCTTGCCGCCGATCAGCGACTGTCATTAAAAGCCGAATGGAGCGGGCGAGTGCCCCTCTACTGGTTTGTGGACAATCAACTGGTGGCCACCGTTACCTCACCGGACATCGCCAACTGGCCGCTGACCCGCGGCCCACACCTTGTCGTCTGTTGCACCGCCGCAGGCCAATCCGCCAAGGCGGATATTGTGGTGGAATAGCGCTCATGCGCCCGCAGCCCCTAACCACAAACTTTTCTGATTGACCATTTTTGCGAAAATTGCGATCTGAAACGTTTCAGATGACCAATAAACGTATAAAAGGCGGTGCCCGGTTGCGCGATGTCGCGGCTGCGGCGGGCGTTTCCAATGCCACCGTGTCGGCAGTTGTCAATGGCCGGACGGAGCGCTATGGAATCGCCCCGGCCACCCGGGCGAAAGTCGAGGCCATCGTCAGGCAACTCGGCTACACCCCCAGTCTCGCCGCCCTCGACATGGAGGCCGGCCGTAACTCGCTGGTTGGTCTCGCCATCCAGGTCGGACACTCCGGGGCCGACCGTCTGATCCTTGCCCTGGAACCTGTCCTGGCCGCCAGTGGCTTCCGTCTCCTGGTTACCGTCTTGCCGACGGAGCCCGGTGCTGCCACCGCGCGGATCGGAGAATTGGCCCGGTTCGGTCTTGCCGGACTCGTCGTCTGGCCGACCGATGTCACCCCGCTTCCCGCGTTGAATTGTCCCGGTGTCATCATTGGCCGTTCCGGTGCCGGTCTTCCCGCCGTGGCTGAGGATGCGACCGAAGGCGGCCGCCGCCTCGCCCGCCGTGTGCTCGACAAAGGACACCGCGCCATCGCCATTGTCGGCTCCTCACCGGCGCAGGCCGCGGTCACGGCTGGCTTTCTGGAAGCCTGTGCCCAGGCGGGCGCGGCGGTTCGGAGCTTCGGTTCTGTCGTGGCCTTCATGGCAGAGCCGGTCACCGCCACGGCGGTATGCTGTGTCACGTCGGCAGTGTTGCTGGAGTTCCACAGCCGGGCCCTGGCTGCCGG
>JBAXPK010000011.1:0-59181 GCA_037132275.1 bacterium
GAGCACGTCCTTGGTAAGGACGAGGTCAGCGGTTCGATCCCGCTCGTGGGCTCCAGATTTAGGGAAGGGCCGGGTTGGCCCGATCAAGTGGAACTGGGAAGAGTATAAACTTAGGAGTACGACTATGGCAAAGGAAGCGTTTAGCAGAACCAAGCCCCATGTGAATGTGGGAACGATCGGACACGTTGACCATGGTAAGACCACCTTGACGGCGGCCATTACCTACGTACAGTCGCTGCGCGGGTTGAGTACCTATATCAAATATGATCAAGTCGCTAAGGCTTCGGAATCCCAGGGGCGTCGTGACCCGACCAAGATTTTGACGATTGCGACCTCGCACGTCGAGTACAGCTCGGAAAACCGTCACTATGCCCATGTTGACTGCCCCGGTCACGCCGACTACGTCAAAAACATGATCACGGGTGCCGCTCAGATGGATGGCGCCATTCTTGTGGTCAGCGCCTCGGATGGTCCGATGCCTCAGACCCGGGAGCACATCCTGCTCGCCCGTCAGGTTGGCGTGCCCAAGGTGGTCGTATTCCTGAATAAGGTGGATACTGTGGATGATCCCGAGTTGCTGGATCTTGTTGAGTTGGAGATCCGGGAATTGCTGAGCAAGTATGAATATCCGGGCGATGACACCCCGGTCATCCGCGGTAGCGCATTGGGCGCCATCAAGGCGACTACCCCCGACGATCCCGCCTGTAACTGCATCAAGGAGTTGATGACCGCTCTGGATACGTTCATTCCGGAGCCTGTTCGCGTGATTGATCAGGCGTTTCTGCTCTCGATTGAGGATGTGTTCTCGATCGAAGGGCGTGGCACAGTGGTGACCGGTCGAATCGAGCGCGGCATCATCAAGGTCGGTGAGGAAGTGGAGATTGTAGGGCTCAAGCCCACGGTCAAGACAACCGTTACCGGTGTTGAAATGTTCCGTAAGTTGCTGGATCAGGGTCAGGCGGGTGATAACGTTGGCTGTCTGCTCCGGAGCACGAAGAAGGAAGATGTCGAGCGCGGCCAGGTGTTGGCGAAGCCGGGGTCGATCACTCCTCATACCACGTTCAAGTGTGAAGTGTACGTCCTTAGCAAGGAAGAAGGTGGCCGTCATACCCCGTTCTTCAAGGGATATCGCCCTCAGTTTTACTTCCGAACCACCGATGTGACCGGCGACATTACGCTGCCGGATGGCGTCGAGATGGTGATGCCGGGCGACAATATCAGCATGACCGTGACCTTGATTGCGCCCATCGCCATGGAGAAATCCATGCGTTTCGCCATTCGCGAAGGTGGCCGTACGGTAGGCGCTGGAACGGTGTCGGAAATTCTGCAATAATTAATCACCGGCTCCGGTCGGATAATCATGCGCGGGCGGGTGAGCCGCCTGTTGCGCTGAAGGATGGTTTGAAATGCCAAGGGAACTGGTCACTCTGGCCTGCACGGATTGCAAGAGGCGGAATTATACGACTACGAAAAACAAGCGGCTGACTCCGGATCGGATGGAGATCAAAAAGTACTGTCGGTTTGAAAAAAAACATACGGTTCATAAGGAGACCCGCTAGGGGTGCCTGACACAGGCCAGTAGCTCAATTGGCAGAGCGCCGGTCTCCAAAACCGGAGGTTGGGGGTTCGATGCCCTCCTGGCCTGCCAAAGCAGCGCGGAGTTTATTTTTGTGAGTAAAATTGCTGATATCTTTCAAAAAGTTCGGTTCTTTCTGGCGGATGTCAAGAATGAGCTGCGTAAGTCTACTTGGCCGACACGAGGTGAATTGGTGGAGTCCACAGTGGTAGTCATCGTGTCGGTGGTCTTGTTTGCGGTTTTCGTGGGGCTTTGCGACGTCGTGTTGAGGCAGATCGTGGGAGTGTTGGCGCGTCACTAACTTTTAGCAGGTCCGGTGTTTTCATGAGCGAAAAACAATGGTTTGTTCTGCATACGTTGACTGGGCAGGAGGCCAAGGTCAAGGAAAGCATTGAGCGCCGCCTGGATAAGGAAGAGATGCGGGCCTATGTGGATCAGGTGCTGATCCCGACGGAAAAAGTGTCGGAGACGAAAAAGGGTGTCAAGAGCGTCATTACCCGCAAGTTTTTTCCGGGTTATGTGCTGGTGAGCATGTCTCTTTATGGTGATGACCGCAAAGTGATCGAAACAGTCTGGTATTTTATCCGCGAGACGCCCGGTGTGATCGGGTTCGTGGGTGGGGAACGGCCGGCGCCTCTCCGGCCTGATGAGGTGGAACGGCTTCTGTTCCAAGTGGAAGAGAAGAAAGAGAAGGTCAAACCGAAGGTGATCTATGATATCGGTGAAACGGTCAAGATCAACGACGGACCCTTCATGAACTTTACAGGGACCGTGGATGAAGTGGATGCGGAACGTGGGAAACTAAAGGTTTCAGTGGCGATATTTGGTCGCTCGGCTCCCGTGGAATTGGAGTACTGGCAGGTCGAACGGCAGTAAGCCTACGGATTCGCGGCAACCCCGCGGATCGGATGTCAGGGGAAAGATATGGCAAAGAAAGTAACAGGAAAAATCAAACTGCAGATTCCCGCCGGGCAGGCGAATCCGGCGCCCCCCGTTGGGCCGGCGCTCGGTCAGCACGGTGTGAATATCATGCAGTTTTGTAAGGAATTTAACGCGGCCACGCAGAATAGCGCCGGCTTGGTGATCCCGGTGATTATCACCGTTTACCAGGACCGGTCTTTCACGTTTATCACAAAGAGCCCGCCCGCCTCATCCTTGTTGAAGCGGTCCGCCGGATTGGCCAAGGGCTCCGCCCAGCCGAACCGCGACAAGGTTGGCAAGGTGACGACCCAGCAGGTGCTGGAGATTGCACGCCAGAAGATGAACGATCTGAATGCGACAGACGAAAACCACGCCGCCCGGATGGTCGAGGGGACGGCTCGCAGCATGGGAATCGAGGTGATTCGTTAGCCATGGCGACGCACGGTAAAAAATATCGGAAGGTGAGCGCGAAAACTGAGGACAGGGTCTATGCCGTGTCCGAGGCGATCGGCTTTTTAAAGGCAAACAAGATTGCTAAATTTGATGAAACGGCCGAGCTGGCGATACGTCTTGGGGTTGATACCAAGAAGACCGACCAGACGGTGCGCGGTACGGTCGCACTTCCCCACGGGACGGGCAAAACGGTTCGCGTGGCCGTATTTGCGGCCGGGGCGGCGGCGGATGCAGCCCGTGCGGCTGGCGCTGAGTTCGTCGGAAACGACGACCTGATTGAGAAAGTCAAGGGGGGCTGGGTGGACTTTGATATCGCCATCGCAACTCCGGATGCCATGAAGGAAGTCCGCAAGCTGGGTAAAGTGCTGGGCCCGCGTGGGTTAATGCCAAATCCCAAGACCGGAACCGTTACGGACGACACGGCTTCTGCGGTTCGCGACAGCAAGGCGGGCCGGGTCGAGTACCGCATGGATCGCAACGGCAACGTTCAGGTTCCTTTCGGCAAGCTCTCATTTGACGAGTCGAAGCTGATAGACAATGTTAACGCTGTGATCGCAGCGGTCGCGGCAGCGCGCCCGGCGGCGGCCAAGGGCATTTTTATTAAACGCTGTACGCTCAGCTCCACGATGGGGGTCGGCCTCAGAGTGGATGTGCGGTCGTAACAAGAAGGCTGGGTGCAATGAGACTGGAAAAACAAGCAATTCTTGAGGAAATAACCTCCCGGGTGAACGAATCGTCCTTCGTATTGGTCGCGGAATACCGCGGCATGAAGGTGGATCAGTTCTCGGATCTGCGGCGGAAGCTCAACAAGGCGGGAGCCCGTATGCAGGTCGTGAAAAACCGCTTTCTGCGTTTGATCACGCGGGAAAAAGGGTGGCAGGATCTGGATGCGTCCCTGAAGGGGCAGTCCGCTATTGTGACCGGGACTGATGTGGTTCAGGCGGCTAAGACCCTTAAACAATTCAGCAGCGCGAATGGGTTGCCTCTTATGAAGGCAGGGGTCATGGGGAACACGATCTTGACCGCCGCTCAGATTGATGCTCTGGCGGAACTGCCGCCCCGTGAAGTGTTGTTGGGTCAGGTGGTGGGTACAGTGGCGGCCCCGCTTACACGTCTGGTGGGCGTGCTGAAGCAGAAGGTATCAACCATTGTGTACGTGTTGAAGGCAATTGAGGATAAAAAGAACGTAACGAAGTGATATTTGAGCGTAGAGGATAGAAGGGAGATATACCATGTCTGAGGAAATCAAGTTGGAAGCGAAGATGGAAGAAATTGTTAAGGCGATCGAGAGCATGACCGTTCTGGAGCTCTCGCAGCTCGTGAAGGGTCTTGAACAACGCCTGGGTGTCACGGCATCAGCCCCGATGGGGATGATGGCGGCTGCCCCAGCGGGTGCCCCTGCGGCCGCAGCGGTAGAAAAGACCGAGTTCAATGTGGTGCTAACCGCTGCCGGTGCCAACAAGATAGGCGTGATCAAGGAAATCCGTGGAATTACCGGGCTTGGCCTGAAGGAATCCAAGGACCTTGTGGAAGGCGCCCCGAAGACCGTCAAGGAAGGCATTTCCAAGGACGAAGCCGCCAAGATCAAGGAACTCTTGGAGAAGGCTGGCGCGACCGTCGAAATCAAGTAACCCGCCGTTTTGGAAGGGTGTGTTACGACGGGCGGTCGTTTGACCGCGGTGTTGGTGTCCTGGAAACCCGGTGCAACAGGTGCTGGATATGGTTGAGAGAACAAACTTCGGAAAACTGGTTGAGGTTATTGAGCCGCCCAATCTGATTGAAATTCAGACGGCGTCGTATAAGGATTTCCTCCAACTTGACACCGCTCCTGGCGGTCGAAAAAGCATGGGACTGCAGGCGGTGTTCAAGGAGGTCTTCCCCATCGAAAGTTACGATGGCCGTTACGCCTTGGATTTTGTGAAGTACGAGTTCTCTCTACCCAAGGCGGACCCTTACGAGGCGCTTCGTGAAGGGCAGACTTATGCGGGCACACTTCATGTGACGTTCCGGCTGAAAGACGGCGAGGAAGTTCGTGAAGAGACGGTTTACATGGGTGAAATCCCATTGATGACCCAGCAGGGATCGTTTGTGATCAATGGGGCTGAGCGAGTGATTGTCAGCCAGTTGCACCGTTCGCCTGGCATCTGTTTTGAACAGTCGGTTCACTCGAGTGGCAATATGCTTTACTCCTTCCGCATCATTCCCGATCGCGGGTCATGGGTGGAAGTGCAGTTTGATTCCTCGGATCTGCTGTGGATCTATATGGATCGCCGTCACCGTCGGCGGAAATTTCTCGCGGCAACGTTTCTACGGGCCTTGGGATATGGAACGGATGATGATTTGTTGTCGCTGTTCTATACCTTCCGCAAACTGAAGGTCAGTGAAGCAGTAAGCGCCGAAAAACTTGCCAATCTGGTGTTTCGCGATGATGTGATTGACGTCGACTCGCAGACCGTGCTGGCGCGCCGTTACGAACCCCTGTCGGAAAATGTGCTTTCGCAAATGAAAGCCGCTGGGTTTAAGGATGTCGAGGTAGTGGATGTGGCGTGGGATTCCGGCGTGATGCTGAAGAGTATCAAGGAAGACCCGACCCATTCCATGGAGGATGCCCTGAAGGATATCTATCTCCGGTTGCGCCCGGGTGACCCCGCCACCGTGTCCAATGCCCGCCAGCTGTTGAAGCGTCTCTTTTTCGACGTGCGGCGCTATGATCTGGGTCGGGTCGGTCGATACAAGATCAATCAGAAACTCGATGCTGAAATCAAGGATGCCATGGCGCTTATCGAGGCCATTATGGCCCGTAAGGATACCAAGGAGAAGGACGCCTTCATTACCGTCACCGACGAGGAGCGGTTGCGTACGCTGACCCCGGATGGAAGCGATCTGATTGCCGCGATTCGTTACCTGCTCAGCATTCGTAGCGGACAGGGGATGGTTGATGATATTGACCACCTTGGTAGCCGCCGTTTGCGCACCATTGGCGAATTGATCGAGAATCAGTGCCGAGTCGGTCTGGCCCGTGCCGAGCGCCTTGTCCGAGAGCGCATGACGCTCTTTGATCCAAACACTGGAACTCTGACGCCACAGCGTCTGGTTAACCCGAAGACCTTGTCTGCGGTCGTTAAGGATTTCTTTGGACGCAGCCAGTTGAGCCAGTTCATGGATCAGACGAATCCACTATCCGAGTTGGCCCATAAGCGACGGTTGAGCGCACTGGGGCCGGGCGGGTTGAGCCGTGAACGCGCCGGGTTTGAAGTCCGCGATGTACATAGCAGTCACTATGGCCGCATTTGCCCCATTGAGACGCCTGAAGGTCCGAATATCGGATTGATCTCATCGCTGGGTATTTACGCACGTATCAACGAATATGGGTTTATCGAGACCCCGTACCGGAAAGTGAATAACGGGGTGGTCTCTGATGAGGTTGAATACCTCAGCGCTGATCGTGAGGAAAAGTTTGTCATAGCGCAGGCCAATACTCCGCTTGACGCGCGTAGCCGTATGTCGCGCGAGGCGATTGCGGTGCGTAACCGTGGCGAGTTTCTTGAAGTCCCGAAGGAGAAGGTGGACTACATGGACGTTTCGCCCAAGCAGGTGGTCTCGGTTGCGGCCGGCTTGATTCCGTTTTTGGAGCACGATGATGCAAACCGTGCCTTGATGGGTTCAAACATGATGCGGCAGGCTGTTCCGTTGCTGGAAACCGAACGCCCCTTTGTGGCCACCGGCTTGGAAGACCGGATTGCCCGCGACTCGGGGGTTCTCGCTCTGGCTGAAGAAGCCGGCGTGGTGACCTATGTGTCGGCCAACAAGATTGTCGTGTCGAATGATAAGGGCGGAAAGAAGAAAGACTCCGAAAAGACCTACGTTCTTAACAAGTTTATGCGCTCCAATGCGGGCACCTGCGTCAACCAGAAGCCCGTCGTGCGCGTCGGACAGAAGGTGCGTGCGGGTAACGTGCTGGCGGACGGACCGGCGACCCGGGATGGCGAGCTGGCCATTGGACGGAACGTTCTGGTCGGATTTATGCCCTGGTGCGGATGCAACTTTGAGGATGCGATTCTGATCAGCGAGCGGGTGGTGCGGGAGGATGTGTTTACCTCCGTGCATATTCAGGAGTTTGAAGTGGGCGCTCGCGACACCAAGCTGGGCCCCGAAGAAATCACCCGGGATATTCCGAACGTTGGCGAGGAAGCACTTCGCAACCTAGGCCCTGACGGCGTGATCCGAGTCGGTGCAGAGGTGAAGCCTGACGATATTCTTGTCGGCAAGATTACACCCAAGAGCGAAACGGAGCTGGCGCCGGAAGAACGGTTGCTGAGGGCGATTTTCGGTGAAAAAGCGGCGGATGTCCGGGACACGTCCTTGACGGTTCCTAGTGGTACCTATGGTATTGTGATGGATGTCAAGGTGTCCGCCCATAAGGATATCACCCGCGAGAAGATGACGCCTTCGGAGCGCAAACGTCAGGCCAAGAATGTGACCCAAGAGCAAACAGGGAAAAAGCAGGAACTGATTGATCAGTTGACTGAAGCCCTTAGCAACATTCTTCTTGGCGAAAAGATTCCGTTGGATGTCGTTAATATTGACTCCGGCGAAATCATCATTCCCGCCAACCGTAAAATCACCAAGACCCTGCTTCGCAAACTGGCGAATGAGAGTGCCCATATTGCAATTGAAAGCAGCCCGATTCAGATCAAGATCCAGGAGATCATCGCGGAATATCAACAGAAATTCATTGAGCTGGAGCATGAGTACGCGAACGCTATGGATCGTCTGGAGAGCGGTGACGAAGTGGATCAGGGCATCATCAAGCAGGTACGCGTCTACATTGCGAGTAAGAAGAAGCTGTCCGTCGGGGACAAGATGGCTGGTCGACACGGTAATAAAGGTGTTGTGGCTCGCATTCTTCCCGAGGCTGACATGCCCTTTCTGCCTGATGGAACCCCGGTTGACATCGTGCTTAATCCATTGGGCGTGCCCTCTCGTATGAATGTCGGCCAGGTGCTGGAGACTCATCTTGGGTGGGCCTGCAGGATTCTTGGGCTATATGCCAGTACGCCTGTGTTCGATGGCATTTCCGAAAAACGGATCCACGACCTGATGAGCGAAGCCAAATTGCCGTTGGACGGCAAGACGCAACTCTTTGACGGACGCACGGGGGAGCCTTTTGATCAACGGGTCGTTGTCGGATACATCTACATGCTGAAACTGCATCATTTGGTCAGCGACAAGATCCATGCCCGCGCGGTGGGTCCCTACTCCTTGGTTACCCAGCAACCCCTAGGCGGCAAGGCACAGTATGGCGGGCAGCGGCTTGGTGAGATGGAAGTTTGGGCACTTGAGGCGTATGGTGCGGCTTATGCGTTGCAGGAGTTGTTGACTGTGAAGAGCGACGA
Organism: bacterium; assembly: GCA_037132275.1. GTDB lineage: Bacteria > Verrucomicrobiota > Kiritimatiellia > CAIKKV01 > CAITUY01 > JAABPW01. The sequence continues at coordinate 8,347 of JBAXPK010000011.1, forward strand.
CACGACAGGGCGCACACGGATTTACGAGTCCATCGTAAAGGGAGAGAATGTGCTTGAGGCGGATCGTCCCGAGTCATTTAACGTCTTGATCAACGAACTGCGAAGCATTGGTCTTGATGTGCGGGCTGAAGCGAAGGAAAAACGAGTTTAACGGAGGCGGCGGCAACGCTGAGTCACCTATGTCGGAACGTACCTTTACAAATTCAGCCGCCCGCGAGCGGCTTGGGATGCCCCTGATGGAGGGGTTTGATTCAGTGAATATTTCACTGGCCTCGCCGGATACAATCCGGGCGTGGAGCCATGGTGAGGTTAAGAATCCGGAAACCATTAACTACCGGACCTACAAGCCCGAAAAGGGCGGGTTGTTCTGTGAGCGCATTTTCGGCCCCACGCGGGACTGGGAGTGCAGTTGCGGAAAATATAAGCGTATCAAGCACAAGGGTGTTATTTGCGACCGTTGCGGGGTGGAAATCACACAGTCCCGTGTGCGCCGGGAACGCATGGGTCACATTGACCTTGCCGTTCCGGTATCTCATATCTGGTTCTTCAAATGTACGCCCAGTCGGCTCGGACTGGTTCTTGATATGACCGCTCGGGCCCTTGAGCGCATCCTCTATTATGAAGATTATGTCGTGATTGAACCGGGTGACACGCCGCTTCAGGAGAAGCAACTCCTGAGCGAAATGGAATACCGGGAAGCTCAGGAAAAATACAGCGACGGCTTTGTTGCCCGCATTGGTGCCGAGGCGGTTCGCGATCTGATGAAAAAGCTCGACTTGGAAAAGGCCATGGTAGAGCTCGACGCGCAGATGGAAACCACTCGCAGCAAGCAGAATCGAAAAAAGATTTCCAAGCGGATGAAGGTTTTGGAAGGGTTTCTAACTAGCAATGCCCGACCGGAATGGATGATTCTCGAGGTGTTGCCGGTGATTCCGCCGGATCTGCGTCCTCTGGTTCCGCTAGAGGGTGGTCGCTTTGCGACGTCTGACCTCAATGATCTCTATCGCCGCGTGATTAACCGTAATAACCGCTTGAAGAATCTGCTCCAATTGAAGACGCCGGATGTTATTATCCGTAATGAGAAGCGTATGTTGCAGGAAGCTGTGGATGCCGTGATTGATAATGGCCGCCATGGCCGCGCGGTGACCGGTGCGGGCAATCGCCCCTTGAAGTCCCTCAGCGATATGCTGAAGGGGAAAGGGGGCAGGTTCCGTCAGAATCTTCTTGGTAAACGTGTGGATTATTCAGGACGTTCTGTGATCGTCGTCGGCCCTGAGCTTAAACTGCATCAGTGCGGGTTGCCTAAAAAAATGGCGCTTGTCTTGTTTGAGCCTTTCATTATTCGACGCCTGAAAGAGATGGGCGTTGCCCATACCGTTCGTTCGGCCAAGAAACTGATTGACAAGCAATCGGATGAGGTTTGGGCCATTCTTGAGGAGATCACCCGGGATAAGACGGTCATGTTGAACCGCGCTCCTACGTTGCATCGGTTGAGCATCCAGTCATTCGAGCCCACCTTGGTTGAAGGCGAGGCGATCCAGGTGCATCCGCTCGTTTGTACGGCTTACAATGCCGACTTCGACGGTGACCAGATGGCTGTGCATGTGCCGCTTTCAATTGAAGCGCAGATTGAATCCCGTCTCCTGATGCTGTCGACGCACAATGTCTTTTCGCCTTCAAGCGGCAGGCCGGTGATGACTCCGACGCAGGATATCGCGCTGGGCATTTACTATCTGACATCAGCGGCGCAGAAGGATAGGATCAAGGAGATCCGCCGCAAGAAGGACGGGAAACCGCAGGAACAGGAACGGCTGCCGATTTTCGCGGAAGCCAGCGAGGTTCGTTTGGCGTACGATGACGGCGCGCTCAAGATTCACCACCGTATCCGGTTTAAAAACCCAGACTATCAGCGCAAGACGATATTCGGTGATACCCAGTCGAAAATGCTGGTGACGACGGTTGGGCGAGTTTTCTTTAATGAGAATCTTCCAATTACGCTCGGGTTTGTCAATCGGTGCTGCGACAAGTCGTTCCTTGGGAAGCTGATTTGGCACTGCTACCGTGAGAGTGGCAACGCGGAGACGGTTCGTGTCCTTGACAGCCTGAAGAATATTGGCTTTGAGCACGCCACGCTAGCCGGTATCTCGATTGGTCTTTCCGACATGATCATTCCCGCCGAAAAGGAGCAGATTATCGCCAAGGCGCACAAGTCCGTGGCCGAGGTTGAAAGCCAGTATCGCCGCGGTATCATTACCGATGGTGAACGCTATAATAAGATTGTTGACATCTGGACTCAGGCTACGGATGAGACCTCCACCGCCATGTATCGCGCCATTGAGGAAAATGCGGGAAGCGACGAAGCGAACCCGATCTTCATGATGGTGGACTCCAAGGCTCGCGGGAGCCGTCAGCAGATACGTCAGTTGGCGGGAATGCGCGGCTTGATGGCCAAGCCGTCAGGTGAAATCATTGAGCGCCCGATTGTCTCGAACTTCCGGGAAGGTTTGAGTGTGCTTGAGTATTTCATCAGTACCCATGGCGCGCGTAAAGGGTTGGCGGATACCGCGCTCAAGACGGCCGACGCCGGGTACCTGACGCGAAAACTGGTTGATGTGGCTCAGGATGTGAGGATTATCGAGCAGGACTGCAATACCCTTAACGGCATTGAAGTTAAGGCGATTGGAGAAGGCGACGAGAATATGGTTTCGCTCGCTGACCGCCTCAAGGGACGCACCGCACTGAATGACGTGGTCAATCCGGTCACTCGCGAAGTGATTATTCCGGCGGGCGGCTTGATTGATGAGGTTACGGCCGATGTGATTATGAGCGCCGATATTGAGAAAGTCAGGATCCGAAGCGTTTTGACGTGCGAATCCAGACGCGGTATCTGCGCGAAATGCTATGGACGCGATTTATCGAACGGTCGTCCGGTTGAGATCGGTACCGCTGTTGGAATCATTGCGGCCCAGTCCATCGGTGAACCCGGCACACAGTTAACCATGCGTACGTTCCATATCGGGGGAACGGCGAGCGCTATTTTCAAGCAGCCGCATGTCATCTCCAAGCATGATGGCACAATCCAGTATACAAACTTACGCACGGTGCTGAATGATCAGGGAAGCTTCGTAGTTCTGAACAAGAACGGTTCTGTGGGCGTGTTTGATGATGCCGGACGTGAAGTGGAGCGTCATTCGATTGCGATCGGCGCTCTTATTTCGGTCGCTGACGGTGGTCGTGTCAAAAAGGCCCAAAGTTTCATCGAGTGGGATCCCTACAGCGTGCCGATTCTGGCGGAGAAGCCAGGCACGATTCACTTCCAGGGCTTTATTGAGAATGTGACTGTCAAAAAAGACGTGGATCAATCCACCGGACTGATGGGCACGGTTGTTCTTGAGCATAAGGAAGATCTGCATCCGCAGATCGTGGTCACGCACGGGCACAACGAACCGACATCCATTTATAACATTCCCGCCGGCGCTCACGTCATGATCAAGGACGGCAAGAAGGTGACGGCTGGTGAAGTACTCGCCAAGACTCCCCGCAAGGAGTCGAAGACCAAGGATATTACAGGCGGTCTGCCTCGTGTCGCGGAACTCTTTGAGGCCCGTCGCCCCAAAGACGCCGCCGAGATCGCCAAGATTGACGGTATCGTGGATTTTGGTCCCAACCAGCGAGGACGTCGTTGTCTGCTCATCCGTGACTCGGTGACCAATGATGAGGAACAGCATTTGATCCCAATGGGTAAGCATGTTGTGGTCTATAAGGGTGACTACGTCCAAAAGGGACAGCAACTGACGGAAGGGCCTATTGTTCCCCAGGAAATTCTTGAAATCTGCGGCCCGCAGGAGTTGCAGGAATATCTGGTCAATCAGGTTCAGGAGGTCTACCGTTTGCAGGGTGTTGAGATCAATGACAAACACATTGAAATCATCGTCCGCCAGATGCTGCGCAAGGTTCGCATCACCGATGCCGGCGACACGGACTTCCTCTGGGGTGAACAGGTTGAAAAGCAATCCTTCCAGGAAGTAAATGCAAAAGCCTCTGCGGAAGGAAAACGTGCGGCCGAGGCGTCTCCGGCATTGCTGGGCATCACCAAGGCGGCGCTTGAAACAGAGAGTTTTATTTCTGCAGCTTCATTCCAAGATACCACCCGTGTGCTTACGGAAGCGGCAACGCTGGGTCGTGTGGACACGCTTTATGGATTCAAGGAAAATGTGATTATGGGGCATTTGATTCCCGGCGGGACAGGATTCCCGATGTTCCGGAACATCAAACTGGTGCCCTTGGCAGAGCCGATTCCCGAGGAGGATCTGCGTCAGGAAAGCGAAGAATTAAAGAAAGCCAAAGAGCTGCTTGGATAAAGATTGACAAGAGTGGAGCACTTCGGGCATCTTTACACGCTTTGCGTTTGGGAAGGATAATGAAAATTTATGCCAACGATTAATCAACTTGTAAAATACGGACGTAAACAGGTTCGTTATAAGAGCAAATCGCCGGCGCTGAAGAATTGTCCTCAGCGACGTGGTGTGTGTCTTTCGGTTAAGACGCAGACACCCAAAAAACCGAATTCCGCGTTGCGTAAAGTGGCGCGCGTTCGTTTGACCAATGGCGAGGAAGTGACCGCGTATATTCCGGGTGAAGGGCACAATCTGCAGGAACATAGTGTTGTGCTTGTGCGTGGCGGTCGCGTGAAGGACCTGCCTGGTGTCCGTTACCACATTGTTCGTGGCACATTGGATACACTGGGCGTGGAGGGGCGGCACAGGGGCCGTTCCAAGTATGGCGTCAAAACACCGAAACAGGCGTAGGACGGCGCAAGATCATGGGACGAAGACGTAGAGCAGTGCGGCGGACGGTTGAACCGGATCCGAAATATAACAGCGAGCTGGTTGGTCGGCTCGTTAACCATCTGATGAAGGTGGGAAAAAAATCGGTCTCGGTTAACATTGTATATGATGCCCTGAAAGTTATTCAGGAAAAACATCCGGATGGCGATCCGCTCGAAATAATTCTTCGGGCGATTGACAACGTGAGGCCGAAGGTTGAAGTGAAGTCGCGCCGCGTGGGTGGTGCGACCTATCAGGTGCCCGTTGAAGTGGCGCCAGATCGCCAGGGAGCTCTGGCTATGCGCTGGATTATGCAGTACGCGAAGACCCGTAAGGGTGTTCCCATGCGTCGTGCGCTTGCCCAGGAGATTTTGGATGCGTATGCCGAGCAGGGAAATGCCATAAAGAAGCGTGACGAAACGCATAAGATGGCGCAAGCCAATAAGGCTTTTGCGCACTATCGGTGGTAATGAGTTTATTTTGACAAATCCCGTCGTCCGATCGGGCGGCGGGACTTGTCTGTCTAGCAGACGACAATGGAAACAGTCTTGGAACAGAATATAAAAGGTGGATCAGCCGGGGATGCGCGCCAGCGTGAGGCCGCAGATCGTCTGCGGCCTTTGTGCGCCGTTCGTAACATCGGGATCATTGCCCACATTGATGCGGGCAAGACCACGACCAGCGAGCGTATTCTGTTTTATGCCGGACGTGTCCATCGCATGGGTGAAGTCCATGAGGGCACAGCGGTGATGGATTGGATGCCCCAAGAGAAAGAGCGCGGCATTACAATTACCAGCGCAGCAACCACCTGTTTTTGGCGCGATCACCAGATCAATCTGATTGATACGCCCGGGCATGTTGATTTCACAGTGGAAGTCGAGCGATCATTGCGTGTGCTTGACGGCGCTGTGGTAGTATTCTGTGGCGTGGGCGGGGTGCAGCCGCAGTCCGAGACGGTGTGGCATCAAGCGGACCGGTATCATGTTCCTCGCATCGCTTTCATTAACAAGATGGATCGTGTTGGCGCCGATTTTTATTCCGTGGTTGAGCAGATCAGGAGCAAGCTTGGTGCGGTGCCGGTGCCAATTCAGATTCCCTGGGGACGTGAAGAGACGTTTCGAGGACTTGTGGACTTGGTGACCATGCAGGCGGTGTCGTTCGATGACACGACATTAGGGTCAGCGGTTACGCTCCTGCCGATTCCGCCCGAGATGGCCGTTGAGGCCGAGAAGGCACGAGCCGTTCTGATCGAGGCGCTGGCTGAGAAAGATGAAAAGGTTTTCGAGGCGTATCTTGAATGTCCGGATGTCTCCGCTCGGATTTTAAAAGAAGGGCTGCGGCGGGCGACGCTGGCTCAGGCGCTTACTCCTGTCCTGTGTGGATCGTCACTTCGCAATAAGGGAGTTCAGCATCTCCTTGATAGTGTGGTCGATTTTCTTCCCTCCCCCTTGGATGTTCCTCCCGTGCAGGGCGAGCATCCGAAAACTCACGCGGTAGTGACTCGCGAAGCGGATGATTCTGGCCCGCAGAGCGCCTTGGTTTTTAAGTTGATGAGCGATCCTTACATGGGGCGCCTTGCCTTTGTGCGCGTCTATTCGGGCCAGATCAAGCAGGGGCAGAATGTTTTCAATCCTCGCACGAAGAAACGTGAGCGGGTTATGAAGCTTGTCTTTCTGCATGCTGATGACCGGCAGGAAGTGGATGTGATTCATTCCGGGGAAATTGGCGCGATTGTGGGGCTGAAGCAGGCGACCACAGGAGACACCCTCTGTGTTGAGAATATGCCGGTTGAACTCGAGCGAATTCGTTTTCCAGAACCTGTCATCTCGATGGCGATTGAGCCCAAGTCCCAAGCTGATCGGGATAAATTGAACGATGCGTTGACTGCCCTTGCGGCAGAGGATCCGACGTGCGTGGTATCCAAAAATGCCGATACCGGTCAAACTCTGTTGAGTGGGATGGGTGAGCTTCATCTTGAAATCTTAAAAGACCGGATGTTCCGCGAGTATAAGGTGCAGGCCAATGCCGGCCGTCCGATGGTGGCCTATCGTGAGACAGTCACCGGCAAGGGACGTGGAGAGTACCGGTTTGAACGCGACATTGGCGGGCAGCGTCTTTTTGCTGAAGTGATCATCGAAGTCGAGCCCGCGATCAGAAACTCGGGCATCGAAATTGAATTTGATGTGCCTCAGAACCGCATCCCCGCCGACTTCAGGTCATGTGTTGAAGAGGGAATCCGGGACGGGCTGACAACAGGTGTCCTGGCTAACTTTTCGTTGGTGGATGTAAAGGTGCGCGTGGTGGGCGGGGCTTTCCACGATCAGGAATCCACGGAAGTGGCATTCCGGACGGCGGGGGTAATGGCTTTGCGGGAGGCTGCGAAAGTAGCCAAGCCTGCAATTCTTGAGCCTATCATGTCATTGGAAATTATTCTCCCATCGGAGCATATGGGTGATGTACTGAACGATGTGAGCGCCAGACGAGGCCATGTTCAGAATATGGTTGGGAAAGAAACTGTGCAGGTAATCCATGCGCGGGTTCCGCTGGCGGAACTTTTCGGGTACTCAACGGCGATACGGTCTTTGACCCGGGGGCGTGCGAGTTACACAATGGAACCGGCCTGTTTTGATGTGGTGCCGGAGGCGATACAAAAGCAACTTCTGGAACGGTGAGTGAATGATGGAAAAGCAACGAATACGCATACGTTTAAAAGCCTACGATTATCGGGTGTTGGATCAGTCTGTATCCGACATTGTGGAGACGGCTAAAAGGACGGGAGCACGGGTTGTTGGCCCTATTCCCATGCCAACGCGAATCGAGAGTTACAGCGTCAACCGAAGTGTTCACGCCGATAAGAAGTCGATGGAACAGTTCGAAGTTCGCACGCATAAGCGCGTGTTGGACATTGTAGAACCGACGGCAAGAACGGTGGATGAGTTGAAGAAACTCAACATGCCGGCCGGTGTGGATATAACGATCAAGATTTAAGCAGGTAGCCATGCAAGGGATACTCGGAAAAAAAATTGGAATGACGCGGGTTTTTGGCGAAGAAGGCCAGCAAACCCCAGTCACAGTTATTGAAGTGGGGCCGTGTGTTGTCGTTCAGCGAAAGACAAAAAGCTGCGACGGTTACGACGCACTCAAGCTCGGGTTTGTTGAGGCGAAGGCGTCGCGCGTGAATAAACCCCATGGCGGGCAGTTCAAAGCGGCGAAGGTTACGCCAAAACATTTCCTGCGCGAGTTCGACGTGGATCTTGTCGACGAACTTAAGGCCGGCGATACTGTCACTGCCTCTGTTCTTGAAGGGGCTTTGTATGTGGATGTCGTGGGCGTAACCAAGGGACGTGGTTTTCAGGGTGTGGTTCGTCGTCACAGGATGGCGGGCGGGCCAATGACCCATGGTGGTCACTCGAAGCGGCGTGTCGGATCAATCGGTTGCCGTTCCTATCCTGGTCGTGTTCATAAGGGTAAACGTATGCCGGGCCATATGGGGAATGTGCAGATTACCATGCAGAATTTGAAGGTTGTTCAGCTTCGCGCCGGGGAAAACCTGATCCTGGTAAAAGGGGCGGTTCCGGGACCCGCGGGAGCGTTGGTTGAAGTTCGCAAGGCTCTAAAGAAGACGAAGGCAGGGCAGACGAAATGAGCAAGCTTTCAGTCTATGACATGAAAGGGACCTCGCTGGAGAAGGTTGAATTTCCAGACGAGCTGATGACGACCAAAGGCCAGCAGGCGGTTCACGATGTGGTCGTGGCTTATCAGGCGGGTATTCGAGCGGGCACAGCGAATACCTTGGGCAAAGGGGATGTGGCCGGAAGCAACAAGAAGCCCTGGAAACAGAAGGGGACTGGACGGGCCCGTGCGGGTTTTCGGCAGTCTCCGGTGTGGCGTGGCGGTGGTGTGGCGCATGGCCCTCATCCGCGCAGTTATGCCAAGAAAATTCCCCATAAAGTGGCTCGTTTGGCGTTCCGCCGCGCGTTGAGCGACTTGATCCGGGAAGATCGAATCCGGGTGCTTGACCACCTTACGTTCGCTGAGCCAAAGACCAAGTCGGCGGCCGCGATTCTCAAGATGCTTGGCTTGAACAAGGGCGCGCTCATTGTTGTTGACACGCTTGATAAGAACTTGGTATGCGCGTTCCGCAATCTAACCAATGTGGAGGCGACTACGGCTAAGGATGTCAGCACGTTCCAATTGCTTCGCTTTCCCGTCACGGTGGTGACCCGAGCCGGAATGGACGGACTGCGGGCCAGACTTGAGGGTGAGGGGAGGGACTCATGAAGAATTCGCTTTCAGCGGTACGCGGGCTTCACATCACCGAGAAGGGGACGTTGCAAGCGGCCCAGAATAAGTATTTATTCAAGGTGGATCCGGTTGCCAATAAGCTTGAGATCAAACAGGCTGTCGAGGATTTTTTCAAGGTCAAGGTGATCAAGGTCAACACCATGAACTATGACGGCAAAAAACGCCGCGAACGGACGATTCACTCCGGAAAGAAGCCTGATTGGAAGCGAGCCGTTGTGACCCTGAAGGATGGCGATAAGATAGATTTGGAATAGGAAGCACGACATGGCGCTAAAAAGTTATAAACCAACGACTCCGAGCTTGCGTAACACGAAGCTCTCCTCGTTTGATGAAATCACCAAGAGTAAACCCGAGCGATCGCTGACGAAGTCTCAGAAGTCGCAGGCGGGGCGAAATTCTGCCGGCCGGATCACGGTTCGTCATCGCGGCGGCGGACACCGGCAGCAGTTCCGAATCATTGATTTTAAGAGAAACAAGATTGGTATTCCGGCGAAAGTTCAGGCCATTGAGTATGATCCGAATCGTACGGCGAGGATTGCCTTATTGGCCTACCGCGACGGCGAAAAGCGGTATATCCTCGCGCCAGTCGGATTGGAAGTCGGCGCTATCGTAATGTCCGGCCCGGATGCAGAACCTGTTACGGGAAACATGATGCCTCTGGCGAAGATACCTCTTGGGTTGCCGATTCACAATATTGAGTTGACTATTGGGGGGGGGGCACAACTAGTTCGGAGCGCCGGGCAGACTGCCCAGTTGATGGCTCGTGAGGGAGGGTATGCGAATGTAAAATTACCCTCAGGGGAAATTCGGATGATCAACGTCAATTGTATGGCGACGATCGGTCAGGTGGGAAATATTGAGCATGATGGCGTCAAACTCGGAAAGGCCGGGCGCAAACGCTGGAAGGGGATTCGTCCGACCGTTCGCGGTGTGGCGATGAACCCGGTGGACCACCCGATGGGTGGTGGTGAAGGTCGTACGTCTGGCGGTGGTCACCCCGTGACACCGTGGGGGCAGCTCACGAAGGGTAAGAAGACCCGTTCGAGACGGAAGACATCGAAAAAATTTATCGTCAGTCGGAGAAAGTAAGCCATGGGCCGTTCACTTAAAAAAGGGCCGTTTGTTGATGAGAAGTTGCTGGAGCGCGTGGAAAAAATGAATCGCGCTGGCGAGAAGCGCGTTGTTAAAACGTGGTCACGCCGCTCCATGATTGCTCCAGAATTTGTCGGACATACGCTGGCCGTCCATAATGGAAAGTTGCATATGCCTGTGTATATCACGGAGCACATGGTTGGGCATCGCCTTGGGGAATTTGCGCCGACGCGTATTTTTCGTAAGCATGGAACGCATACTGATAAGACAGTTGCAAAATAGTAGTATGAGTGCTCATAAACAGGGGCACCAAGGCTGGAGAGGATGGGCCGTGGTGGTTCTGCTGATGGCGGCGGGGATGGCAGCAGCATCGGATGAGGCGGAGCCTACTACTGGGAAGGTTGAGTTCCTGCAGCGGCAGGTGTGGTATTTGAGCGAAGCGCTGGCTTCGGCTAGGGCGGAAACGGATTTTTTGAAGGCGCGGATGGATAGTCGGGCCTATGAGGTTGCGGGTGGGACTGGCGGGCTGCCAGCCGAATCGGTTACGGTGGTGGAAAAAGAATATCTGATTTTGGACATTAACAAAGAGTTGGGCATGGTGATTCTCAACGGAGGACGTCAGGACGGGGTAAAACCGGGACTGCAGTTCGCTGTGGTGCAAGGAGATAGAGCCGTGGCGACGGTTCGGGTTGTGGATGTACGGACGGCAATCGCCGGGGCTGTGATTCAGAAGCCGGGTCGAGAGTTACCCAGAGTTCAGGACCGGGCGATCGTGGTGACCGGATCCAGGAACTAGGAGTGAGGCAATGGAAGTTAAAGCAATAACCAAGTATGTTCGGTTGTCGCCGCGGAAAGCGCGGGATATGGCGAGGGCCATTCAGGGTCTACCTGTAGCTGATGCGATTAAGACAGTGGAGTTCAGTGAGCGTAAAGCTGCGAGGCAACTGGAAAAGACCATTCGCTCGGCGGTAGCAAATGCTGAAAATAATGCAAAACTGTCGGCCGACGACCTGAAGGTAAAAGAAGCCACGATTGGTGAAGGGCCCGCGATGAAGCGTTTTTGGGCGCGTTCGCGTGGCATGGTGAGCCGAATCCGGAAACGGACAAGCCACATTACAATCGTGTTGTCGGATGGGAAGTGACCGGTTAACGCCGGATGACGTGAAAGGAGCATCGTTTTGGGACAGAAAATCAATCCGATTGGATTAAGGATTGCGGTTAGCAAGGCCTGGAAATCCCGTTGGTTTGCTGATAAGCGAACCTTCGGTACCTTGCTGAACGAGGATCTGACGATTCGTGATCTCGTTAAGAAGCGTCTTGATGCAGCGGCGGTTGCCGAGATCATTATCGAGCGCTATGCAAACCGCGTGAGGGTGACGATTTGTACAGCCAGGCCGGGCATTGTGATCGGGCGGAAGGGACAGGATCTTGACCGTATTCGCGATGAAATCGCTAAGTTGACGGGCAAGGAAATCTATCTTGAAATCCGCGAAATTAGGAGCCCTGACACCAATGCGCAGTTGGTGGCTGAGAGTGTGGCCCTTCAGATGGAGCGCCGCGTGTCGTTCCGCCGGGCTATGAAGCGCGCGATCAAGATGGCAATGGAGCTGGGTGTCAAGGGAATCCGAATCAAGGTTTCCGGTCGTCTGGGCGGCGCCGAGCTTTCCCGTGTCGAATGGTATAAGGAGGGGACGATTCCTCTGCATACCCTTCGCGCGAATATTGACTACGGGTTTTCCGAGGCCGCGACAACGGCCGGAAAAATCGGCGTGAAAGTATGGATATGTAAGGAAAAGGAAGAGCCGGAAAAGGCAGCAAGGGGACGCTCAAATGCCACTTATGCCTAAGCGTGTGAAGCACCGCATGGTGCAACGCGGCTCCCGCAAGGGAAATGCCCAGTCAGGGAATGCGCTGGCCTTTGGAGAATACGGGTTAAAGGCGCTGGATCGAGCTTGGGTTAAAGCTATTCAGATTGAAGCGTGTCGTGTGGCGATGAATCGTAACATGAAACGACGCGGCAAGGTTTGGCTTCGTATATTCCCAGACAAGCCGGTCAGCAAAAAGCCTCTCGAAACCCGTCAGGGCAAAGGGAAAGGGGCGCCTGAATTCTGGGTGGCCGTAGTTCGTCCCGGTACGATGATGTTTGAAGTTGACGGTGTGCCCGAGCAATTGGCGAGAGAATCGTTGCGTCTGGCGGCAGCCAAGTTGCCGATTCGGACTATGTTTGTTAAACGGCACCACTAAATACGGGCCACACAATAGGATAGGGGTGCGGACGCTATGAAGGCCGCGAAACTGAGAGAGCATAACAAAGAGGAACTCGTGCAGCAATGCTCCGACATGGACAAGGAGTTGCGCACGTTGAAGATTCGTAAATCGGCGAGCCAGATAGAACAGCCGTCACGCATACGGAGCCTGCGCCGGGATATTGCCCGGGCGCAGACGGTAATGAGCGAGCGGCGTCGCCAGCAAGGTTGATGATTATGGCAGATACGGAAACCAAACGAGGGCTTCGCAAAGGGCGAACTGGCATTGTAGTCAGTACGGCCATGCAGAAGACCATAGTGGTACGAGTGGAGCGAAAGACTCGTCATCCCCTATACGGGAAAGAGATCACGCAGTCCAAAAAGTACCATGCGCATGACGAAGAGAACAAAGCCAAGATTGGTGATAAGGTTCAAATCGTCGAGACGCGCCCCCTGAGCAAACTCAAGCGGTGGCGACTGGTTGAGATTATCGAAACGGCTAAAAGCCAGTAACCGGGTGATCGATCATGATTCAAGAAGAAACAAACCTTGATGTTGCAGACAATACCGGCGCGCGCCGGGTCCGATGCTTCCGTTTGATCGGGCAGCGCAAGATGTATGCCCACATTGGTGATTTGATAAGAGTGGCTGTTAAGGAAGCCCAGCCGACAGGAATGGTGAAAAAGGGTCAGGTTTGCCGGGCGATCATTGTCCGGACATGCCAACCTATTCGCCGCTCCGATGGTTCGGCGCTTCGGTTCGACAATAATGCGGTGGTGCTGGTGGATGAAAAGCTCAATCCCATCGGGACCCGAATTTTCGGCCCGGTGGCGCGTGAACTTCGCGAGAAGAATTTCATGAAGATCGTCTCGCTGGCGCCCGAAGTGCTGTAAAAAGAGGAACGTATGAATATCCGACGAAACGATATCGTTGTGGCCACACGTGGTCGCGACAAGGGCAAGCAGGGGAAGGTGCTTCAGATTATTGTAGGGAAGCACCGTGCAATTGTGGAAGGTCTCTGTCTGGCGACCCGGCATCTTCGGAAGTCGCAGGACAATCCGAAGGGCGGAATCATCCAGAAGGAAGCCTCTATTTCAATTGCAAACCTGATGATCCACTGCCCTCAATGCAAGAAGGCGGTCCGCGTGAAACGTGTGGCCGATGGGGATAAGCGGATACGTAAGTGCAAGAAGTGCGACCAAGCATTTGATTCGTAAGGTGGTCTATGACGGGACTAAAGGCAAAATATAATAAAGACGTTGTGCCGGCGTTGATGAACTCGCTGGGGTGCAAGAACGTGATGGATGTTCCGCGACTCCTGAAGATCACCATTAACATGGGCTTCAACTCGACGGTAGACAAAGACCAGATCCGGGCGATCTCCGATGATTTGGGCAGTATCTCCGGGCAGAAGCCGGTGATTACCAAGGCTCGCAAGAGTATTTCAAACTTCAAGTTGCGCCAGGGAATGCCGGTGGGTGCGAAGGTCACTCTTCGCGGAAACCGGATGTATGAATTCATGGAGCGACTGATTCACGCCGCGTTGCCCCGCATTCGAGACTTTCGGGGGTTGCCGGTGAAAGGGTTTGATGGACGGGGAAGTTACACCTTCGGCCTTCAGGAACAATCGATTTTTCCTGAAATTGATCCGGATAATGTCAAGAAGGTGCAGGGGATGAACGTGACGATTGTCACATCGGCATCAACGGATGCCCGGGCGCGTGAGCTGCTCACGATGGTCGGGATTCCATTCATGAAGCCGAATAAGTAGAACACGGCAGGGAGGACGTTCTTTTGGCTAAGATATCACAGGAAGTCAAGGCGAGCCGCAAGCCGAAATTCAGCACGCGTCGCTATAATCGCTGCAAACGCTGCGGTCGACGACATGCTTTCATGCGCAAGTTCCAGGTGTGCCGTATTTGCTTCCGGGAACTGGCATCGACGGGAATGATTCCCGGAGTGACTAAGGCGAGCTGGTAAATTGGAGAGCCTATGAGTTTGTCGGATCCTATCAGTGACATGTTGAACCGCATACGGAATGCATCAGGTGCGGGCTTGAAAACGACTGACATCAGCCATTCAAAAATGAAGGGCGAGATTGCGGTTATATTGAAACAGGAAGGCTATGTCCGCGACGTGACTGTTGAGGGCGAAGGCCGGGGGAAAGTGTTGAGAGTAGTTTTAAAATACGACGCCGCTAGGAAACCGACCATCCGGGGGTTGCGTCGGATCAGCAAGCCGGGACTTCGACGCTATGTTGGGTTCGATGAAATCCCTTTGGTGCTGGGAGGGATGGGCGTGTCAATCTTGAGTACCCCGTCTGGAGTTGTGACGGATAGCGAGGCACGCCGGAAGCGCGTTGGTGGAGAATTGCTCTGCCAGATCTGGTAAGGGCCGGGCGTGTTCGAAATATAGAAAAGTGTGACCCTGCGGGGTACGGGTAATTAAGCTTAAACAGGGGAAGAGAATGTCTAGAATCGGCAAAAAACCGATAGCCATCCCAAAGGACGTTTCGGTTCGGGTAAGTGACGGGATGGTGTCGGCCAAGGGTCCTAAAGGGGACTTGGTGACGAAGCTTCCTCCGTCCATTAAGGCGGAAGTGAAGGATGCGTCAATAGTCGTGAGCACGGTGGAGGATACAGCCCGCGGAAGGAGTTTTCATGGCTTGGCCCGCAGTCTGATTGCGAACATGATCCTCGGCGTTGAGAAGGGGTTCACGATTGAGCTTGAACTTCAAGGCGTAGGGTTCCGCGCGGCAGTTCAAGGCAATAAGTTGACGATGAACATTGGGTATTCAAGCCCAGTGGTGCATGAGGCGCCAAAGGGCATTACGATTGTGGTGAAGGATAGTGGTATAACGGTGGGCGGTCCGGATAAGCAGCTCGTAGGAGATGTTGCGGCGCGTATCCGCTCTTACTACCCGCCCGAGCCTTATAAAGGCAAGGGCATTCGTTATAAGGGCGAACATGTCCGGCGTAAGGCCGGTAAAACGGTGGCCTAACGTATGAAAATAGTCGATAGAAAAGAAAGTCGTGCACGCCGTCATTCGAGAATTCGTAAACACATTGCGGGAACGGCTGAGCGTGCTCGTTTGTGCGTGATGGTGTCCAATAAGCACATTTACGTGCAGCTTGTGGATGACGAAAAAGGGGTGACGTTGGCGTCTGTTTCATCATCTGGCAAAGATGGTGTCGGTAAAAAAAATGCCGAGGGAGCCAAGTTGCTAGGCAAGCGGATGGCAGAAATTGCCATGGAACTGGGCGTGAAAAACGTCGTGTTTGACCGCGGTGGATACAAATATCATGGCCGGGTTAAGGCGATTGCCGACGCCGTGCGTGAGGCAGGGTTTAACTTCTAGCCCTAGAAAGCAAGAGCACACTGTGATAAAAGAACGAAAAAGGGCGGATAGAAACGAGACATCCTCCGGTGATGTTGAGGAACGTGTGGTGTTTGTCAACCGCTGTGCAAAAGTGGTTAAAGGCGGACGCCGTTTTAGCTTTAGCGCGATTGTTGTGGTGGGCAACCGCAACGGAATGGTCGGATACGGATTTGGCAAGGCGAATGAAGTAGCGGACGCCATTCGTAAGGGCGGTGAAATCGCCAGGCGGAGCATGATCCATATCACCCTCAAGGACAGGACGATTCCGCACGAGGTCACCGGACAGTGTGATGGCGGGTATATCTTGTTGAAGCCCGCCTCTCAGGGGACGGGTGTAATTGCGGGGGGGGGGATGCGTGCGGTGTTGGAATTGTCTGGTATTCATGACATTCTCGGTAAATCACTCGGAAGCGGAAATAAAGTGAATGTGGTCAAGGCGACCATCAATGCGTTGGAATCTCTCCGATCTCGTGACGAGATCATGGCCGCGCGGCAAAACTGATCGCTAACCATACGATCCCATAGGTGGAATATACGATGAACTTACATTCATTAAAAAATACGGCAGGCGCAAGGACGACTCGAAAACGGCTTGGACGTGGTATGTCCTCGGGGCTTGGCAAGACATCTGGACGCGGACATAAGGGGCAATATGCACGTTCGGGACACAAGCACAAGCTTGGGTTCGAAGGCGGCCAGATGCGCCTTATCCGTCGCATTCCGAAGCGCGGCTTTACGAACATCTCCAGAAAAGAGTATCTCCCAGTTAATGTGGGGATGCTAAGCATGTTTGATGCGGGTACTGAGGTTACTCCCGAGTTGATGAGGGCGTCAGGCTTGGCTAATGGAGTGGCTGACGGCATCAAGATCCTTGGGAATGGCAATCTCAGTAAGAAGCTGGTGGTAAAAGCGAATGCGTTCAGCGCTGGGGCTAAGTCGAAGATTGAAGGTGCTGGCGGGATCTGTGAGATCGTGACGTAAAATAAAGAGACAGCGACATGCTTTCCGCATTTACGAATAGTTTTAAGATCCCGGAGTTGCGGGCCCGTATACTTTTTACGATGGGCCTTATTTTCGTGTGTCGCCTGGTGGCCAATGTGCCCACTCCGGGGGTGGACGCCGTCGCCCTGCAACAGGTTGTTGCCGATGTCGAGCGGAGCGCAGGAGGCGGGTTCCTGGGGCTAATTGATATGTTTAGCGGCGGCGCCCTTCGTAATTGCGCTGTGGGCGCGTTGGGGATTATGCCTTATATCAGCGCCTCTATCATTCTCCAGTTATTGAGTGCCGTCGTCCCGGCGTTGGGGCGTCTCGCGCGCGAGGGGGATACCGGGCGCCAGAAAATTACCCAGTACTCTCGCATGTTGACGGTTTTTTTGTGCGTGATTCAAGGATGGTTCATGGCCACTACACTTGAGCATCCTGAAGCCCTCGGTATCAGCAGGCAGGTGGTGTTGAATCCGGGAATAGGATTCAAACTGATGACGATTGTCACAATGACCACAGGAACGGTCTTCATCATGTGGCTTGGCGAGCAGATTACCCAGCGGGGAATCGGAAACGGAATTTCGTTGATTATCACCGAAGGTATTGTCAGCCGTTTACCCGCGGCGGTGGCCTATGTTGTTCAAATGTTCAAGGTAGGCGAGGATGGTATCCGTCAATTTAACCCTGTTTTTCTCGTTGTCCTTGTTCTCGCGCTGTTTGGCGTGGTGGCAGGCACCATTCTGCTGACGCAGGGACAGCGAAAAATCCCCATTCAGTACGCAAAACGCGTCGTGGGCCGAAAGGTCTACGGAGGGCAAAGCACCTTTATGCCGCTCCGTATCAATTATTCCGGTGTGATGCCTATCATTTTTGCCCAGTCGATCTTGATGTTCCCGGCGATTCTGTTGCGGCGCATTCCCGGTACTTTTGCCCAGACACTGGCGGATCATCTCACCATGGATACAGGATTATATATGATTTTGTACGGAATCATGATCCTCTTCTTTTCTTATTTCTGGGTCGCAACCCAGTTCAACCCTGTTCAGATTGCCGATGATCTGAAAAAGTATGGAGGCTATGTTCCGGGCGTTCGTCCAGGGCGGCCTACCGCCGAGTTTCTGGATTTAACCATGACTAAGATAACTTTGGCGGGCGCGGTTTTTCTGACCATCATTGCCGTTATCCCTTCGGTAATGAACCGCCAGTTTGCCGTACCTTGGCTGGTATCCTCTTTCTTCGGCGGAACGAGTTTGTTGATTACGGTGGGCGTTATGCTCGACACTATGAGACAGGTTGAGTCACATCTCCTGATGCGACACTATGATGGCTTTTTGCGAAAAGGCAAGTTGCGCGGTCGACGGTAACCTGTCAGTAATTTGAGTAAGGAACTTTGTGAAGACGATTATATTATTGGGCGCGCCTGGAGCTGGGAAAGGAACGATTGCGGAAGGGATTCGTAATGAAAGTTCTTTCCTCCATGTTTCCACGGGAGATATGCTTCGAGAAGCCGTGAAGAATGGCACCGCTGTTGGAAAGAAGGCGGATGGCTATATGAAGCGTGGAGAACTTGTGCCTGATGATGTCATTGTGGGGATTGTCGGCGAGCGCCTTGACAAGGGGGCTCGTGACACTGTCTATATGTTTGATGGATTTCCGCGAACCCTTGAGCAGGCGAGATTGCTTGATGCTGCTTTAGCCCGGTATGCTTCAAAAGTAGATAAGGTTTTTCTCTTAGATGCTCCGCGGGAATTGCTGATTGCCCGATTGACGGGGCGGAGGGTCTGTAGGAAGTGCGGGCAAAGCTATCACGTGATTAATATCCCGCCGAAGCGCGAAGGGGTATGTGACCTTTGCGGAGGGGAACTATATCAACGTGCCGACGATAGCGAAGCGACGATATTAAACCGGCTGGATGTCTATGCGAAGCAGACCGAGAGCTTGGTTTCATATTACGAGAAAAAGGGGATTTTGGTTCGTGTGGATTCAGCAGGGCAACGGCAGGCGATCGTAGGGGAAATGCTGAAGGTGGCAGGGTCGCTGGTTGGCGCATGATTATTCTTAAGAATCGGGATGAGATTCGGAAAATGCGTGAAAGCGGCCGGATCGCGGCTTATGTTCGGGAAGAAGTCTCGCGCCTTGTATCGCCGGGTGTTACAACTCGCGAGCTGGATGAAGAGGCGGCGAGGCTGATTGCGTCAATGGGCGCAAAAAGCGCTTTTCGGGGGTATCGTGGTTATCCTGGGAACGTCTGTATATCGATCGACGACGAGGTGGTTCACGGCATTCCGGGCGAACGCCGCATTGAGATGGGGCAGATAGTTAGCCTTGATGTGGGAGTTGTTTACAATGGTTTTGTTGGGGATACGGCAACGACGGTGATGGTTGGTGTAACGGATCCGGACGTGATTCGATTGGTGAGGGCCACCGAACAAGCGTTGGCGGCAGGGATAGAGATGGCGCGTTGCGGCCGGCGGTTGGGAGATTTGTCGCATACTATTGAGACGGTAACGATCAAGGCCGGCTTTGCGGTAGTGCGTGATTTTGTAGGGCATGGTGTCGGGCGGACGATGCATGAGGATCCGCAGATTCCAAATTTTGGTGCGCCCGGGCGGGGGCCAAAACTGAAGGTTGGCATGACACTGGCAATAGAACCCATGGTAAATATGGGGGGGAGTGCGGTGCAGGTGCTGGCCGATGGGTGGACGGTCCGGACGGTCGATGGTCGGCCGTCGGCCCATTTTGAGCATACGGTGGCGATTGGGGAGAATGGCCCTGAGATTTTGACCAGGGTGTAGGCCGTTGAGTAAGTGCAATTTTGGAGTGGACAACAGGAAAGGCCATTGATAACTTGGCCGGCTATTTTCGGAATGGAGACAGAGGATGAAGGTCAGAAGTTCAGTGAAGCGGATTTGCGAGCGCTGCAAAGTTGTGCGCCGCCGGGGTGTGGTGCGTGTTATTTGCACCAATTCGCGCCATAAGCAGCGTCAAGGTTAAGGAGAATCGGGGATGCCCAGAATATTAGGTGTTGATATACCCGGGAAGAAGCGCATTGAATATTCGTTGCGTTATCTTTACGGAATTGGACCAACCAATGCCCGGCAAGTGATTGATGAAGCCAAGATTGATCCGGCCAAGAAAGCCGATGATTTGACGGATGAAGAGTTAGCGCGCATCATCAATGTTATTCAGAATACGTATCGGATCGAAGGCGACTTGCGACGTGAAGTGGCGCAGAATATCCGCCGTCTGATCAGTATTGGAAGCTACCGTGGAATTCGCCATAAACGGGGACTTCCCGTTCGTGGTCAGCGTACAAGCACAAACGCGCGTACCCGTAAGGGACCGCGTCGCACAGTGGGTGCGGTTCGCGGAAAAGAAGCGCGATCGGCCGCGAAGCAGTAATAAACAGAAGTGACTAGAAGAGGTACGGGTTCGAAATGGCAGATGTTAAAGAGAAGGCGGAAGAAGTAATCAGCCCCAAGCCGGACGTTTCGGGATCTCCGATTCCTGATGCGGCGGCAGTCGGGGCCGATGGGGCGGCTCGTCCGGCCAGACAGCCACGCGTTCGTGCAGGGCGTGTGGTGCCGTTTGGGATCGTTCATATAAGGGCGACATTCAACAACACCATCATTTCAGTTACCGATAGCAAGGGCGGCGTGATTGCCTGGAGCACCTCGGGGCGCGCCGGGTTTAAAGGATCCCGGAAGAGCACTGCTTTTGCGGCCAGTGTCGTGGCGCAGGAAGTGGCCCGGCAGGCTGTTGCCCGCGGTATGCAGGAAGTGGAAGTTCGTGTCCAGGGTCCGGGTGCGGGTCGCGAATCGGCCATTCGCGCTTTGCAGTCCGCCGGATTGAACCTCACTATGATCAAGGATGTGACGCCGATGCCGCACAATGGTTGCCGGCCTCGCAAGCGTCGCCGCGTCTAAATGAGGATTTGAGAGAATAGGAGAATTCGAATGGGTAGATATACTGGGCCAGCATGCAGGCTTTGCCGTCGGGAAGGCATGAAGCTATTTTTGAAGGGGGATCGATGCCGTATGGCAAAGTGTCCCATTGATACCGGGCGTCCAGCCCCGGGCATGCACGGAGCACGTCCTTCCAAGAAGTCTGACTATGGCGTTCAGTTGAGGGAAAAGCAACGACTGCGCCGTTCTTATGGTTTGCAAGAAGGGCAATTTAAGCTTTTCTTCGAGCGGGCATTGAGTAAGCGCGGGGTGACCGGCGAGATGTTGTTGCAGTTGCTCGAAATGCGGCTAGACAATCTGGCGTACCGTTTGGGTTTCGGTGCGTCGCGTCGGGCGGCTCGTCAGCTCGTATTGCATGGGCATGTTACGGTGAATGGGCGTCGTGCCAATGTGCCTTCCATGCTTTTGAAAGTGGGAGACCGGATTGAGGTTAAAGGACGAAAGCAGAGCCAGGACGTTGTGAAGCGTGTTGTGGATGCCCAAAGTCGGGAATTGTCTTCCTGGTTGACGTTGGATAAGGATGCTCTCAAGGGCGAAGTGGTGCGGATTCCTACACGGGATGAAATCGCGCCGTTCGTCAATGAACAGTTGATCGTGGAATTGTACAAAAAGTAAAGATATTCGCGCCGGGGAATAGTGAAGCTGTTCACGGGGAAGGATTGAATCATGCCAATCAGACTGAGCAAATTTGAGATGCCTAAACGGTTAGTGAAGGATGAGGCCACGGCCACGCCGACGTTTGCGCGGTTTGTTGCTGAGCCGCTTGAAGTGGGCTACGGACGTACGATCGGGAACTCGTTGCGAAGGGTGTTGTTGTCTTCCTTGGAAGGGGCAGCTATTTCGTCGGTTCGCATCGAGGGTGCGCCTCATGAGTTCTGCGCCCTTCAGGGGGTTGTGGAGGATGTCACAGATATCATTCTGAACCTGAAGAAGGTATTGCTTAAGGCGCAGAGCCGCGAGTCGCGCCTTTTGCACCTTAAGGTAAAGGGTGCCCGCGAGGTGAAGGCGAGCGACATTCAGACGGATGGGACGATTGATATTCTGAATCCCAATCAGCACATTGCGACTCTGGCGTCAGATGGCGTTCTGGATATGACGTTAGAAATCCGTGTCGGGCGTGGATTTTGTCCGGCAGAGCTGAACAAGAAAGAAAATCAGGATATTGGACGAATTCCGATTGATTCAATTTTCTCGCCCGTCAAACGTGTGAATTTCTATATTGAAAACACGCGTGTTGGCCAGCGAACGGATTATGACAAACTTGTTCTGGAAGTCACCACGGATGGTCGCATTTCCCCGGATGACGCCTTGACGGTGTCCGCAGCAGTGTTGCGTCACCACCTTGATGTTTTTGTCGACTACGATAAGAACGTCGTGGAATTTGAGGATGTGGAAGCCAAGGTGGACTTAGAGCGCGAGCAGATGCTTAAGACGCTGAACATGAGTGTTAACGAAATCGAGCTAAGCGTGCGTGCGGCAAACTGCCTGAACAATGCCAATATTACAACTGTTGGACAGTTGGCGCAGAAATCCGAGGCGGAAATGCTGAAGTATCGCAACTTCGGCAAGAAATCACTGAATGAGATCAAAGCCAAATTACAGGATCTTGGATTGAGTCTCGGAATGAAGTTTGATGATGATTTGGTGAAGGCCATGAGGGGTTTGGAGTCCAGTAAGGACAAGGAATAAGCCTGTTCTGCACATGCAGTCGGGGTGGTGAAATCGAACGATCAGTGTTACGGATTAAAGTCTGGGCACGGTGTGTGGATGTCGGGAGTCAGCAATGCGACACAAGAAGAAAATGGTTAAACTAGGTCGTCCGGCTGAGGCGCGCAAGGCGCTCCTGAGCTCGATGGCGGGAAATTTTATTGAGGAACAGCGTATTAAGACAACGTTGCCGAAGGCGAGGTTGACCCGATCGTTGGCGGAAAAATTGGTGACGGTAGCCAAGAAGGCCATTGCCTCCGGGAAACCCGATAAAATGCTTCAGGGCAAGCGGAAAGCGCTTGCGGTATTACGTCACCGCAAACCTATGATGAAGCTCTTTGACGTTATTGCTCCGCAGTATAAGGATCGGCTGGGTGGGTATACCCGTATCGTCAAAGTTGGGCGGCGTGGTAGTGACAGTTCGGAAATGGCGATTCTCGAGTGGGTGGATTTGGCTTTCGTGAAGAAGGGCAAGCAGGCAAATAAGAGTGCGGCTGCCTCGGATGAGCCAGTGACAGGGGAATCCAAGAAGGAATCATAAATCCTTTGTTCCATTGCGAGGGGCGTCTTGTTGGAGATGTCCCTTCATCAGAAAGGCGCCGATAGAGATGTCGGCGTCTTTTTTTATAATGGTTGGGCTATCAAGTTTTTCCTGCCTACTGAGGTGCGAATGCGCGATGCACAGAAAATAGATAGGAATGTTTGCCAAGATGAATCTCTCTGGCATGTTCTGTATGTAAAACCGCGCTGTGAAAAGAAAATGCTGGGGCATTGCGAAAGTCATGGGGTTGAGTGTGATCTTCCGTTGCGCCAAGAAACAAAGATTTATCAGCGGCGTAAAGTCACCGTGAGTAAGCCTGTTTTTCCTGGTTATGTGTTTCTCCGGTTTTCTGCGGAACAAAAACTCACGGTATTGAAAAGCAATTTGGTGGTCAGGATACTGCCCGTGGACAATCAGGGCCGTTTTGTCAGCGAATTGCAGCAGATCCGTCAGGCACTGGCCATTGATCCCACATTGGATGCATGCGCTGCCTTCCAGGCCGGGCGGCGCGTGGTGATTAGAAATGGACCTTTTCAAGGGTTGGAAGGGGTTGTTCAGGCGGTAAAGGGAAGGACGAAAGTGGTTTTGAATGTGGATATGATTGGACGCGCCATTGCGGTGGAAGTGGGGATGGAATTTCTAGACCCGGTTGAGTAAAGCGGGACGGCAGTAATCAGGAACCCGGAACACAGGATTCGGAAGGTCGATATGGATGTTAGTCAACTTGTGACTCCCTGCTATGTGGTAGATGAGGGAAAACTCACGGACAACTTAGAGCGATTGGATTTGGTTCAGAGGCGGACAGGATGCAAAATCCTTCTCGCGTTGAAGGGCTTCTCCATGTTCAGCACTTTTCCGCAGATTCGAAAAGTGTTGAAGGGCACTGCTGCCAGTTCTCTGAACGAGGCGCGGCTAGGTTTTGAGGAGTTCGGGCGGGAGGTGCATGTCTATGCTCCGGCTTACCGCGATGATGAGTTTGACGAGCTTCTCGCCTATGCCAATCATTTGGTGTTTAACTCGTTTTCCCAGTGGCGCAAGTTTAAGCCGATTATTGATAAGTCAGGCAAGTCAGTACGATGCGGAATGCGTGTAAATCCGCAGCATTCCGAAGTCAAGGCGAAGCTGTATGATCCCTGTGCGTCGGGATCACGCCTGGGGGTCACGATCGATCAGTTTGAAGGGCAGGATCTTGCGGGCTTGTCAGGTCTTCATTTCCATACCCTCTGCGAATTAAATGCGGATGCGTTGGAGCGGACATTGTATGTTGTGGAACAGAGATTCGGTCGCTATTTCGACCAGTTTAGCTGGGTCAATTTCGGGGGGGGGCACCATATTACCCGGACGGATTACGAGGTTGATCGGTTGTGCCGCATCCTTGAAGAATTCAGGAAACGGTATTCCCATCTCGAGGTGTATTTGGAGCCCGGTGAGGCCATCGCGTTGAATACTGGGGTTCTGGTAACATCCGTTCTGGATATTGTGCATAACGACATGGACATCGCGATTCTAGACACCTCTGCGGCGGCCCACATGCCGGATGTTCTAGAGATGCCTTACCGCCCGGGAATTGTTGGGGCTGGGCACCCTGGAGAGCAGCGTTATTCCTACCGGTTGGGAGGCTTGACCTGCCTGGCTGGCGATGTCATTGGTGATTACGCATTTTCCTCACCATTAAGAATAGGCGATAAGCTTATTTTTTTAGACATGGCTCATTACACGATGGTCAAGAATAACACATTCAACGGCGTTGGTTTGCCCTCCATTGCGATCTACCACCCTGAAACGGGTGCCATTAAGGTTATTCGCCGATTCGGATATTACGACTACCGTGATCGCCTGTCGTGATCGCGCTTTCAAGTTTCGGAACAAGGAGCTCGGGTCATGAGGAGCATAGTTGTCTGGCGATGTTCCCGGTTAGGGATGGGCGCCCTTTTGCTTGGAATGGCCATCGGTGGAACCATCCAAGTGGGGCACGCTCAGATGACGCCTCCCGAGACTTCGTGGAATTACCCGCTTTCTTCAGGGCAGATCCATATTGGCCTTCACTTCGATGATCAGCAGTCTGAGACCTTCGGGGACATGCTGGTTCCGTTGCTTCAGTTCAAATCTGGGCTGATGTATGTCAATCCGCGCGGTTCATGGAATGATGATGATGGGCAGGAATTTAATCTTGGGTTGGGCTATCGGCATATTTTTCAGAAAAAAAATATGATTGTTGGCGGCAACCTTTTTTATGATCGGCGCAACACCGGACTCGATCATATATTTAATCAGGGCGGCTGCGGTGTGGAATTGTTAAGCAAGTGGGTGGATGTCCGGGTCAATTACTATTTGCCGGAGAGCGGGGAAAAAGTTTCTGATGACTATGTTGTTGCGAAAGGAACCAGTCATGAGTACCTCGAGCATTGGGACGCGCCCACCGGGCAGGGACATGTGATTAGCCAGTATGGATATGAGATTACGGATACCTACAATTTATCAACCCTCGAGCACTTCAGGATGGTAGAGCGGGCAATGGAAGGGTTTGATGCGGAGATCGGTTCGCTCCTGCCAATTCCGGTAGTGAAGGACTATGCCGCGGTTAAAGCATTTGTTGGCTATTATGACTACAACTCTCATTACGAAAATGACATCGCTGGGGCGAAAGGCCGGTTAGAGATTAAGCCACTACCCGCAGTTTGCCTGGATGCAGCGTGGTATGAGGATGAGAGGTTGTTCGGCTCTCGGTATTCTGTCGGCATCAGGGCATCATTTCCGTTTGATCTGGCTAACTTAAGCCGGGGAAGAAATCCGTTCGCTGACGCCCTTGCAGGGTTCAAATGGGGTCCAACGAAAGCGCCATTTTCAGCCCGGTTGAACGAAATGGTGATTCGCGATTTGCATATCCGGATAGAAGCCACAAAACCTGAGGAAGTGGTGGAGGACCGCCGGTTGCTCGAAAGAACGCTTGTGAACCATAACCGGACTGATCACACCGAGATTCTGGCTACGGACGTGACGTTTGTGGATGGCGATAACCGTAACGGCATGGAAAGCGGAACTTGGGAAAATCCTTATCGGCAAATCAACACTGGTATTCAGAATGCGATCGGAAGCCTGGTATATGTGCGGAATTCCGCTCAGGCGTACCGTGAGAATGTTGTATTGAATAACGGCCAAACGCTATGGGGAAGCGGTGCGCCGATCTATGGGCGGGGCAACAGTTGTCTGGGCGGCATTTATCCGGTGGTGAGTGGCGGTGGGAATGGTCCGGCCATTACGCTAGCCAACAACGTCACGGTCACGGGATTTGAGATTACCCAGCCGTTGGCCTCCCTCGTGTCTTATCCCGGCATTGTCGGAGAAAATGTGACGAACGTCAGAATTGTAAATAATAGCATACATGGGAGTGGCTCGACGGGTCAGGGGATAGCGTTGCGTGCCTTCAGGCTGCCCGTGTTCTCGGCGTCAATATGGGATAACAGGATTACCGATGTCCGTGGTGCGGGGATTGATATAGCCTTGGTCGCGGTACAGGATGTGACTCTGACGCTCAGGCAAAACACGGTTACCGCGAACGATGAGGACGGACTCCGGATTGTTGCAATAGGGGATGGCGGAAGTTTTATGGCTTCGGTTTCAGGGAACTACGACGAGAATGGCGGAGCCGGCGTATTCATTGATGCGTCCGGGTTCCTGAAGACGACGGCCCTGTTCGACCGTGTCCATGCTTTCGGGAATAAGGGCAATGGGATAGCTGTTGACTTGGTGACCGTTGGAGATGCCGTGGTGTCCTTTTCTGATGTGATGGTGGGTGGGAGCGGTGGAGCGGGAGTAAGTCTGGCGACAGATGCCTTTAGCGGAAGTGTCTTTATCAAAGCGCATGGACTTACGTCCATCGGCAATGCGGATGCCGGGGTGGTGGCGGATAGTTACGGCTACATCGGTGTGAATGCCTTATTTGAGAATATTGATGCGGAGCACAATCAAGCCGCAGGTATTTCTGTCACCCTGTTTTCAGGGGGCTCGGTGAATGCCGAATTAATAAACAACACTTTGTTGGCGAATGGAAGCGATGGAATGCTCATAGATCTGAATTCAGGTCATGACTCCACGATTTCGGGTAGAGGGAATGTGGTAGCCAACAACGGGACCATCGGATGTGAGTTCATATCCTTGGCGCCGGCGACAGGTGTCTACGATTTCGGTATGGCAGGTAGGGAAAATGCGAACTATGGCCTGAATGCTTTTTATGGAAACGGGTCTTACCAGTTGTTATTCGATGGGCCGGGGGGGGTATTTGCATCGGGTAACTGGTGGGGAACGCCGACTCCCGTGGGCAATGTGGACTACCGAAGTGAAGGTGGCGGGATCATCACGATCACCCCCGCGCTTCCTGTGTTGCCAACGACATTGCAATAATTTTTTATAGCCACCAGCACTATCAATATCATACAATTAAGATTTATGTGCAGCGTAGCGACAGTTGTAATCGAGTTCAAATGAGGAGAGTCACATCATGAAAGAGCAAGCAATGTGGAGAAAAATGATGGTGGTCGTAATGGGTGCGGGCATTACCGTGGGGTTGATCGCGGGTTGTAATAAAGCCGCTGAGAATAGCTCCAAGGCTGTTTCTTCGAAAATCGAAAACGAGGCAGGTGAGGTGAAAAAAGCTGGCGATAAGTCTGTTGTGTCGGCGCTGGATCCCGCCACTGTTCTGGTTGAAGTGGGGGGCGCCAAATTGACGGTCGGCGAGGCTGACCAACAGATCATGGCCATGTTGGGTCAAAAGGCTGAACAGATTCCGCCTTCGCAGATGGACTCGCTAATGGGCCGTTTCCGCAAGCAGGCGGCTCAAGGGTTTATCGTGCGCACCCTGTTGAGCCAAGAGGCCGATAAGCGCAAACTCATCGTTTCGGCTAAGGATGTAGATGCCGAATTGGCGATGATCAAAACCCGGTTGCCGGAAGGAAAGGCGATGGAGGATATCCTGAAGTCGGAAGGAATGACGATGGATCAGCTTCGTTCCAACCTGACGACTAAAATTCGCATCGATATTCTGTTGAAGTCTGAGGTGCCTACGAATGGGGTTGTTTCGGATGCGGATGTCGCCAAATTTTACAATGAACAAAAAGAGCGTTTTGCTCAGCCTGAAACCGTGGAAGCACGCCATATCCTGATCAAGGTTGATCCAACGGATGACGCCAAAGCGAAGGCGGACAAGAAGACCAAAATCGATGGAATTCGCAAGCAGCTGGTTGAGGGCGGCGATTTTGCCAAAATTGCCTTTGAGAACTCGGATTGCCCCAGCAAAGAGCGTGGTGGTGATCTCGGAGCTTTCCCCAGAGGCCAGATGGTTCCGGAGTTCGAGAATGCTGCTTTCAGTCAGGAAACTAACGCGATCGGCCCTGTGGTGGAGACCCAGTTCGGGTACCATATTATCCAGGTAATGAATCGTCATGCGGCAAAGACCAGTTCGCTTGACGAAGTGAAGAGCAAGTTGGCTGAGCATCTGAAGCAGAAACAGCAGATGGATCTCTTTGAGAAGTTTGTCGAGAAGCTGAAGAAGCAGGCAACCATCAAGGAGTCGGATGTGCTAAAGGCGGTTCCGGAAATGCCGATGATGGGCGCTGAGTAGCGCAAATTTACCCCTTATTCAAAATGGAGCCCGCTGAAACGCGGGCTTTTCTATGGCCTAATTTCAAAGGGCCTAGCCAATGACTCCGGCAACAGCTTTTAACAGATCGGCCGGGGTGTTTGACGGGACGAAACGATCCACGTTGATGAATTTATCCCCCTGTTTGTAA
This sequence comes from bacterium, assembly GCA_037132275.1. Classification (GTDB taxonomy): domain Bacteria; phylum Verrucomicrobiota; class Kiritimatiellia; order CAIKKV01; family CAITUY01; genus JAABPW01. Next base: position 37,178 of record JBAXPK010000011.1, read on the forward strand.
ACACCGCTACTGTCAAACAGAATGATGGGAATGCCACGGGCGCCTTCAAAGTTTACCAAGGATTCGGCAAGGGCGCTGCCTGTTGTCTTGTTGAGAATGGCTTTCAGTAAGATGACCCTGGGTTGACAGGCTAGAATGGTTGCCGTCAGAAGATGGATGTCTGAAATAGCAATGGCCTCGTAACCGGCAGCGATAAAAGATCTTTGCAGCCGTTGATTCAGGATGGGCTCATCTTCAAGAATAAGGACTGCCTTTCGTTTTCCTATATGGAGAGTAGCGGCGGGACTACCTGGCTTTTTTGTCTTTAGCAGGATGCGCTTCACCTCAGCGATCAGGTTCGACGGGTTGCTGGTCTTTGCGAGAAATCCTTCAACCTCGGTGGTTTTGAAGAATTGTTCCATGTTGGCGCGAGCGGTGAATACCAGTACCGGGTAGCGAGGCTTTCCATCTGGCCCTGAAATTTTTTTCAGGAGCGTCAACCCGGTCATGCCCGGCATACTGATATCGAGAATGATCAGATCAGGAGGTGTCTGGCGCAGGATCAGGATGGCTTCATCACCATTGGCGGCAATGGTCACTTCGTAGCCTTCCATTCGCAGCTGGTCGCCCACCATCATTTGCAGCGCCAGGTCGTCATCAATAAGCAGGATTCTTCCCAACGTCATGACAGGGTGTCCTTGTATTGTGAGGTTTGAAAGGCCGTCAACCCGAGCAGCGCGCTTTCAATGGTTTCCATCAATTCCCCAATATTCCAGGGTTTTGACAGGGTGGGTATTGAAAACCGCGTCAGAATATCGGTGGTGGGCTCATCCAAGGTGGCGCCGGTCACCGCAATGATGGGAATATATCGGATGGTGTGGGAACCCTTAAGGGTCAGGATCACAGTGGTTCCATGGATGTCTTCCATGACGAGGTCGAGCAGAATAAGATCAGGTCGGTTGGATTCCGCCATCAGGATGGTTTCCTGTCCGCTTTGGGATGAGATGACCTTGAATCCTTTACTGTTTAGGTGATGCTTCATGAGTGTTTGCACGAAGGGATCATCATCCGCCACCAGCACGGTTGGTGCATCAGCTAGTGGGAGACTGATCGATACAGCGGTGCCTTTCAGCTGGCCCGGTGGGGGACTATTAATAATCAGCCGCCCACCATGGAGCATGACGATCTCTTTGGAGATGGCTAGCCCAAGCCCGGAGCCGGAGGCGTGGCTATTGGCTTTGAAATAGCGTTCAGTAATATGTCCCAAGGCATCAGGCGAAATGCCAACGCCACTATCGGTCACCGTGATCCGGGCGAAACGAGCGATTTCCGGATCCGGTGTTATGTCTACATTTATAGAGCCGTCCCGGGGCGTGAATTTGATGGCATTGCCGATGATGTTTTGAATGACACGCTGGATCATATTGGCATCGCACCGGACAAACGGGAGACTTGGATTATGGCTTAATTGCAGGGTAATTCGTGCTGATTCGGCCTGGGGCCTGAGAGTTTCCATGCAGCGGAACACCAAGTGCCTGAGAGGGGCGGTGATAAGCGACAGAGTCAAGGTCTTGTTATCCAGTTTCCCAAGGTCGAGAATGTCGTTAATGGTTGTCACCAGGCGCTGGCACTCTGTGTCGAAAAGTTTCAGGTATTTAATGGCATAGTCCGGAAGGGGGCCGGCGATTCCTTTCAAGAGGTTCCGGACGCCATACATCATGGATGTGAGCGGGGTTTTGAGTTCGTGTGAGACGTTGGTGACGAATTCTGATTTCGCCTTGTTGTGCTGCTCCAAACGAATTACAGCTGAGCGCAGATCGTCTTCCATTTGTTTTCGTTCGGTATAGTCGTTGAAAATGGCGAGCAGAAACTTTTTGCCGCTCAGGAGGATGGGGCGTGCGCTGACAAGAATGTTCCGGAGTTCTCCCGCCCGGGTGCGGTGCAGGGTTTCAAAAGTCTCGGCGCCGTGTGCAAGAAGGCCTTGGATATGTTCCTTGATCTGGTCGCGAGTTTCACGGGCATCTATGTCAAAGAGGGACGTGTGCTTGAAGTCCTCCCGCGAAAAGCCAAGTTGGCGGAAAGCGTGGTGGTTAAACTCCTTGAAGGCTCCGGTCTCGGGCTCGATCACAACGATGGCATTCATGGCCTGTTCGAAAATGATCCGGTAACGCTCTTCCGCCTCACGAAGCTGTTGCTCGGCGATTTCGCGCTGATCCATTTCCTTTTGCAGGGCCGTGATGGCGTCGCAAAGTTCAGATGTGCGTGTTTCTACGCATTTCTCAAGAGTGTCATGGGCCATCCGCATTTCCCGCTCGACCCGGGTGCGGTACAGGGTGTGGCGGATGACGCGCTCAAGCATGTCGGCATCGTATTTCCCTTTGATCAGGTAATCCGCAGCGCCTGACTCGATCGCCCTCTCCTCCTTATCCATTTCTCCATGACCGGTCACGATGATCATGGCTGCTTGGGAGCCCATCTGGATTGCCGCACGAATCAAGTCCAGTCCGGTTTTCCCGTCCAGACAATAATCAATTAGGCAGACATCATATCGGTTTGAGAGGATCTTTGAAAGCGCTTCCTGATAGGAGACGGCTTGATCGGTGTCGAAGGTCAGGGTGGGGCTTTGCGCAAGATGACGTGAAACCAGCAGGGCATCATCTGCGTTATCATCCACAATCAGCGCTTTGACGACTTCTTTTTTCAATAGATCGCGCCTTTAGCAACGGGATTTAGATAATCACAACCAATAAGCCCGGGACAAATGGAAATCAAGAAGAAACGAATACAGGATTGCCGACGAGCGTGTTTTTTCGATTTGATTGTGTTTTTGTTTTGACCTTGACTGAATGAACCCTATACTACCAAATAAGTTGAGCAAAAATATCCATTCGCCGTATGATACAAGGAGCGGCCTCATGAAATTCGGATGCGCGATCGAAAAAATGGTGGCATGCGTGGTGCTCGTGCTCGCACTGGTTGCTGGAAATGCCATGGCGCAGATTCGCGTTAATCAGGAAGGACGTGGCGCGACTGCCGCGAAGTCCATTCTCCGCTTACGCCAATTGACCGGTTATGGGCCGCGTGCGGTGATGAAGAGCCCTGATTCCGGAAACTCACAGCGGGCCGGGACGCGCGAGTGGGTCGAACTTGGGGTCCAGTATGACACCGAGCCCGACTGGATTGATGAAGTATCGTTACAGTATTATGCCCTTCTTAGGAATCGCGCCTCTCCGGGCGATTATATCCTGATAAAAGGCGTAGTGACCTATCTCGATGTGGCCCGAGGGCGTACGCATCAGGGTGTGGCGTATATCCGGCCGGCCGCATTGGAGCGGTTTGGCGACATTGTGGGAGTAGCCGTAGAAGCGGTTGTCAAGGGCGAGGTGGTCAGTGCCTTAACCGAGGGACGACTGAGTCCTCAAGCGCCCCTGCCTTTTGAATGGTGGAAGAATCCGAGGTTGGCTCCCAAGGAGGGGTACATCCTGGATAAATCGAAAACCCCCTTTGCGTTAATCAATTTTGATGAATACGAGGCGCTCAAGTAGGTGCTAAGCTATGTTTGGATCAGACCGCATTTTGGCCTTGGATATTGGGAATAGCAAATTAGTTCTTGCCGAGTTCAGGGTTACCGGCCAGCAAAGTCTTGAACTGGTAAATTATGCGGTATCCCCATTGGGCGTCGACCCCGAAAGCACAACCGACGTTTCCGCCTATATTGTCTCTGGAATCCGGGATGCGTTGAAAGTGAGCGGGATACGCCCGGGGCCGGTGAGCATTTCCGTGTCCGGTCAGATGGTGTTTCCCCGGTATGTGAAACTTCCGCCGGTGACTCCGGATAAGATTTCCCAGATCGTAAAGTATGAGGCGCAACAGAATGTTCCGTTTCCCATTGATGAAGTAGTTTGGGATTATCAATTGGTCGGGCAGGATACAGGCGAGTTGAGCGTCCTGCTGGTGGCGGTGAAGGGGGATCTGGTTAAGAATTTGACCGATTGTGTCGAGGCGGCGGGACTGGATCCGCTGCTAGTGGATGTGTCCCCAATTGCCCTGTATAATACTGTCCGGTATAATTATTCTGATTTGTCTGGTTGCACCATGATTCTGGATATGGGGGCACGCTCAACGAATGTGGTGTTTGTTGAGGGGAATAAAATTTTCAGCCGTAGTATTCCCGTGGCGGGTATGGCGATTACTAAGGATGTGATGAAGGAGTTTGAGCTTTCGTTTGAGGAGGCTGAACAACTCAAGATTGCACATGCGTTTGTCGGTTTTGGTGGCGTTTATGAAGGCCATGAAGTCGGAGTGGCTGATCGCACCTCGAAGATAGCTCGGAATATCATGACACGGCTGCATGCGGAGGTGATCCGCACAATCAATTTCTATCGCAGCCAACAGGGTGGCGGCCAGCCAAGCATGGTGTTGTTGACCGGGGGATGCTCTGTGATTCCACAGGCCAATGTGTTCCTGAAAGAGAAGTTGAAAACAGAAGTGGATTTTCTGAATCCTTTCAGGAATGTGGCGGTCAGTTCGCTTATCCCGTCGGATAAAGTGGCGGAAGACCTGCATCTGTTGGGGGAGGTGGTCGGGTTGGGGCTTCGTCGCACTTTGCCGTGTCCCGTTGAGATCAATCTCCTTCCTCCCGAACTGGCCGCACGCCGAGTGTTGCAGCGCCGTCTGCCGTTTTTCGCGTTGGCTGCGGCCGGGTTAGTTCTGATTGTGTTGGTTTTTGGATTATTCCTTTATCAGATGAAGTCCATGACCGAGGCGCGTTTGACGAAGGTTCAGGCTCGAATTCAGGAGTTGGATGCGCCTAATACCACCCTCGGGCAACTGGCGAAACAGAAAGAGCAACTTTACGCGAAGGTGACGGATCTGAATACTCTGATCCAGGGGCGTACCCGGTGGTTGACGATCTTAGACGATCTGCATCAGCGTCTTGTGCCGGGGATGTGGTTGACGTCTGTTCGTTTGTTACCCGTCAAGGAGGGGAGAGCGTCCGTGATGCTTGAAATCCGAGGGATGGCATTTATTGATGAGGTCAATAACCCAGCTATTGGAGAATATGTCGCGAAGTTGAAAGGAACGGGATATTTTACCGATGACCTTGAGATCAAGCGGATCAAGCCAGTTGAAAACACGGATTACGCGACTGAATTCACGGTGGAAATCGGATTGAACAATAATCCGGCTGTGAAGTCTTCTGAATTGCCGGTGAAATCAGGCAATACGCCTGCTAGACGAGATCGCAAAGAAAAAGCTGCTGATCATGGCAGCGGCAAAGGGAATGCGTAACCTATGCAAGCCCGACGAAGAATTCTAATTATCATTGTGGCTGTGTTGTTGAGTTTGCTTCTAATTGGCGCGGTGACGCTCCTGGTGTTTGGGTTTCTTCAATTTTCCACGGTTGAGGCAAATCTCAGCGCGTCTAAAAGCGCTCTCGAATCGCTTTATACTCAAAATCCATTTCCATCCGGACATAATCTCAAGCAGGAACGTGACAATATAAAGACCATCAAAATGGAGTTGACGGGGCTCCAGTTGGCCATGGGCGCTGGACAGGTGCAGCCGGCCGTTTTGCAAAGCCGAGCCGGGTTCATTACCCAGTTCTGGGAAACCCAAAAAACTCTGCTTGCCGGGGCCGGTGGCATCACCAAGGTGAACAAGACCTTTGATTTCGGGTTTGGCCGCCATATGAACGGCGCTCTTCCTTCCAATGATGACGTGCCGCGCCTGACGCAGCAATTGAAAATCGTCGAGACGCTCTGCACGATCCTTTATGCTGCGAAAATTACGGCCCTTACCGGGATTTCCCGGCAGGAGTTTGAGTCGGATCCGGGGTCGGGAAGCGGAATGGTAAAATCTGCTCCGGCACCGGTTTCGGCCCCTAATTCCTTGCTTTCCAGTGAAATTGAAGTGCGAAATATCCGGGATGTGGCCGCAGGGACGATTCCCGCTGGGCAATCATATGGCCGGTGGCGATTTGTCTTGCAGTTTACGGCACGTGAAAGCGCCCTAATGAACGTGATGAACGGGCTGTCCAGTAGTCCGGTTTTTATCATTGTCACCCGTATGGAAATCAAGGGGGATGAAAAACTGTTTGATCGAAGAGAGGGTGGCGCTGTTGGCGCTAAATCAGTCGAAGATCCAGTCGGTGCCGGAGCTAAAGAAGGCCCGAAACCTCGGGCTTACCGGACGGCATGCGGTCGGGATACCATGGTCAATGTGAAGCTTGAACTGGATGTGTATCAGTTTGTGAAACCCCAGGTGGATGACCCCGGGAAAAAGCCGGAAGGAGTCAGATGATGGTTGCCGGCGTTGGCTCATTTCTAGCCAAGAACTACGATCGTCTGATCGCGGCGATTGTGCTTCTGGTGCTGTTGATGTCCCTTGTTTTTCTTGCCATTCAGGCCAAGGCCCAAAAGGCTGAACAGCAGGCGTTTGACCGTACGCTTAAAGAGTTGACTCCCAAGTTTGAAAAAGCTGATCCAGTGGACAAAACGGTTTTTGCAGCTGCCCGGATGGCTATGATTATGCCATTTCAGGCTGAAGAGTGGAAAAAGGACTTCCTCTTGACCCCTGAACTCAGGGTGCGATGTGTGTCTTGTGAGCGCCCGATCCCCTATGACGCAACAAACTGTACTTTCAGTATTTTGATGTGCGGCGTAGCTCAGCCTCCGGATACAACACCCGTTCCTGACTTGAACGGGAATGGTGTGCCTGATGAATGGGAGAAGAAGCATAACGTATTTGCCATGGGTGCCGATGAAATCTCGCTTGATCCTGACAATGATGGGTTTACCTCGAGGGAGGAATATGAGTGGGGGACCGATCCCGGAGACCCGAACAGTCATCCCCCCTATCTGGCGAAGGTCAGGGTAGCCGAGATTAAGCCGATTCCGTTTCGGATGGTATTCAAGGGGGTCAGCCGGGCTGGCGGTAAGCTAATATTCAATATCAATCTTCGCTCCAACGCCAGAACTTGGTTTAAGAGCCTCGGGGAGGAGGTCGAAGGATTCAAATTGCTGTCGTATGATGAAAAGGCCCCCGGGGGGGCGACACTCACTCTGGATCACAATGGGAAGCAAATCTCGCTGATCAAACTTCAGCCTGTGCCTCGAGATGATTATGAGGTGAAACTAGTCTCCCTCATTGACGGGGCTAGTTTTGTTGTCAGACCGGACGTCGATTTTGAGTTTAAGGGACTCACGTACAGGGTTAAAAAGGTTGACATGCAAGGGAGACGTGTATTAATAAGCGACCCTTCTCGCAATGTTGACGTGTGGATTGAACGGTTGGCCTTGGCTGAATCCCAGCCGGTGATCAAACCATAATAAATGACAGACCGCACGGCGGTGGAGAGTACTCAAGGAGAAAGCTTATGAGATTGCAACACATCCGTATTGTGGTGGCCATTGTGGTGGGGGTTATCCTTGGCACACCTGTTTTTTCGCAGAATGTGGGGGAGGCCAAGGATGTTGTCACTGAGGAACTTAAACAGGAAATAAAAACAACGGCGGGAACCAACGTTCCTGACTCAGTAAAACCGACGGATCTTATCGTTCCAGCCCCAGTCGTCCCAGCTCTAGCGCCTGTAACAGAAGAGATGGTTGTCGTCGAGCCTGTCAAGGCGCCCGAAGAAGTCAAGGTAGCCCCCGGATCGCCTCTTATTGAAGAATTAGCGCCAGCGCAGCCCCCAGCAAAAGAGGCGACTAAGCTGGTCGAGCCAGAGAAAAAAGAGACTTCGGTTTTAGCTTTAGATGACATTTTGCCGCCTATGTCGCCAGCCAAGGAAACAACACCCATTGTAGCGCCGGTTGAAGTTACTGCCCCTGCGCCCGTTGCCGTGCCAGCTGTGGTGCCGGCTGAAGTTGCTACGCCAGTTACCGCGCCAGATGCGGGGACTAAACAGGCGCTGGAGTCCGCCATCAAGAATGTCGTCATTACCGAGGATCGGATCAAGCTCTCGAAGGCTGTCGCCCAGCAGGAGGAAGTTCGGCGAAAGCTTAGAGAAATTGAAGGACGGAAGGCTGTCGAACAGGGGGATCAAGCGTGGAAGATCAGCGAGTATCAGAGCGCTGCGGATTTCTATAAACTGGCATTGAATAGGCTTCCTGTAGTGGCGTCCTGTATGGCGTTACGAAATCACGCGGCGCAGCGGTTGCCTGAGTGTGAATACGAAATCATCCGTGCCTTGGTCAAGGAAGGCAAGGATAACGATGCGGTTTTGAGAGGCGATGAATTCTTGAAGGCGCGCCCCAGCAATATGGCTTTGAAAAATCTTGTCACCAAGGTCAAGGCCAGAAAGCCGGCTATCATTGATGAAGGACCAGCAGGCTCGCGGCTTGGTGGGGAAAAGGAAGCGGAAGTTGAAAAACAGATGCGGCTTGGCAAAGAGGCTATGGCGGGGCGCGATTATATGGAGTCCAGACGCCGGTTTGAATCCGCGCTTGGACTCGAGCCTGACAATCGTGAGGCCATGCGTTATTTGAAAGTGCTCGGCGATCGGGAGTATAATAACAAGTCTGTTGAGCGTGAGGCCACGACCCGTAAAATGACGGCCGAAGTGAGGGACACTTGGAATTCGAAGTACAAAGTCATCAAGGGTCGTCCTCAAAACACCTCTACGGTCACTACCCAATCGGTCTCTCTTGTTGAAGATAAGATGAAGAAAATCGTCATTGACGAACTTGAGTTCCGCCAGGCAAATATGCACGATGTGGTGGATTTTCTGAATAAACGCAGCCGTGAAATGGATAAGACCACCGAAGATGAGACGAAAAAAGGCGTTAATATTATCTTGAATCTTAACCCGGGAGGCACAGCTATTTCATCTCCCACTCCTGCCGCCAAGGCTGCGGATGATCCATTTGGCGCGGGGGAAGCATCGAAAGCGGGCGGTGGCGGGGCCTCCGGCGTTCCTGAAGTTACGTTCTCTGCCCATTTTATCTCGCTATATAACGCTCTTAAGACCATCACCACGGTTACTGGGTTAAAGTGGAGGATTGATGGGGACGTCGTCATGATTGTCCCATCCGACTGGGATCCTTCAACGATTGAGATGCGGATGTATCCTGTCGAGCCCACCTTTATTGAACGTGTCAAAGCGGCTAGTGTTGCGATGCCGTCCACAACGACGTTCGGCGGCAGGGAAGGGAAGACATTGACCGCTGATTCTATTGGGGGTGACGTTCCGTCAGATCTGAAGGCATATTTCGAGAATATGGGCGTCAAGTTTCCCAAAGGGTCTTCCATCACTTATAATTCCGCCATCGGCAAAGTCATTGTGGCCAATACCGCAGACAATCTGACGACATTTGAAAAAATTCTGGCAGAGTTGAATGTCGTTCCCATGCAGGTTGAGATTGAGGCCAAGTTCGTCGAGGTTAATGAGACGGATCTGTATGAGGCCGGTCTCGAATGGTTGCTAACGGACAACTGGGAATTGATGATGAAACAGAACGCGAACCCCTATGCCCCACTGACCTCCAATCCCCGTATTCAGGCAAATGCCAATAGCGCCGATGGAGGATTTACAAAAGGACTTCGCTTCTATGGATCCGATAGTGCCGGAAGTGGGACAGCCCAGGCAGGGGGGCAGGGGACCTTGGGACGGGTTGCATCCATTGCGGGGATACTCACCAATCCTGATTTGACGGCGATCCTGCATGCTCTGGAGCAGAATGGGAACGCCGATCTTCTCTCCGCTCCGAAAGTCACAGCGCGTTCTGGTGAGGAAGCTGTAATCAAGGTTGTGACCGAGTACATTTATCCGACGACCTTTAATGTGCAAGGGGGGCAGATCGGACAAAATACCGGGGGGACTGGAAATAATAACGCGAACATTGTTCAGGAAACCACTGTGGTGCCTCAGGATTTCGCCATGCGTGAAGTCGGTGTCATATTGAACGTGCTACCTGAAGTCAGTCCGGATGGAAACATGATCAGCCTAAAGATGAATCCGCAGGTGGTAACGGACCCGATCTGGTTTCAATATGGATCTACCGTGCGGCGTGCCGATGGATCAGAACAGATACTCAATATGCCTCAGCCGTTCTTCCAGGTTCGGAGAGTTGAGACGAAAATCTCGATTTATGACGGTGCTACCGTGGTTATGGGTGGGTTAATTACCGAGTCGGTGAACAAAGTTAATGACAAGATTCCCGTTCTGGGCGATATACCCTTTCTGGGGGCGTTGTTCCGATCCAAGTCGGAGAAGAGCATCAAAAAGAATCTCCTGATCTTCGTCACGGCAAAACTTGTGGATCCGGCGGGGCACTTGATTCGGTCGCAGGAGCCTGAGGCAAAGGTTTCTGTTCCTAATGCACTGGTTCCCTCATCCGCAGGGTTTATGCCTCCGAGATAGGCCGCTTATGTCCACTCGACGGCTGCTGCTGGTTGATGGAACACAATTGTTCTACAGGTCTTTTTTTGCCATCAAAGGATTGTCAACCCATGACGGAACTCCAACCAATGCCGTTTTCGGTTTTGTGCGGGGAATTCATCAGCTTATTGAAGGCCGACTTCCTTCCCATCTTGTGGTGACATGGGATGGCGGTATTCCGGATGCCCGGCGTGCGCTTCTTCCTGAGTATAAGGCCCAGCGCCCCCCGATGCCCGATGCCTTGCGTGCCCAGTATGCCCCCGTGGTCGAGTTTTTGGAACGTTCCGGTATTCCGCTTATTCGAATTGAGAAGGAGGAGGCGGATGATATTTTGGCCTCCCTGATCCGGTGGGGAGAGCCGGAGGCAGACGAAATTATGGTGGTCACCTGCGACAAGGATCTTTATCAGGTGGTATCCGAGAAAACCAAGATGGTGTCGTGGGGCAAGGATGACAAGCCCGCAGGGCGCGTTGAAGTGTTTGAGAAGACGGGGGTATATCCCGAACAAATTGTGGACTGGCTCTCTTTGACCGGTGACTCTGCCGACAATATATCGGGGATAGAGGGGATGGGTCCGAAAACAGCCGCCAAGCTTCTAGCCCAGTTTGGATCTCTCGATGGAATCTGGCAGCACATTGAAAATGTTTACCCTCAACGTATCCGTGAACGCCTGATCGCCGGACGTGAGCGCGTGGCGCGTAATCTGTCGCTCGTGAGGTTGAATGCCGGAATGAATTGCTCTCCGGGATGGGACGATTTGGCTGTTCGTTCTGAAAATCACGCCCGGATGCGGCCCTTTTATGCCCGCATGGAGTTTTACTCCTTGATCAAGGAGTGTGACCAGGGTGAATTGTTCTAATTTGCCTTGCTGAAAACGTTGACTATGTTTCGGCATCTTATATCCTTTCGTCCTATGAAAGTCTTTGTTGTTGGTGGAGGCGGGCGTGAACATGCCCTGATATGGAAGCTCTCGAGCGACAGCCGGCGGCCGGCGCTGTATTGTGCTCCAGGAAATGCGGGAACGGCGGAACGGGCGACTAACATTGCAATTGATGCCGATGATATACCCGCCTTGATTGCCTGGTCGCTGGAGAATCATCCCGATCTTGTTGTGGTTGGTCCTGAATCCCCTCTTTGCGCCGGGTTGGTGGATGCGCTTGAGGCAAAGGGGATTCGTGTGTTCGGTCCATCGCGGGCCGCAGCCAGGATGGAAGGCAGCAAGGTGTTTGCGAAGGATGTGATGGTGGCGGCTGGGGTGCCTGCGGCAAAGTCGAGTACCTTCACAGATGCGATCAAGGCCATAGAGTATATTCATGCTATCGGGGCGCCCATCGTGATCAAGGCCGAAGGGCTTGCGGCTGGAAAAGGGGTCACTGTATGCGCTACAGTTGAGGAGGCTGAACGGGCCGTCCGGGAGGCGCTTGTTGAGGGGGCGTTTGGTGAGGCTGGCCAGCGCATTCTGGTCGAGGAATTCCTTGAGGGAGAGGAAGTTTCCGTTCTCGCTCTGACCGATGGCGACCATGTTGTATTACTTGCTTCCGCGCAGGACCATAAACGTGCATTTGATGGCGACAAGGGGCCCAACACCGGGGGGATGGGGGCTTATTCGCCGGCGCCGGTTCTCCATGACGACCAGTTGCCTGTCATTGCACGCGAGGTGTTTGGTCGCACATTGACCGAACTCAAAAACCGGGGAATCGCTTACAAGGGTGTGTTATATGCGGGTTTGATGATGACGAAGAAGGGCCCCAAGGTTCTTGAATTCAATTGCCGGTTCGGCGATCCCGAAACCCAGGCGATTCTGCCGCGCATCAAGGGAGATTTGATTCCGGCCCTTGAGGCCTGCATTGATGGAACGTTGTCCCCTGCCATGATCCAGTACAAATCGGAGGCGTGTGTCTGTGTCGTGATGGCTGCCGGCGGGTATCCCGGCTCTTATCAAAACGGCAAGGAGATTTGCGGTCTGAAGGCGGCTGAAGGTTTGGAGAATGCCGTAGTCTTTCATGCGGGGACACGGCTTCAGGATGGACGGATTCTGACATCAGGGGGGCGGGTGTTGGGTGTGACAGCTCTTGGGAATGGGTTAAAGGCAGCAGTTGACAGAGCCTATGCGGCGGTTGGGAAAATCAGATTTGATGGCGCCCTATTCCGGCGTGATATCGCCGCCAAGGCGCTTGGGAAAAATAAGGAGGCGCAATGAGGCAGGATAAAGTACAAGTCAGGAAACCTGAGGTGGCCATTGTCATGGGGAGTGATTCCGATTGGCCGCTTCTTGAAGAAACCGTGGCGATGCTGAACGGGTTTGGCGTCGGGTGCGAGGTGCGGGTAATGTCTGCACATCGGACGCCGGAACTTGCTGCGACCTATGCGCGCAAGGCCTCTGGCAGCGGCTTAAAGGTGATCATTGCCGCCGCTGGGGGGGCTGCGCATCTGGCCGGTGTGATCAGTGCCCATACCACGCTTCCGGTGATCGGGATCCCTGTCGCCAGCGGTTTTATGAATGGTCTGGACTCCTTGCTTTCCACGGTTCAGATGCCCGCCGGGGTGCCGGTGGCAACCGTGGCAACCGGTAAAGCGGGTGCCGTGAATGCCGCTATTCTGGCGGTGCAGATTCTCGCTCTTGGCCGACCCGATCTGGCCCGCCAGTTAGTGGTGCATAAGAAGACGCTCATCGACAAGGTGAAGGCGGGAAATGACCGTATCCAGAGCGAGCTTAAGAAGTCCAAATAAAGCTGAGGCGCGAACGAATCACCGGTATCTAGCCTTGAATCGCAGGTTTCGAGTTGACCGGGTCCTGTGTTGGTTGGGCGGATGCCTTTGGTTGATCGCGTCCCTGCAGGTCTCTCAGTCTTATGGGACGACGGCGGAAAGCCTTGATGAGGTTATTTCCTCTCTGGTGACGAACGGGGTTCTTAAGGATCGTTCAGAGGCTGTTCTTGGCGGACTTGGGGGTATTCTTAAGTCCGTGGATTCTTTGGCGGTTCTCGTTGACGAGGGGAATCATAGGGGAGTTTTGGGAATTACGTCGCCGGCTTTAGAGAGCGTGGAATTATGGCCTGAGAACCTTGCGTATTTCAAGGTGCACAGCCTTGAACCGGGTAGCGGCGGTGAGATCCTGTCGCACCTGCGAGCGTTGAGCATGATGGCCGGAGTCATTCTTGATTTTCGGAGGGCAGGGGGCGGTGATCTTGAGTCTGTCTCCACGCTGGCTGGGCTGGCGCGTGCGGAAAATGAACCTCTGTTCGTGGTTTGCAATAATCAGGGAACCCCGCTTTCCACCAATGTGGTGGCCGTCTTTTCTCCGTTGCATGTTCCACTGATGATTCTTACCGATGAAGAGACTGAAGGAGCATCCGAAGCGCTGGCATTTATTATGAAGGGCTGTCGCGGGGTGATGCTGGTAGGCGCCATGACGCGAGGCGACCCTCATCTCAGGAACTGGATTACCCTGCCCGGTGAGCGGGTGGCATGGCTCGCCACCCGGACTTTGGTCCCGATTTCCGGAAAATCCTATGAGAAGGGTGGCGTTATGCCTGACATCGTGGTGGATGCGGTTTATTGTGTCGGAAACGATGGACTGTCTCGCACCAATAGGCTTGCCCGCGCCTTGAGTCCCAAGTCGGATGCAGATCGGGCACTGATGATGCGAGTCGAAGGGGACGCCGCTCTGAGGCGAGCGACGGACATTCTTCTTGGGCTTCAAGCTTTGGGTGAGTATGGGCGAAATTAGGCCGCAGGTTATAAAGGTGAAGCCGGGCAAACGTGCGCAGGAGGCCGTCAATGCGGCCATCGAGATCCTGCGTTCAGGCGGCTTGATTCTTCTTCCCACTGAAACGGTATATGGGGTGGCGGCGGATCCGCGTGTACCTGGGGCTGAGGAGCGCCTCTATGAGGCCAAATCCCGTGATCGTGGCAAGCCGATTCCTTTGATGGCGTCCTCGCTTGAGGCGGTCGAGCGGGCTGGGGCGGTGTTATCTCCTGAGGCACGGCGGCTGGCGCGTCGTTTCTGGCCCGGGCCGCTGACGATAGTATTGCCGTGTGGTTCGGGTACGGAAGGGTTTCGAGTGCCCAATCATGCCCTGGCGCTGGCGGTCTTGAATGCGGCGGGTGGCCTCTTGCGTGTGACCAGCGCCAACCGAAGCGGCGAGCCATCGGCCCGTACCGTGGAAGCCGCCCTAGCGGCGCTCGGGTCTCGGGTGGCGGTGGCCCTTGACGACGGACCCGCCCTGTTCGGATTGGAAAGTACGGTGGTAGATGCAACCCGTGATAAATTGGTGATCCTACGGCAGGGCGCGTTGCTGGCGGAGACGGTTCTCTCCCGTCCGAAAGTCTGGTTCGTTTGCACCGGGAATACCTGCCGCAGTCCCATGGCCGAACACCTGTTGCGCCGGTGGCTCGGGCCGGATACCGGGTGGGAGGTCGCCTCCGCCGGTGTGGCGGCATTGGATGGGCAGTCGGCCAGTGAGGGAGCCGCTCGGGTCATGGTGGAGAAAAAAATTGACTTGGCTTTACATCGAAGTCGACTTCTGGCCGAGGCCCACATTGACGATGCCGACCTCGTTGTGGTAATGACAGAGGCGCATAAGCAAGCCGTGTTGCGGCGGTTTCCTCGTGCGGAACACCGGATTGTTTTATTGAACTCTTTCAGCCATGTGTATCCCGGCGAGGATGTCCCGGATCCGTTTGGCTTGCCCTTGGATGTTTATCGAAAAATCCGTGATGAGATTGATGCGGCAATGCCCGATCTGGTGCTGTATTTGCACGGGTTGTACAAATCGAACACGAGAATTGAACTGCAGGAAGGATTTTGATGATGAAAATAGCGATGGGCGCGGATCATGGCGGATTGGAGCTTAAGGAATCCCTCAAGGCGGCATTGAAGAAGCGGGGGATCGGGATTGAGGATGTGGGATGTTACAGTCAGGAAGTGGTGGATTATCCCGACTATGCCAGGGCAGTGGCCGTTATGGTGTCTGAAGCCCTCGTAAACCAGGGAATTCTGATTTGCCGAACCGGGATTGGAATGAGCATGGCCGCCAACAAATTTCCGCGCGTCAGGGCGGCATTGTGCCTAACTCCCGAAATGGCGCATGCGGCGCGAACACACAACGATGCGAACATTCTGGTGCTGGGCGGCGATTTGGAATCCCCTGTGGCCGCCGAGGCGATTTTGGAGGCCTGGCTTGGGGCGGATTTTGCAGGGGAGCACCGTCATCAGCGGCGCTTGGATAAGATCGGATCCCTTGGGGGTGCGGCCATGGAGGCCGCCTCCGTGGCCGCTGTGGATCCAGAGATTTATGATGCCATCAAGCATGAGGAGGAACGAGAACTCAAGACGCTGGACCTGATAGCCTCCGAGAACTATGCCAGTCGGGCTGTGCGTGAGGCGCAGGGGTCGGTGATGACCAATAAGTATGCTGAAGGGTATCCCGGGAAGCGCTACTACAACGGGTGTGAATTCGTTGACGTGGCCGAGACTCTAGCGATCGAGCGGGCCAAAACCCTCTTTGGTGCGGAACATGCCAATGTTCAGCCGCACTGCGGGAGTTCAGCCAACATGGCTGTCTATTTTTCTGTTCTGAAGCCCGGTGATACCATTCTGGCCATGAGTCTGGCCCATGGCGGCCACTTAACTCACGGTCACAAAGTCAATTTTTCGGGCCGTTTCTTTAACGTCGTCCCCTATGGCGTCAATCGCAAGACAGAACTAATCGACTACGATGAGATCGCTGCCCTTGCTCTGCAGCATAAGCCGAAGCTGCTGGTGGCCGGCGCCAGCGCGTACCCCCGTATTTTGGATTTTAAACGGCTTCGTGAAATTGCTGATAGCGTTGACGCCATGCTGATGGTGGATATGGCTCATATTGCCGGGTTGATCGCCGCCGGAGTACATCCTAGTCCGGTGCCCTTCGCGGACTTTGTCACCACGACCACTCATAAGACCCTCCGCGGCCCGCGTAGCGGCATGGTGTTGTGTAGGGCGAAATATGCCCAGGAAGTCGATAAGCAGGTCTTCCCGGGCCTTCAAGGGGGCCCCCTGATGCACACCATTGCTGCCAAAGCCGTCTGCTTCAAAGAAGCCATGTCGCCGGAATTCGGGCAGTATCAGAAACAGGTGATACGAAATGCCAAGGTACTGGCGGCGTATCTGGCGAAGCACGGAATGCGCATTGTATCGGGAGGGACGGACAACCATCTGATGCTTGTGGATCTCTCCCCGTGCGACACCACTGGAAAGGATGCCTCCACGGCCCTTGAAAAGGCTGGCATGATCGTGAACAAGAACGCCATTCCGTTCGATACGCGTGCGCCTGCCGTGACTTCAGGGATCCGGATCGGAACTCCGGCAGTGACCACCCGCGGCATGAGGGAGCTTGAGATGGAGAAACTGGGCGGCTGGATCGTCGAGGCGGTTACGCATCAGGCTGACGAAATAGTCTTGAAGCGGATCAATGCGGAGGTTGTTGAGGCGGCGATAAAATTCCCGATTCCGTAACGGTGACGGTGGTAACGCTGCCGTAGGGGGTAATATGATTTTGCACGACCTGAATCCGGATGAAATGGCGGCTGTCGAAAAAATCGGCGTACCCAAGCGGTTCGTACTGGGTGATGCAATTATTTATGAGGGTGCGGCAGGGGCTTCCTTCTTCCTGATTCTGGAGGGCCGGGTTGAAGTTCGAAAGAGCATAGGCTCGGATAAGTATAAAAAGCTGGTTGAATTTGGCCCGCTCGATATTTTCGGTGAAATTTGTTTCCTGGGGGTCGAGTCCCGCTCAGCCAGCGTTCTGGCTATGGAATCCGTCCATGTTATTGAGTTTTCCCGCGCTGAATTTGAGAAATTGATCGTGGCGAAACCAGCCATCGGACTGAAGTTGTACCGGGGTATCGCCCGTGAGTTAGCCAGACGGTTAGCTCATGTTGACGGGGACCTCAAGGATGCCCTCATCTGGGCATTGGGCGACAACAAGAATGCTCTGGATCCCAGTATTATCAACGCCCGAAAACTATCGCTTGCCCCCGCAAAACCCGACGCCAATCCTGCCCGGATCGTCATCGTGTAGTTCCAAGGCGTATGTCAGCCACTGCCTGCCGTGGTATGATTAAATTGGCGGAGGGGGAGGGATTCGAACCCCCGTTACCAGTGAAGGTAAACATGATTTCGAGTCATGCGCATTCAACCGGGCTCTGCCACCCCTCCATATAGCGTGTCAAAAGCGGCACCAAGCTAGAGAACACCCCTGAAAAAGTCAAGGGTGACCTCGCCTATTATGTGCTCCGGCATCCTTGACAGGATGGGAAGGCGTGCTTCATCATGCGGTATCACTAAGCAGGAGTTATTGCGTGAGTTCTGAACGTGACCTTGAAATCCGATCATCGGCGGTGACACTTTCCGACATGGAGATATTTGTCTTCCCGGATTTGATGATGGCGTTGCTGTTGGCCAACCTGATGTCGCCCCGTATCTGGAAGTGGCGCGAGGATCCCTGGTTCGCCGGTCTGGCCAGGATGAAGCCCTACCGCCGAATCACTCGCCTCAAGCAGTTCATCATGGATCACTATGCCTTCAACCTCGATCTTGATACCTGGGGACTGACCACTAAAGACCGCGAGATGGCACGCTTTCGCCCCTTTCTTCAGGAAGACACCATTCGGCGCTCCAACGCCTTGTTCGGGTATGAGGGGGACAAGTATTATTTTGATATCGATATCCGCACCCATTTTGGCCTCAATAAATACACGGCCGATGCGATTCCCTATTGGAAAACTGAAACGGTGGAGGCGATGGATGCGTTCAAGCACAAGACTGGATACTCGACTGGCGCAGGTGAGTGTGTGTCGCTGTCGGCGCTCTATGCCGCCGCCCTGTTCATTGTGGCGGGAATTCCTCTGAAAGATATTTTCCTGATGGCGACGCCCCTGCATTCCCAGAACTATGTGGATCTGGACGAAGGCATCCTGACCAACAATCGGCGCCTGGTGACCAAAAAGATGTGGTGTAACGGGACGGCTCTTTCGGCCCAGGCGCGACGAGCCCTGGAAAATGAAGAAGTTACGGTGGTGGCGCATGAAACCGGTTGGATCCATACGGTTTACCCTGATGCGACGATTGACCCAAGGGACTATGCGCGGTTTTCCGGTAAACTCCATGCCTTTCTTGATACCCCCTTGACGGATGAGGTCATGGGTAACTTTCTGCGGCACAAGCGGGATCTCCAGAAGTGTTTCCAACTCAGGAGCCTCATTCATGGTGTGCCCCATTATGTCCCGCTAGAAGTGGCGTTCCAATACGAAGAAGGAAGTTCCTTCCTGATTACAGACACCACTCGCGAGAATCTTTTGGCCGAAATTGACATGGATCAGTTTATCTCCTCGCGATTATCCGGCCGAATTGTGCTGAATGATCTCGAGGATTATGTCCGCCGTGAAAAGCCGGATCTGAATCACCCTGATGATGCCGCCCGCTTGAGTAAGCAGTTCGATTGCGCCTGCCTTGATTCCGCGCAGGCCATTGAGCGTCTGATCAGGTTTTGTCATGTCCAGCCACGGATTCCGCAGGCATCACAGCGCTCATTCAAGTCGGAGGGTGAGCCGCTGGGCATCAAGAAGGAGATGACTCGTGATGAGGTGATTATGCGCCTCGAATCGCTTCGCTCGACTACGCCGTCTGTGGATCTGGCTTTTTATGTCTATCGCGACCTCACTCGCACAGGATCCGCACCCTTTCTCAAGGCGGCGCTTGAGCGCAATCCGGTTTCCATCGCTGGAACTGCAGTAATGTCGGATGATGAGGTGCTCGCGGTGGTCCAGGCAATGCCGTCCGAGTCCATCTACGACGAGGTGGGGCGGCTTGCACAGCCGGACGAAGTCTGGAATTACGGCCGGGGTGACGGGGTGGAGAAAGCCATCTTGCTGGCTGGCATCCACAAGGCCCGGCACCCGGATGCGGCCGTGAAGATCGAGGTGGCGTCGAACCGTACGGTGTTGACGCTCGGCAACAAGACGATTGAGTTGGCTTCAAACAAGGGGCTGAAACATGAGGTGTGGGATATTACATAATCCATGATTGCCCTCGTTGAACAGTTTCTGGATCATGTCTCATTCGAGTGCGGCCTGAGCCCGAAAACCCGCGAGGCGTATGGAAATGACCTATCCGACTTCTCCCGGTTTGCCCAAGCGGCGCAAGTTCATGCGCCCCGGGAGGTGACTCGGAAACTCCTGCTCGGCTACCTTGAACATGAGCGCGACCGGGGCCTTGCCATGAACTCCATTGCCCGCCGGCTGGTTGCCATTAAGGTCTTCTTCCGTTATCTGGTCCAGGAGGGATTGCTTGAGAAAGACGTGACCGCCGTGATGGAGTCGCCGCGTCTTTGGAAGGTGCTGCCGACAACATTATCGATCAAGGAGGTGGATGCCCTCCTGAATGCCGTTATTGGCGACGATCCGATGGCCGTACGAGATCGGGCGATGATGGAACTTCTCTATGCATCCGGGCTCAGGGTGTCCGAGCTGGCCAATCTCACATTGGAGGATCTGCATCTTGATAGCGGTTACCTTCGCTGCATGGGAAAAGGCAGCAAAATGCGTGTAACGCCGTTGGGAGGTAAGGCGAAAGCCGCCATAGAACGTTATTTTCAGGAGGCGCGCCCGAAACTGATGAAAAATCCGGTTGTCCGCCAGGTATTCCTTACCCGGCGGGGTACGGGATTCAGCCGCAAGACGATCTGGAAGCAAATCCGATTGTTTGCCAAGCGGGCTGGGATTACCAAGACGGTTTCGCCCCACACGATGCGCCATTCGTTCGCTACACATTTGCTGGCTAATGGCGCGCCTTTGCGTATGATTCAGGAGATGTTGGGGCACGCGGATATCGCAACGACTCAGGTGTACACCCATGTGGATCAGAACCGTCTAAAGTCGGTGCACCAGAAGTATCATCCAAGAGGGTAGGAGACGTCGTCGTATGTTATTGGGCTTGAGAAAACCGAATCCGTACCGGGAATTGGAAAAACGGTTGGGTTATAAATTCGACCACCGTGAGTTGTTGGAGATGGCGCTTCTTCATCGCTCCTTCAGGTTTGAAACCAGGGATATCGCCGCCGACAATCAGCGGCTTGAATTTCTGGGGGATGCCGTGGCGGGTTTTCTGGTCGCGGCTCATTTGTATCGGCAACATAGTGACCGGGACGAAGGAGCATTGACGGAAATGCGAAGCCGGGTGACGAGCGGGAAGGCAATGGCTGGAGTGGCCCGAGAAATTGGGCTGGGCGACTTTATGCGCTTGGGAAAAGGCGAGGAGATGGCTGGGGGGCGCCTGCGCGAAACCCTGCTGGCGGACGGGTTGGAAGCGGTGATTGGAGCCGCCTATTTGGATGGCGGGGTCAAGGCGGCGGAAAAAGTTGTTGCCAAACTGCTGATCCCGTTAACCGGCGATAAATCTTCCGAGGTCTGGGGGGATAATCCCAAAGGCAAACTTCAGGAACTGTCGCAGGGGCTCTATGGGCGCGGGCCAGAATATCGCTGCATATCCGAGAAAGGTCCTGCACACCAGAAGCTATTTGTGATCGAGGCGATTGTTGGCGGAGCCCGCCTAGGGCAGGGAACAGGCTCCAGCAAGCGCGCCGCCGAGACCGAGGCTGCCATCGTTGCTGTTCGAAAGTTGCTGTCGAAATAACAGACGGTGAAAGCCTGCTTCAAAATCTCGTTGCAGTGGCTTGGGCGGGAATACTCATGGGCCTGTTCGGGCTCAACGTGGGGCGTCGGCTTTTGGCGCGGGCTGGAGTTGTGCTCCAGACCGTCACATACATGGAGGATACTGATCTGCCCCCATGGCAACCTGATATGAGGGACAACATGACAGAGGCATTAAAGCAACCCTATCTGCGAAAAAGTGATAAGCGTGGCGACATCCAGGTCTGGGTAGTGGATGGCAGTTATGTTCGTGGACACCTTGATGAGGAGTTCACGAATTTCGGGCAGCACTACAGATATACGTACATTCCCGAGAACGAATTCTGGTTGGACGATGAAGCCGAACATGACGAGCACATTTTTTTCATCGACCATCTTCTGATCGAACACCATCTGATGGCCAAGGGGAAGTCATACGGGGAAGCTCTCGTTGAGGCCGATAAGGCGGAACGCAAAGAGCGGCGCCACGCTGGGGATGTGGCCAAGGCAACGCAACACGGCCAACGGTTGCCGGATGGCAAAGCTGCCCATGACCATTTATGGAAGACGCTGGAGGACGGCGTCAGCGTGTGGATCGTCAACGGCAGGTTCGTGCGCAGCATTTTCGACATCGACTTCACGGCAGGTGGCCATGACCATGTTTATGAGTTTGTGCCTACAGGCGAAGTATGGATTGATGATGCGATTACGGAAAAGGAACGAGGATTTGTGCTGCTCCATGAACTCCACGAACGCAACCGCATGACGGATGCGGTGCCATACAGCGAGGCCCATGCGGAGGCGAGTCGTCTGGAATTCCAGTGTCGACATCATCCCGATGAACTGCATGACGCGCTTGCGGGTGAAGGCTGGGCGTAAGGGTTCGGTAGTGGTGCCGGACACTCCGGTTAGGCAGGAGTAGGTGAAAATGGCGGAGAGGGTGGGATTTGAACCCACGGTGCCCTTTAGGAGCACA
>JBAXPK010000012.1:0-58578 GCA_037132275.1 bacterium
ACGGGAACGCGCTGGGCTACCCCTCGGGTATTCGGCTCAATTTCCGCCTCGGGGTTGATGCAAGCGGGCGGCCCTTCATCGGGTATCACGGTGCGGGCTTTGATCCGATCTTCAATGAGGCGAAAGCCGCGCCGAGCGGTGCATTGCAGGCTGACCAGTGGACCCATCTGGCCGGGGTGTACGACGGTACGGCCAAGAAACTGATTCTCTATGAAAACGGCGTCATGGTGGCGATGATGCCAACCGCTGAAATCCCCTGGAATGGGTGGTTAGGTGGATATCCTGGCGCCCCGTTAGCCGTTAATTATCTATCGGTTATGATGCCGCTGGTCATTGGCGCCCGCGAAAACAACCCGAATGGCTGGGTGGACGGTGTGCCGATGTTGGTTACGGCATCGGCCGGGTATTATGCGGGTCTGAACGCGGTTCAGCAGAATCCGAGCTTGGATCACTACTTCAAAGGCTGGGTGGATGAGATTCACGTCTTTGATGGCGCGAAGTCTCAGGGCGAAGTCATCAACGGGATGAAGACCCGGTGGACGCATCAGGCGGCGTGGGCTTACAATGGCTCTAATGCCAAAACGTTATTATATGCCTACAGTTTTGATGACCTTCAAGACCCGGATTACGGTGATGTGGCTCCTGCCGGCTTCAGTTTGCTGACCGGTTACATGCCGGGCTACGCCGGAGTTCCATGGTGGATGACGGCCCCGGACGTCTCACGTGTTTATACCGATTACCGTTACGTGCCTTGGACAGAAAACCTGACCGAACATCTGCCGCTCAATCCTCCGTGTGATTCGCTCCTCGTTTGGGATCCCGTTAGCAACCGGTTCCCGAACGCGAGTAATCCCTACACCTTTAGTTATCTCACATCCACCCGATATTTGACCCAGTATCATCCGTTTGTATTTGGCAGCCCCACGGGAGTGGGGGCCGCTGACATGCTGCCCTTGCGTTGGGCCGTAGCGGATGAGGATGTGGTTATGTGGGACAATAGCAATACGCGCTTGCCGTATGATTCGGACGGCGATGGGATGCCGGATGATTGGGAAACTGCGCACGGGTTGGATCCCCGCAGTAGTGATGGCATCAATGGCGCCGATGGAGATCCGGACGGTGATGGACTCTCCAACCTTTATGAGTACATGGTCGGCACTGATCCCTGGAGTGTGGATAGCAACGGCAACGGAATCTGGGATATGGATGAGGATTCCGACGGCGACGGGCTTTCCAACCGTGAGGAATTACGTCTTCTGACCCTCCCGAATGACAAGGATACCGATGACGATGGCGTGAGCGATTGGGAAGAGGTCACTGGAAGCACGGATTGGGCCTTTGATGCCACGCGCCCGAAGACCAGCCGTCGGCCCAGTGGCATCAGCGATCCTCTGAATCCGCTTGAGCCCCTTATTCCGCGCTCCATGTTGTTTAATGGAAATGCCCGGCTGTTGGTGCCGCCCAGCGACAAACTCATGTCGCGGGATTGGACGATCGAGATGTGGGTCAAGCCCGCCACGAATTGTAATGGCGGCGTGTTGTTGAGCCGCTATGTGCGTGGACTGGCCGCCGGCCAGGAAGGCATCAATTATGAAATGGGTCTGAATACCAACGGGATGGGGGCCGGCTTGATCAGGCCTTACGTCAAGTATTCGATTATGACCAATTCTGTGGAAGTCGCGACGCGTGTGGACGGAACAGGGCCGACGGAGCAACTGAGTTCACAGCAGGGGATTCTGATCCCGCTCGACACCTGGACGCATCTTGCCGGTGTCCATGACTCCCTGACGGACACCCTGGCGTTGTACATCAATGGCAAACTTGCCGTTTACCGCACCGATGCCACCGCAGTGCCGCCGACGGTGTTCGGTTACACGACCACTCATCGCGGTGACGAAGTCACGATGGGCGCCGCGCGTTCGACGGGCACGATTACCAACGGCTACAAGGGCTTGATGGACGAAGTCCGGATCTGGAACATTGCCAAGTCCGCGAAAGACATTGGCGACCGTTTCAATGCGCCGCAAGCTGTGCAGGGAACCGCCGCCTCGGGTTCGATTAAGTTGAATAACCGCACCATCACCACCTCGGACGGACTCTCCGTCGAGATGGCTACACTGCCGGAAGGGCAGCCGACCCGAATTCTGGTGCAGTTCGCCTCGCAATCCGTTGCCAGGAACACCAATGCGCTTCTGGCGGCCGGCGTGAAGGCTCTGAACTATGTTTCCCCGACAGCCAGAATGGTGATGGCGACACGCAGTCAATTGGCGGCGCTTGGGAACTCTGTGCAGTGGAGCGGGTTACTACAGCCAACGGACAAGCTTTCCAGCCTGCTGGCCGTGGATGGCGCCCATCCCGCACGGGAAGTGCTGGTCAAGTTCTTTGGCGATACCGCGCCGGATGCGGCCGTGCAGGCTGTTCACGCGGCGGGCGGTACGGTCTACCAGGATCGCTATCTGGGTGGACACTATCTTGTGGCGACCCTGACCGACGCGCAACTAACCGGCCTGGCTGGCAACAATGCCGTGGCCTGGGCCTCGCCCTCGGCGCCGTTCCTCACGTCGTCCAGCAATACGGTTCACTATTTCGGTGACGACATCAAGGAAGGGCTGGAAGCGGCTCCGTTTTCGACTGTGGGCGTAGGCTGGGATGGCCCCGGCCGTGGCTCAGCCAACCTCAAGTATTACTTCGCTAACGATACTACCAAGCTTTCGGCGAAAGTGGCGCGTCAGGCGGTCCGCGACCAGATGGCCAAGTGGGCGGCGGTTGCGGCCATTACTTTCAACGAAACCACTGTCCGGGAACAGCCGTTCTCGATCGATATCGCCTGGTATCGTGGCGACCACGGCGACGGCTCGCCCTTTGACGGGCCTTACGGCGTTCTGGCGCACGCCTTTTTCCCGAACGACATTAATCCCGAGCCGATTGCCGGCGATCTGCATTTTGACGAGGATGAAACCTGGTCGATTGGCTCCGCGGGCGGCATCGATATCCAATATGTGGCCCTTCATGAACTCGGCCACAGTTTGGGAATGGGCCACTCGTCCGATCCGACAGCCGTCATGTTCCCGTTCTATGACGGGACCCAGGCGGCGGTTTTGCAGAAGGACGATATCAACGGCATTCTCACGCTCTATGGGGCGGCCAGTTCGCTCGCCGAATACCGGTTCGATGATGGCGGTGTGCTTGCGCAGGACTTTACGGCGAGCAGCGATTGGCTCACCGGGTGGGCCCACGCCGCCATTCTGGATGGAGCGCTTTTCTGCACCAATTCGACACCGCTGTTGGACAAGGATTCCGACGGTGACGGCATGCCGGATTGGTGGGAACTCGGGCATGGGCTCGACCCCTACGATGCCACCGGCAACAACGGCAGGCAGGGCGACCCGGATGGCGATGGCCTGCTGAACTACAATGAGTATCTCGCGGGAACCAACCCCCGGAATCCGGACTCTGATAGCAACGGGATCAAGGATGGCGACGAGGACGCTGATGGCGACGGCCTCTCGAACCTCGAGGAACAGGATCGCGGCACCCTGCCGAACAAGAAGGATACCGATGATGATGGTCTGACAGATGGGGAAGAGGTTAATGCCGTTGTGGATTGGGCTTATGATCCGACCCGGCCCCTGACCAGCCCGCGGCCCAAAGGCGCGACCGACCCCTTGGATCCCCTGCAACCCGGTATCCAACGTTCCATGCGTTTCGATGGCAACGGCCGGCTGATTGTGCCGCCTGACAACAAGATGATGTCCCAGGATTGGACGGTTGAAATGTGGGTCAATCCCGCCTCAAATAGTGTTGGCGGGGTGCTGTTGAGCCGCTATATTGACGGCGCGATCGCCGGCGAAAGTGGCATCAATTACGAGCTTGGATTGGTTACGAATGGGGCGCCCCCCGGAACCCTGCGCGCCTACGTGAAATACGGATTGACCCTTAACAACGTTGAACACGAGGTGCGGGTTGACGGGTTGGCCTCGAACAACTACATGGTAGCGTTGCAATCGCTGCTGATCAGCACCGGGAAGTGGACCCATCTGGCGGGGGTTTGTGATAGCCTTACCAACTCGCTCTCCCTCTACGTGAATGGCAGACTGGCCTGTTACCGGACTGACGCCTCACTGCCGCCGCCCACGGTGTTCGGCTTCCAGACGAATCACATGGGCGACGAAGTCACCATCGGCGCGGCCCGCTCGAGTGGCGCGATTGCCAAGGGCTATGCCGGCTTGATTGACGAAGTGCGGATCTGGAACATGGCTCATGATGCCGCGACGATCGCGGGCGGATATAATGCGCCGGAAGCCTATCCGAAACAATACGCCGCCGGAGGAATCTCCCTCAAGAATCGAATCATCATGCCGGTGGGCGGGCTTTCGGCGGAACTGCTTGCTCTTCCCGACTCCCAGAGGGCCCGAATGCTCGTTAAGTTTGCGTCGGAAACAAACGCTAGCGACAGCGCTGCTCTATTGGCAGCGGGAATAACGCCGCTAAACTTTGTGGCGCCGTCTGTTCGGGTGGTTTCGGCGACCCGGGCGCAACTGGCCGTCATGGGAACGAAAGTGCTGTGGGGTGGCCTGATAGCTCCTACTGACAAAATCTCCAACCTGCTGGCCGTGGACGGAAATCATCCGCCGCGAGAAGTTCTTGTCCGGTTCTTTGGCGACACGACCGAAAGCGCGGCCGTGCAGGCCGTTCTCTCCGCGGGCGGCACGGTGTACCAGAACCGCTTCATCGGCGGCACGTACCTCGTGGCCACTGTGGATGATGCGAAACTGTACGCTCTTGCCGCCAACGATGCGGTGTCCTGGTTCCTGCCGGCGGCGCCGTTCCTGACGGCGGGCGGTGCGGTGTACTATTTCCCCGACGTGTCCGTTGGGGGATTGGAACTGGCTCCCTTTGCCGTAAATGGTGTTGGGTGGGATGGCCCCGGACTTGGCTCGGCCGAACTCACCTATCATTTCCTGAACGATACCACGAAGTTGCCGTCCCAGACGGCGCGTAAAGCCGTCACCGACCAAATGGATAAGTGGGCGGCTGTAGCGGCCTTGACCTTCAAGGAAACCTCGAAAACAGGGCAGACTTACTCGATTGATATCGGATGGTACACGGGCAATCATGGCGACGGATCGCCCTTTGACGGGCCAGGCGGCGTTCTGGCTCACGGGTTCTATCCGAACGACATCAATCCGGAGCCGATCGCCGGCGATTTGCACTTCGATGAATCAGAGACTTGGTCAATCGGTTCGGCGGGCGGCATTGATATCCAATATGTGGCCCTGCATGAATTGGGCCATGCCCTCGGATTGGCGCACTCGGCCGATACCAAGGCCGTGATGTATCCATTTTATAATGGAACCCAGAGTGCGACGTTGCAACCCGACGACATTGCCGGAATTCTGGCGCTCTATGGGCCGGCCAAAAGACTGGGCGAACTGGCCGAGTTCCGTTTCGATGATGGTGGCTTGACGGCCCAGGACTTCCAGGCTCAAAAGGATTGGTTGACCGATTGGGCGCATGCCGCCAAGTTGAATGGCGATGCGCAGTTCTGGACAAAGTCGACGCCGGCTTTGGATAAGGATTCCGACGGCGATGGCATGCCGGATTGGTGGGAACTGGCCAATGGGTTCAATCCGTATGTCGGAACAGGGGCGGATGGCGGTGCGGCCGATGCCGATGGCGATGGGTTGTCGAATCTGGCGGAATATCTGGCTGGAACCAATCCCCGCATGACGGATACCGATAGCGACGGATTTAACGACTATGACAGCCGCCAGGGCCCGGGGTCACGCACCTATGGCGAACTGTGGGATGACGGCGATGGCATTCCGGATGCATGGGAAATCCTCTATAAAGGGCCTTGTTTGACCACGGGCAAGCGAGGATTGGATCCGGCCTATTATGACGCGAATCTTGATCCTGACGAAGATGGATGGAGTAACTTTGCCGAGTATATGGTCAACACCGATCCGTTGGTAGCGACCAACTACCCGACTCCCGTGGTGGCGGTGCATGTCCGCTATTATGGGCGGTTGGGTGCGTCCCTGGCGCAGTCGCTGGGAGCAGGTCAAGTGAGGTTGAACTTCTATCATACCCCGGCGATGGATGGGTATCCAGATGCCACGTTAACCACGGCCACGGAGGCCACGTCGGTCACAAACTTCACGACTGGCCATATTCATGAAGGCAATAATTATGTCTTTGGCTATCTGGATGTGAACGGTGATGGAACGTATCAGCCGGAGACGGAACCAGCCGGTATCGGGCAATTCCAGCCCGTGAATATGGGGTGGGGCACTATCAATAACCTGGAGATCGGGTTAACGGATACGATGCCGGGGTACCCGCGATTCTCGTGGCCAGCCGTGGCGAATGTAGATCGGTATGTGATCACGAATGCCGGGCCGAACGGGTTTGTTAAAACCATCAATGCGCCGCGCAATTACTGGCATGAAGGCGACTGGTTGAGCGTGGGAACGTATGGGGCAAGCGCGGGAACGGTGGTGATGTTGATCTCCGGCAACGCATGGCCGGTTGGTTATTTCACCAACTACTCGTTCGTGATATCGGCTGTATCGCTGTCAACACCCAGCATTAATACCCCGCACGACACGGTCTATCCGTATGCCCGCAATGAAATTGAGGTCCTGAGGGATGCCAACGCAACCGGGTATCGGTTCCAGATTGCGCTGGCGAGTAATGGGACGCCAGTGATCGCGACTACGAGCATTGTGCCGTACATGGATCTGAATGCCGTCAGCAAGTTTACGCTGCCGATCTATGCCGGGGACAGTTATGTTCCGGCGGGAGGCAACTATGCGTCCTCGGTGTGGACCAACGGGCGTTACTGGGCGCGCGTCCAGGCCTTCACTCCGGGCTCAAGTTCGTCGTGGTCATCCTGGAGTGCCTTTAATTTCAATCTCCAGACACCTTCTGTCGGAGGAAAATCTCTCATCAATGGAGATGTTTATTATTTCGGCAAGGTGTCGCGTGGGTTTGGAGCGGGCCAGTCCAACCGTTTGACGGTGATTGTACAGGCGTTTGAATCACCGGGCTTCAGTGGCGTGGCGGATGGCCAGGTGCAGATTTCCTATCTGTGCAATACGAATGCGCCGTCGCCCAAGAAGGGTGACTATTCGTTGATGGGGCTTGGAACCAAGCCGTACTACGTCCGCGCCTTCATTGATCTGAATGGCAACCGTACCCTGGATGCATTTGAGCCGGTGGGTTATGCCTTCGAAGCGGTGAGTCAGGGCGGGTATGTGCCGATGAAGGTGGATCTCTCCGGCGAGGGCAGCTCCGCCAAAAATAACGTGCGGATCGTGATTCGGGATCGCGATACGGATGACGATCAACTGCCGGACGGATGGGAGTGGATGTATTTCGGAGCCCTGAACCGAGGTGCCTATGATATCGGGGCAAATACGCTGACGCTCCTCCGTAATTATGAGATCGAGCCGATGGATCTGGATCCCACGAAGGAGGATTATGACGGGGATGGTCTCTCGGATGTCTTTGAAATTACCTATGGCGACATGATGGCGGGACGCCCCTTGAATGTGAATCACTATGATCCTTATGATCCAGTGACCAATCCGCATGGAACGGATCTGAATCCGGCCAAATGGGATACGGATGGGGATGGATTGTCGGACGGTTACGAGATTGCCCACGGACTCAATCCGTTGAACCCGAACGATGGCGCCGCCGAGATGACGCGGGCGCTTACTGCGGGGGAAAACATTACAGGGTTGCCGCATATCTCGCAGGTGGCGGTGGTGACACCGGATCAAGGGCAGTTCTCCCTGACGTGGCAGGGGAAAGTCGGCATGACCTATGAAGTGCAGTACAGGGATAACTTGTTAAATGATTGGCAGCCAGCGCCCGGGGGGAGTCGTTACGGTGAGGCCGTGCACACCTACGTGGATCAGTCACCCACGGTGATAACCCGGTTCTACCGTGTTGTGGTGAAGTAGTTTCTGATAACCATTGACCGTTAAGCGGCATTTTCGTAATTTGCAGCAACTCAATTATTAAGAGGGCGAATAGATATGAAGCACCTGATTCAGAATGCGTTGGTTGTGGTACTGGGCTTGGGGTTGATGAGCTGTGAATGGAGTGGCAGCGGGGATAATAATTCCTGGAATGACAGCACGAGCATTGCCAATTTCAGCGGAAATTACCAGGGGAATGGGGGGTATTTGGTCAGTGATTACACGTCCTCGTCAGGAGGCGGCACTACCGGTTCAACCACAGTCATTTCGGGTGGCTTCATTCCGCCAATCGAAACGAAAGCCCCGTCGACTTTTTCGGGCTCGTCAATTTCCTTCACTACCTTGAACGTGCCGATCAAGCCGGGTTCGATCACGGTGTTTTTCGAGGATGGTTCAAAGGGGTCGATGACAGACAATGGATCGGGTAGTTTGAGCGGAACCTACCTCAACGCGATCCCAGGTTCTCATGCGGCGAATGGAACCGTTGTTTATGAAAATGGACAAATCAGTATTTTCTTTCCTGATATCTTGGGTTTGCAAAACGCATCGATTAAGATTCGGTACACCGTGAGTTCAGGTTCAAGCACGACGACCTCCACGGGGTCTTCCTCCGGGTCTGCAGCGGGCAGTTCCGGTGTCAGCATCTATGCCTTCAATGTTCAGCAGAGTGGAAATAAACTTAAGATCATTGATAACAACGGCAGCATTTATGAGGGCAACTTTGGTGATGTGAAGACCACCGGAAACCTGAACGCGAACTCAACGGATTCAACGTTTGTGAATGGGGATCAGGTGATTGCGCCATTTTCGGCCTCCGGCTCCAGTGGGTCAGGCATGCATGTGAATATGGCTGGCAATTTCCAGGGGACGGTTCAAGGAGTGGCCGTGACGACCACGACGAGCGGATCAGCAGCCACGAAGCATACTTCATTTTCGCTTTCGTCCCGTGTGATTCTCGGGACGTGGATCGAAGATGGCGGAAAGACCGGCGACATCAAGGGCATCTCGCCATCCTCGGCGAGCGTGACCGTGACGAGCAACACCACGACGAATGGCCTGTAATCTCGCCTTATGGATGGCTTAGAGCGAATGGATAAGCCGCGGCGCTGGCCGTGGGCTGTGGGTTTGGTGCTCCTTATTGTTGTGGCCATCGGGTCGGCGGTTTGGTTTCGCGCCCAGTCTCCCGCTGCCCCCATCATGATTGCCAACGAGCAGGGTGCGATTGAAGTTCCCGTGGTAACCAACGAGCCGGTTTCGCCCAGTGTGGCTACTCAAGCGATGCCGGAAGCCGGCATCACTCATCCGAGTGATCAGACCAATCTGACGGATCTGTCCGATGCAAAGTTAAAGCCCACCGCCCCCGTCCGCCTTTCCGAAGCCGATGCGTACCTCGCTGCCGGCAAGAAAGAGACGGCGCGCGAGACCTATTACGAAGCGCTCGCGGCTGGCCCGGATGATTCCCTGCGTGCCACCATTGAGGAGAAGTTGGGCCGATTGAACGCCGAGATGATCCGGTTGCCCTGGCCTATGGCAGAGAAGCAGGACTATGTTGTCCAGACCAACGACGCCATCAAAACCATTGCCCGCAAGTTTGGAACCACGGTCGAAATGATCGTGAAGGGGAATGAACTGAAACGGCCCGATATTATTCGTCCCGGCCAGCGTTTAAAGGTCTTTACCGGCAAAATGGAGATGGTGGTGAGTAAATCCCGGCATGATTTGCTGTTGACCGCGAATGGTCGTTTCTTGAAGCGGTATCGTGTGGCCACGGGCCGTTTTGAGAAGACGCCGGTTGGCACGTTTGCCGTTTCAGAGCGCATTCCTGAACCGCCCTGGCATCGCGAGGATGGCAGGATCGTTCCCTTTGGGGACAAGGAGAATATTCTGGGATCGCGTTGGATGGGACTTAAGGCTGCGGGTAACACCCCGGAGATCAAGGGCTACGGCATTCACGGCACCAGCGACCTCGCCTCCCTGGGGAAATCAGAAAGCGCCGGCTGTATCCGCCTTAAAAACGAGGACGTCGAAGAACTCTTCGAGCTGGTGCCCGTGGGAACCCCCGTCGTCATTCAGGAATAAGTCGGGGAGGCTTCACCACTGATTAATGAAATGGAAGAAATTCAGATAAACAAAGACAATGTTTCGCGATTTTTACAACTGGCGTGTACGCCATTTGTAAAAATCGCGAAACGGTTTCTGGGGGAGTTGAATAAATCAAGAGACGGAACGAATACGAAACGGGCTCGAAGCGTGGGGGAGTAGCCTGCTCATTTTGCGGATTTCCGGAAGAACCGTTGCGGTAATTTTGGTTGGGTACTCCCAACCACAATTGCCGCAACATTCTCTTCTCTGGATTTCTTCCATTTCTTCAATCAGTGGTGAAGTCTTTTCTTCTTCGTTTCTCCGTGATACAGTCCACGCTTTGAATTTGATCAGGAGAATAGAGAATGCACCCTTATAGAACACACAACTGTGGTGAGCTGACGCTCGACCATGCGGCTCAAACCGTCCGGATTTCGGGCTGGGTCTTCCGGAAACGGGATCATGGTCAATTGTTGTTTATCGATTTGCGGGACCATTATGGCGTGACCCAGGTGGTGATCACGCCTGAGCGCGCCTTTTTTGAGGAGTGCCAGAAGGTTCGTCCCGAGAGCGTTATCATCGTGACCGGCACCGTGGTGGCCCGGAGCCAGGATACCATCAACGAGGCGCTGCCAACGGGGAGAATCGAGGTGCTCGCCGAGTCGCTTGTGGTCGAGAGTCTGGCGGAGCCGCTGCCCTTCCAGATTACCATAGAGGAGGATGGACCGGAGGAGACCCGCTTGAAATACCGGTTTCTGGATCTTCGCCGTGAACGGCTCCACAAGAACATTCTGCTGCGTTCCCAGATTATCGCCAGCTTGCGCCGTCGCATGATCGGTCATGGTTTCACGGAGTTTCAGACGCCGATCCTGACCAGTAGTTCTCCCGAGGGGGCCCGCGACTACCTGGTGCCCAGCCGAATCCATCCCGGTAAGTTCTATGCGCTTCCCCAGGCGCCCCAGCAGTTCAAGCAACTCCTGATGGTGGCGGGATTTGATCGCTATTTCCAGATTGCCCCCTGCTTCCGCGATGAGGATGCGCGTGCCGACCGTTCGCCCGGTGAGTTCTATCAGCTCGACATGGAAATGTCGTTCGTCACCCAGGATGACGTGTTCGCCGTGGTGGAGGATGTGATCCATGGCGTGTTTGCCGAGTTTTCCAAGGCCACCCATGACAAACCGCCGTTTGAGCGCATTCCGTATGCGACGGCAATGGTGAAGTACGGAACCGACAAGCCTGATCTGCGCATCCCGATCATCATGCAGGATGTGTCCGACATCTTCCGCGCCTCGAAATTCAACGCGTTTCGCACTGTGGTTGAAAAAGGCGGCGTCGTCCGGGCGATCCCGGTGAAGGGCATTGCCGACAAACCCCGCAGTTTCTTCGACAAGTTGGTTGAATATGCCCAGTCGTTGGGTTCCAAGGGCCTGGCTTATCTCGTCTGGGAAGGCGGCGTGGTGAAGGGCCCTATCTTGAAGTTCCTGTCTGAAGAGGAGTTAAAGGCGTTGGCGGCGCGTGCCGCCATGACTGACGGGGATGTGATGTTCTTTGTCAGTGACCAGGCGAAAGTCGCAAACAAAATTTGCGGGGATCTTCGTACGAAATTGGGGCGCGACTTGGATCTGATCCCGAAGGGGATCAACCGGTTCTGCTGGATTGTGGATTTTCCGATGTTTGAATTCGATGAAGAGACCCGCAGCATTACATTCTCTCATAATCCGTTTTCCATGCCGCAGGGCGGCATGAAGGCGCTGTGCGAGAAGGATCCCTTGGACATTCTGGCTTTCCAGTACGATATCGTCTGTAATGGCGTGGAGCTTTCCAGCGGGGCAATCCGTAACCACAGTCCGGATATCATGTACAAGGCCTTTTCCATCGCCGGCTATCCGCCCGAGGAGGTGGATCGTCGGTTCGGCGGCATGATCAACGCGTTCAAGCTGGGCGCGCCGCCGCACGGCGGGATTGCGCCGGGTGTGGATCGTATGGTGATGCTGCTGGCAGGGGAGAGCAACATTCGCGAGGTGATTGCCTTCCCGATGAACCAGAAGGCACAGGATTTGATGATGAATGCGCCGAATACGGTGATGGACAAGCAGTTGCGGGAACTTCATTTGAAACTGGATTTACCGAAGGAAAAGGAAAAGAATCCAGAATCCAGAATCCAGAATCCAGAATGAAGAATCCAGAATGAAGAAAGAAAATGTTATGGGCGAGGGGCAAATATTTCACTGTATTATTCTGAGTTCGGGATTCCTCTTCTTATTATGATTCGAACTGGCATAGGCTTTGATATTCATCGGTTCGCTACAGGGCGAAAGCTCATTCTGGGTGGCATTGAGATTCCCCATTCTGAAGGGCTTGACGGCCATTCGGATGCGGATGTGTTATGTCACGCCCTGGCGGATGCCCTATTGGGGGCCATTGCGGATGGCGATATCGGGCAGCATTTCCCTAATACCGATCCCCGCTGGAAGAATGCCGATAGCGTTGAATTGTTGCGGCATGTGGTTGGGCGTGTTGTGGCGAAGG
The DNA here is from genome assembly GCA_037132275.1 of bacterium. GTDB lineage: Bacteria > Verrucomicrobiota > Kiritimatiellia > CAIKKV01 > CAITUY01 > JAABPW01. Next base: position 12,603 of record JBAXPK010000012.1, read on the forward strand.
GATTGCGCGTGGTGAACGTGGATTGCGTGATCACGGCTGAAAAGCCGAAGGTCATGCCCTATGCGCAACGCATGCGGGAGCGCCTTGCGCCGGTGCTGGGCGTCGGGTTGGATGGCGTTTCCATCAAAGCCACCACTATGGAGGGACTGGGATCCATCGGGCGCGGAGAGGGGATTGCCGTGATGGCCGTGGCGACCGTGGAGAAGACAAGAAAAAGGAATCCAGAATCCGTAGTCTTTCCCTCACCATGAAAATTCACAACACATTGACGCAACAACTTGAGGAGCTGGTTCCGCTTGAGGGGAATCGGATACGCCTCTATACGTGCGGTCCAACCGTCTACAACTATGCCCACATTGGTAACTTCCGCGCCTATATTTTCGAGGACTTGCTCCGGCGCACGATGAAGTATTTCGGGTTCGAGGTCTTTCAGGTCATGAACCTGACCGATGTCGATGACAAGACTATCGCCGGGGCCATTAAGGCAGGGGTGACGCTTGATGCTTTCACCAAAACCTTCAAGGTCGCTTTTTTCGAGGATTTGAAAGCTCTGAATGTGGAGCCTGCGGAACAGTACCCTGCGGCGACGAATCATGTCCCCGAAATGATCGACCTCATTCAGAAGCTTATGGCCAAGGGCCACGCCTACCAGTCGGAGGATGGCTCCATCTATTTCAGCGTGTCCAGTTTCCCGGCCTACGGGAAGTTGGCGCATCTCGATATGGCGGGATTGCGGCCAGGCGCCCGGGTGCAGCAGGATGAATACGAGAAGGAGAATGTTGCCGATTTCGCCCTGTGGAAGGCGTGGGACCAGAAAGACGGCGATGTGGGGTGGGATTCGCCCTGGGGGCGTGGCCGGCCGGGGTGGCATATTGAGTGTTCCGCCATGGCAACCCGCTATCTTGGGGAGAGTTTCGATCTGCATACCGGCGGCGTGGATAACATTTTTCCGCATCACGAGGATGAGATTGCCCAAAGCGAGGCGGCCAGCGGCAAGCCTTTTGTCAGGTACTGGATGCATTGCGCCCATCTGGTTGTGGACGGTCGAAAAATGTCCAAGTCGCTGGGCAATTTCCATACACTGCGCGATGTCATCGCCAGGGGGTATTGCGGCCGTGAAACCCGGTATGTCCTGATGGCCGGCCATTACCGGCAATCGTTGAACTTCTCTTTTGAGGCGTTGAACGCTGCCCGGAGTTCTCTTCAACGGCTGGATGAATTTCAGGCACGTCTGGCAGATCTGGCAGGTAGGGCGCTTGCGCCGTCGAGCGCCGTGGCGCCTGTCCATGCGACGGCCAACGGCGTGGCCGCCCTATCTCTACCCGAATGGGCTTCTGGCGCAAAAGCCAAATTCGAAGCTGGTCTTGCCGATGATCTTAATATCTCCGAATCCCTTGGCGCGCTTTTCGACATGGTTCATGCCGGAAACCGGGCCATTGATGCCAAAGCCTTGTCGGCAGGGGAGGCCGGCGCGGTGCAGGCATTGTTGGCCCGATTCGACACGGTTTTAGGCTTTCTGGCTAAACCCGCCGACACCGTTCCCGTGGAAGCCCTGAATTTGTTGGAATTGCGCCAGCAGGCGCGTCAGGGAAAAAATTGGGCCGAGGCGGATCGGGTGCGGAACGAACTGGCTGCCTTGGGCTGGGTCATTCAAGACACCCCTCAGGGTCCGAAGTTGAAACGGAAATGAAACAATTCGGCAAATTCATTACTTTTGAGGGGCCAGAGGGCGGGGGGAAATCTACCCATATTAAACGCCTGGCGGAACAGCTGAAAGAATTGGGATATGAGGTGTTGCTCACCCGTGAGCCCGGTGGCACCCCGACCGGCGAGGCGATTCGGGGACTCCTGCAGCACGATCACGCCGGGGAAGCCATCTGTCCGGAGGCTGAATTGCTTCTGTTCGAAGCCAGTCGCGCCCAATTGGTACGGACGGTTATCCTGCCGGCCCTTCATCGCGGTGCCTGGGTGTTATGCGACCGGTTTGCGGACTCCACCACGGCGTATCAAGGCTACGGGCGCGGGTTTGATATAGAGACTACTCTCGCCTTGAATGCCCATGCCATGGGGTCATGTATCCCCGACCTGACGATTATCATGGAGGTGGATGTGAAGACCGGGCGGCAGCGTTTGACGCAGCGTAATCTGGCCTTGAACACTACGCATGACCGGATCGAGCGGGAGGCGTTGGAGTTTCATGAGCGGGTGCATGCGGGATTTCTGGAACTGGCGAAACGGTGGCCGGATCGGATCAAGGTCGTAAATGCGATGCGGGCGCCAGAAGACGTTGCTTCTGATATATGGGCGCTAGTGCAGAGGAAATTGGGAATCCTGGATTCTTCTTCTCCCCATGCCCACTGAAAGCACATTATCAAGGGCTCTGCTTGCTTTTGAGGCGGCGGTACGCGTGGGGCGGGTGGCGCAGGCCTATCTGGTGGTTGGTAATCTTCGCACGGAGGGGATTCCATTGGCCGAGGAGGCGCTGCTCCATCTATTCTGCCAGGGGTTGATGAAGCCGTGCCACGAATGTGCCGCCTGTCTTCAGATTAGGGACCATAAGCACGTGGATGTGGTTTGGGTTGAACCCGAGAAAAAGTCCCGTGTGGTGGGGGTTGATCGGGTCCGTGATTTGCGGCGTGCGATTTATCAGACATCCTACAGCGGTGGTTGGAAGGCGGTTGTCTTTTGCGGGGCCGACCGGCTTGGCGAGGATGCGTCGAATGTCTTTTTGAAAACGCTTGAGGAACCGCCTCCCCGCTGCGTTTTTTTTCTGCTCACCGACACGCCCCAGGCAATGCTTCCGACCATTCTGTCCCGCTGCCAGCGAATCCTGGTGTCCACCGAGTCGGAAATCCTGCCGGACCCCTGGCGGGGTACGCTGATTGAAATCCTTTCCTCACCCCTGGGAGCCGGCTTGATGGGGCGTCTAACCCGATCCAGCAAACTCGAGAAACTGCTGGCGGATATCAAGAAGTCGGTGGAAAAAGAGGAGAGGAAGCGGTATCAAGAGGAACAGGATGTGAATCGTAATCCCGATGAAAAGGCCAGTGCCGTCAAGGCCAGGGATGTCGTTCTCGAAGCGCGGATTGAGGCTCGATTCAGGGGCCTGCGGATCATGGCCCTGCGCGCCATTCTATTCTGGTATCGGGATCTTCTGGTAACCGTGTGCGGGACGGACAGTTCGTTGTTGTGTTATCCCGACCAGAAAGAGGTCATTTCGGCCATTGCACGGGACCTCTCCTATGCTGATGCCTTGGCAAATGTTCGGGTTGTTGAAAGCATGCAGCGCCAGTTTGACCGCAATCTTACCGCCGAATCCGTGTTCACCGGCGCTGTGAATGGGTTGACAGCTTGAAGAGAGAATCCAGAATCCAGAACTCGGAACCCAGAATGGGGACTAGGGAAATATTGGGCTGTGATCTTCTCATCCGCTGTCTTATTCTGAATTCTGAATTCTGGATTCTGGATTCCCCCTCGGAGTGACATTGTGTTTCGAGAACTCGTCATACATCTTGAAGATGATTCGCTGGTCAATGCGGTTTGTCCGGATGAGTTAGTCATTCACCCAGGAGACCCCTGCGTGGTGGAGTGCAATCGTGTCCCCGAATTTGGGTGTGTTGTGCAATTGATCGAACACAAGGGAGAGATGCCTGTTAAGGGCACGGTACCGTTTGTGATGCGCCGGGCGACGTTGCAGGACCAGTCCAAGGCCGCGGAAAACTCGGTGGTCGGTCGCCTGGCGAACAAGACGGTGCATAAACGGGTGGAAGAGCATAAACTGCCGATTCACGTCGTGCAGGTGCGTTATAGTTTTGACCGGTCTGTGTTGCATATCACCTTTACTTCTGAAGACCGGGTCGAGTATGCCGAACTGCTCAAGACTCTCTCCGGTGAGTTGCGCGCGCGCGTTGAAATGAAGTCACTCGGGATTCGCGATGCCGCGAAACGGGTTGGCGGGATGGGGGTGTGCGGTCGCCCCCTATGCTGCAAAACCTGGATGAAGGAATTTAACGTGGTGACCGTCAAGATGGCCAAAACCCAGCGTCTGGCGCTCAATCCGGGCGCTATTAGCGGAACCTGCGGCAGGCTGAAATGCTGTCTGAAACATGAGTTTGACAGTTATCAGAGAGTGGGCGATAAATTCCCGAAAGATGGCTCGCAAGTGAAATGCGAAGCGGGCTGCGGGTGTATTTGGGACAAGGATATCCTAAGGGAGCGGGTCAAGGTCCGGCTGGACGATGGTCGAGTTCTTGATTATCCGCTCGCTGAAGTTCATCCTGTATCGGAATTGGCCGCTCATAAAGGAAGAAAGCAGGAGAAATGACGATGAAAATTCTGGTGTTAAATGGCCCAAATCTCGGCCTTCTAGGAACCCGTGAGCCGGGGATTTATGGCGCTACAACTCTTGAAGACATGATGAAGCGGTTGATAGAACGAGGGCGTGAGCTTAACGTCATTGTTGATTGGTTTCAGAGTAATATTGAAGGCGAGCTGGTGTCGCGAATAGGGGCGAGTCGGGGAACGTATGATGGGATTATCATGAATCCCGCCGCCTACACCCACACCAGCGTGGCCATTCGTGATGCGCTGTCGGCGGTGTCCGTGCCCTGTGTGGAGGTGCACCTGTCCAATATTCAAGCCCGCGAACCGTTCCGCCACACCAGCATGACGGCGGCGGTGTGTCTCGGCCAGATTTCCGGCTTTGGCCCGCTGGGATACCTGCTGGCATTGGAGGCGCTCGTGGAGCATCTGAAGCAAGCGCGGTAGATCTGTTAAAGGACACCTGTGAAATCGAACCGGTTAGAAGGCTTGGAAACATTTCTGGTTGATCTGATCCAACGTAAAGATACGTCGCGGATAAAGGACCGGCGTGTGCTTTTTCTTCTCTGGTTTTTACGTCAACTCTCACACGGATTCAAGGGTATCGTACGCCTTCGGCATCTGCTCTATGACCACGGCATCCTTAGGCATCACACGCTGGGGTGCCAGGTGATCAGCATTGGCAATTTGACCGTTGGCGGGACGGGTAAAACTCCGGTTGTGGAGGTGTTTGCACGAACGCTCCAGAAACGGGGACGCAAGGTGGCCATCCTCAGCCGTGGCTATAAAAAGAAGGAACCGCCCATCCTGAAGCGCCTCACCCAAAAAGTTCTCATGCGCGAGGCAAGGACTCCACCACGAATTGTCTCCGATGGCCGGAATCTGTTGCTCGATTCCGCTTTTGGTGGCGACGAGCCCTACATGTTGGCGTCCAACCTCAGCGATGTGGCCGTGCTGGTCGACAAGGATCGCGTTAAGAGCGGACGGTATGCCATCAGCCGGTTTGGATGCGATACCCTGATTCTTGATGATGGGTTCCAGTATTTGTCGCTCCGTCATCATGTGGAAATTGTCCTCATTGACAGCAAGAATCCTTTCGCAAATGGCTATATGCTTCCCCGTGGTCTGCTGCGTGAGGATGTTAAGATGCTTTCCAGGGCCCATTATATTTTTATCACCAAGTGCGACGGGAGCGAAAATACCGCCCTAAAAGCCGATATTCGTTTGCTGAACTCGAAAGCAGAAATGATCGAGTGTACGCATCGCGCAAGGTATTTGAAAAACATCTTCACAACGGCTCGTGAGGAATTGGCGTTTTTGAAGGGACGCGCCGTGGTGGCGCTCTCAGGCATTGCCGCCCCTGGCGGCTTTGAGAAGGAGCTGGAGCATCTGGGCGCGCATTTGACTCAGAGGGTTCAGTTTATGGATCACCATCGTTACACGCAGCAGGAAATCATTGAAGTCATCAATAACGCCCGGAGCAGTGGAGCGGAAGCCATTATTACCACTGAGAAGGATGCGGTAAGGTTTCCCCGCCTTGACCGCTGTGATCTTTCAATTTATTTTCTGAGGGTGGATATAGAACTTCTGTCCGGAACGGAGGACTTCAATGCCTGTATCGCCCGAATCTGTTACAAGTAATGCGCCTCATGGTGCCGGGTCGGCCAGGATCATCATGGTGAGTTTGAGCTGGCTGGGTGACTGCGTGATGGCGATGCCCGCGTTGATGGCCTTCCGGAAACGCCTTCCCGGTGCGCATATCACGATGCTGGCCAAACCTTCCGTAGCGCCACTCTGGACTCTGTTCCCCGGAATCGATGAAGTGATTCCTTTGAATAAGGGGTTTCGTGGTATGCGGGAAACGATTCGTCTGGTGAAGGCCGGACACTTCGACTTTGCCTACATTTTTCCAAAGTCTTTCAGGTCGGCATGGATCCCATGGCTTGCGAATGTGCCGGGGCGGCGGGGACTCTCTGGTCAGGTGCGGGGATGGATGCTGACGGAGTCGCTTCAACTGACAGAACAGGCATGCATCGGTCACCAATCGCTCGAAATTGCAGAGGTACTGCACATTCCCTCCGAAAGCTTGAAAACGCCTCCCTTTTTGGTTGTCCCGGAACCAGCCATGGAACGGGCGCATCATTGTTTGCAAGGGAGCGATTCATGGGTCGCTTTCTTTCCGGGAGCAAGTTACGGTCCGGCCAAGCGATGGCCTGCCGACCGGTTTGCATGGGTTGGGAGGAAATTGATTTCGGAGCAGGGGGCCCGCATTGTTGTGCTGGGTGGCAAAGCTGATAAATCGGTTTGCGACACAGTGGTTGCCGCGATCGGGGAGGGTGCTGTTAGCCTGGCGGGTGAGACCGATCTGCCGGAGCTGGCCGGCTTGCTCCGCCTATGCCGTGCCGTGGTCGCTAACGACAGTGGCGGCATGCATCTTGCCGCCGGGATGGGGGTGGACGTGGTGGGCATTTTCGGCCTCACCGATCCGGTCAAAACGGCACCTGTGGGATTGCGAAGTCGCGTTATTACAGCAGAAGGCGTGACCCGGTCTCGTGATATTTCCCGTGATTCGTCGGAATCTCGGGCGGCGCTTGAAAGTATTTCAGGTGAGACTGTCTATCAGGCCGTACTTGATTTCATGGGTAAAAAGTGTCCGTGAAAATTTCAATCATAACCCCCAATTATAATGGTGCGCGTTATCTTGAGGAATGCGTTCGGACGGTGCATGCACAGGCCGCTCCGGGCCTTGAGATTGAGCATATTGTGGTGGATGGGGGAAGCCGGGATGGCTCATTGGAAATTCTCCATCGTTATCAGGCCGGAATTACGCGCCTGATTTCCGAGCCGGACGCAGGAGCGGCATCGGCTATCAACAAGGGAATACGGGTGGCCACGGGCGAGGTAGTCGGGTGGTTGAATTCAGACGACCGCTACTGTCCGGGAGCCTTGATGAGGGTGGCGGAGATGATGCAAAGTCATCCGAAGAAGGCGCTGTGTTTCGGCCATTGCCCGATCATCAATGAGGAGGGTGATGAGATTCGCGGGCGGATTACACGCTTCAAGGAACTTTTATTTCCGTTTTCGTCCCGGTTCATGATCCAAAGCATCAACTATATTTCCCAGCCGGCGATGTTCTTCCGGCGTTCGGCCTTTGCCGCAGCGGGGCCTTTGCGAGAGGATTTGCGTTGTGCGTGGGATTATGAATTTGTCCTGCGGCTCTGGCGGCAGGGTGGGGCTGTGCATGTGCCCGGCGGGCCGCTGGCGGAGTTCCGGTGGCATCCGGGGTCGTTGAGCGGGCAGGGATTTGTGGGGCAGTTCCAGGAGGAACTGGATGCGGCGATAGCCGACGCAGGCCGCTATTCACTTCAGGCCATGCTGCATCGTGCCGTCAGGTGGGGTATCGTGACCATTTACAGCCGGATGGCGAAGTAAGGCTTTCTCCAATTCCGTGACTCGGAGTTCCATTTCAGCGGCATGTTGGCAAATCCTCCGCTGGTCTGTGCGCAGTTCCGAGAGGGCCAGTGAAAAGTCAAAGACGACCAATAGCAGAAACGCAAACACCACCATGGTAATGGCGCTCACATACTGCATCCCCGTCAAGATGGCCAACCAGCCGACCGCATCGGGATAGATGGCGAAAATCAATAAGATAATGCCGGTAAAGACCCATAACAGCGCGTAACGCTCTTCCATGGCAAATCGACGGACCGCCTCAAGCGTGATCATCAGCACCAGGGCGCTCAGGAATCCCAGTACTATCCTCATTCGCAGAACCAGGGAGGCGGCATTCTTGTCTTGAAAAAAAGAGGGATTGAAGGCGGCCAAAGCACATCCAATACCGATTGTGATCCAGGCCATCCCCAGAAAAAAACGCTTCTGTTTCTGCGTCACCATGCCGAGACCGACACCGGTTATGCCGATGCTGAGGACGGTGAGAAAGCCTTGTTGCAGCGTCATGGCATCTCCTTGATGAGGTTATGTCGGGCATAGCGGGGGTTGACCGTTCGGGCACGGTCCACAACCAGCGCAAGCCCCACCTTGAGCATATAATAGAAGGCGTCCCATGAGCGGATGGACGATTCCCCCGTGGTGCGCGGCCGGAACCGGGCTCCGACTTCACAAAAACGATAGCCCTGCCGCCGGAGAAGCGCCAGGGATTCGGGCTCGGGATAATCCAGGGGATAGGATCGTGAAAAATATGAAATCAGGGGCCGGTTCATCATTTGGAATCCGGAGGTGGGGTCGGTGACGCGTGCCCGGCAGATGAGTGAGAGTAGAAATGCCAGACCCCGGATGCCGGCATGGCGAAAGGTCGTGCTTTTGTAGGAGTCTTTGTCGTCTTCCAGAAAGCGGGAAGCGACCACGAGATCAACATTCCCTTTGCTCATGGCTGCCACCAATCGTGGAATTTCAGTGGGAGGGTGCTGACCATCACCGTCACAGCGGATCACATAATGATAGCCGCCGGCATAGGCATACCGAAATCCGGACTGTACGGCACCGCCAACCCCGATATTACAGGGGAGATCAAGGACGGGAACGCCGTGTTCACGGGCAACTGCGGCAGTGCGATCACTGGAGCAATCATTGATGATGACCATGTCAGTCCCGGGCGCCGCGGCACGGACCTCGGCGATGAGACCGGGCAAAGCAGCCTCCTCGTTAAAAGCGGGAATGATGATTAGTGTTTTTTTCAGAATCTCGTACATGGAAAAAGACGATACTGGAAAAAGTGTGGCTTGTTAAGATGTAACTGCACTCTCAAGGGATGCCGTTGTACCCGGCAATGCTCCGACAGGTCCGGCGCCGGAAATGGGTGAGCAACCAGCGGACACCGCGAAAGACTTGGGGCGGAGTGATGGCGATGACCCACGCCCCGAACTTGTGGAAGCGCCCATGATTGGCATGGCGGATATGCTTGTGGTAGGCCGCCAGGGAAAAGGCGTGGTCCGCACGCAGATACCCATACCAGAGCATCGTGCCGGTTCCGTGGGCTTCATCCATGGACTCGCTCGCATTGTCGCACGCCTCAACCCCGTAGAGTGGCTCAAGGGCCTTGGTCATGTGTGACCATCCATACATGACCTCAAACGCGGTATGGCTCCAGGTGAAAATCCGGGCGGTTCCGCACCGGTTGAGAACCAGTGGCTTGGCAATCAAATACAGCTGCCGTCCTTTCAGGTATTCCAGGATCATGCCAACATGCGCAAAATAGGTATCGAGGTAGAGATCCCGGTTCGTGGTGCTCCAGAGTCGACGGTTGACAACGCAGGCGCCAATGAACCCTATGGACCACGCCTCACTTTCAAAGAAATCCTCCGCCCGTTTCTGTGTGTCCTGAGGGAGCGGGAGCGCTTTCTCCTTAAGCACAAGGGTGAGAGTCTCATCCACCGAGGAGTAGTTTGTGTAAACAAATGGCAATTCCTCTTTCGCCCTGTTTAAAACGGAAAGAACGGTGGGAATGCCGTCGGGAACCATGCGGTCATCTTCACCCATGATCCAGGCATATTGACAGGTGCAGATGTCGACCGACTTGAGGATGTTTCTGTCAATCCCAAGATTGTTGATGTTGCGGGCGTGAATGATATGGGGATAAGCCCGCTGCAACTCCTGGATGGCCGCGACGTTGGTGTCATCCGTGGAGTCATCTGAAATGAAGATGGGGATATTCTGCTCGCCGCTGGATCGTATTATGGACTGAATGCAGGCCGCCAGTTGATCCGGACGTTTATAAGTCGGTATGCAAATGCCAAGTTGGGTGCTAGAGGTCATGATTGTTTATATTCTGAATTCCGCATTCTGTCTTTATGATTTCCACCCAAATCTTCTCAAAAGGCGGCCACCGATGACTAACAGGGTTAACCAGGCGGCGATGGGGCCGGGGAAGTGACGCCATAGCAGGGGGATGTAGTCGGCCTCTAGCGTAATGTCGCGCATAAGGGTGCTCGCGCCGGTGGCGTCGTTATAAACGGCAATCGTCACAGGTAGATATTCAAAGCTGATTTCAGGATCACGGAAACAACGCATATTAAGCTCCCAATCGGCTTGAGTGCGGTAGCGGAGATTGAACGGGTGTTTTTCCAGCGCGGTCCGCGGGTAGAGAATGGCCTGTTGGCAAATGTTTGCCCGGGCCAATTTGGCGGCAGAAAACGGGCCGTCATAAGTGCGTCGTGAGTGTCTCCAATAGGCGTTCCCGTAATACAGTGTCGTGGGGACTTGAAGGCGCGGAATAAGCTGCGCAGGAGAAACGGCCAACTCGTCATCACTTCCGAGGAACAGGATCCATTGTCCGCGAGCCTGTCGCAGGCCTTTATTCATGGCGTCATAGATGCCGTGATCTGGCTCACTAACCCAAAAGGTGATGACGTCTCCATGCCGACGAAGACTATCCACAGTTCCGTCGGTTGATCCGCCGTCGATGATGATATGCTCAATATCGGGGCTTGCATACTTGGTGACACTGTTGATGCAGGCCTCAATGGTCGCCGCGCCATTGCGTACAACCGTGATGATGCTGATAACGGGATTATTTGCTTGGAATGTCATGCCAGCACTTCTTCATAGAGTGACTGATACTGGCGGGTGATTCTGCTGCTGTCAAATGTACTTTCGACCTTCTGCCGGGCCATGGCCGATAACCGTGTCCGGTTGTTGTCATCAAGCAAGACCATTTGAATCCCTTTGGCCAGATCGACGGCATCGAATGGGGTGGCCAAATACCCGCTGACGTGATGGTCGACAAGCTCGGGGATTCCGCCGATATTGAAGGCCACGACGGGCGTTCCGCACGCCATGGACTCCATTATGGAATTGGGTAGGTTTTCCTGAATCGAACTTAATACCGTCACATCGGCGGCGGAATAAACCTGCCGCATGGACTGCTCATCTTTCAAAACTCCCAGAAAGCGGATGGGGACATCGGCGTTTACGGGTGTAACTGGGGCCGCCTGTCCGACAACCAGCAACTCCACTTTATCTCTCCATCCCGAGGCGGCAAGGTGTTGTAAACAGGCCTTCAGATGGCGGAACCCTTTGTTAACATCAAGCGTGGCGTTCATGGCTGAAACCAAGATCAGTTTTCGGTTTTGCGGCAACCCCAATGCCAGACGGGACTCGTTCATGGGAATAGGGCGGTATTGGCTTGTGTCAATGCCGTTCGGAATGACCTCCGTCCGGCGTTTCCCGAATAGCGAACTACTGCGGGAACACTCGGCCAGCCAGTGGCTCGGGGTCACGATGGTAATGGGTGTGTGCTGCCAACGTTTGGTTTTCTGCTCCCATATCCAGCGACTGAGATCGTCTGCCACCGTGGAAGCAAGTTGTGGACACATTCCGCATTGCTTCTGATAAAGCGTGCAACTGCCAGGGACATGGCAGCCTCCCGTGAAAGCCCAGGAGTCATGAAACGTCCAGACCACCGGCCTGTAAAGCCGGCCCACATCGGCGAGGGACATGAAGCCCCGGCAAATCCAATGCAGGTGGATGATGTCGGGGTTCAGGGATTCGATCTGGCGATTGATCGTGGTCGGAAACCATTCCGTGGCCCAGTGGGTCGGGGGGCGCCCGCGGTAGGCAAGTATAGGTAGAATTTCAGCGGCTGGCCGGAATTTGCCCAGAGTACGGGCCAAAGGACAGTCCCGCTCCTCCACGCTGGGATCGCCACTGGTCTTAGTTTGGACTAACATGCGGGAATCAGTTCCGCCCGCGCGCAATCCCATGTGAATTCGCCATGCGGCGCGTGCCGCGCCGCCTTCGATGTCAAAGGTGCTGAGATGAAGAACTTTCATGAAATAAGCTTATTTTTTAGGGCGGCTAGACTGATCATCCAATACCGGTAGGATCGCTTGGGGTCATGGGAGCTTAAGGATGAGTCGGAATACCGCTTGGCAACACTGAAGCCGAACCGGGCTGTGTGTAGGCAGGCTCTGAACCAAACATCGCTTAGGACGCATTCAAGGGCCTCCGGTGCAAAGCATTTCGCGTGTTGGTTGGCCTTGATGAGCGTCATGAGCCAGGACTCGGCCTGATCGAGACGCGATTGACTCATGCCCAGACGCCCCATGACCAACTGCCGGTGAAACCGCAATTCCTCCGGCAGCGGGCTGAGTCCGAGGGGAACAAATTGGGCCCGTATGACCCGAACGGCCTGCTCGTCCATGGCGGACCAATCGGAGCCGGTCAAGCTTTGTCCGTGGACACGGTAGTTTAACAGTACCTCGGGCAGGTTGGCGCCCTGGACGTGACTCAGGGCACGGGTCCAGAGTTCAAAGTCTTCCGTGGGGAAATAACTGCCGTCGAAACGGAGATGATGTTGCTCAACAAGATTCTTTCTGAGCATGACCGAGGGATGGGCGAAGGGGGTATCCAGTAACGTGAACGCCCGGATCTCTTCATGGCGCGTTGGACGTTCCAATACGGTTTTAGAGGAGTCGCCGAAATACCGGATCCAGGTTCCGCAGAGACCAATTTCGGGATGATCGTTAAGGAATCGGGCTTGGGTTTCGAGGCGACTCGGGAGACTGATGTCATCGGCATCCATGCGGGCCACATACTGTCCCTGGGCGTTATCGAGACCCAGATTCAGCGCGCCGGATAGTTTTAGGCGTTCATGACTCTGGATAAGCCGGATGCGAGAATCCTTGAAGTTTTGGATGATGGCGATCGAATTATCCGTCGAGGCATCGTCCACGATTAGAAACTCAAAATTCTTCAGGCTTTGGCGAAGCATGCTGTCCATGGCTTCGGCCAGGTAGGCGGCGCCGTTATGGACGGGCATCAGGATGGTAACGAGTGGGGTCATGGGGTTTCGGCAACGGGGCGATTGGTAGCAATGTCGAAAACCACCGAGGTGTTGATGGAGGACTTTAGGCGCTCTCCTGAGGCATCGGTGGGAATGGTAAATCCGAGAGGCTGAACGCCTTCCATGAAGGAGATAGGCCGGTCATCCTTGGGATCCGGGATATCCGTCATATCGTGGATCCGATAATAGAACCTGCCGTCAGGCGGGGTTAAATAGACCCCGTAACGGCGGTTCCCCCGCACCTTGGCTTTGCAACCTGTGGGGTCGGTAAGAATATCGGCGGCCACCGGCTTGACCAGATAGCCCATCTGGAGAGGCTTGCCGCGTTTAAAAAACCGAAGATCCATGTCGTATTCAGCACCCAGGGAGGAGTCGACCAGGTTTGCGCCTTCGCTCTTGGTCGTCTTCCACGGACCGAGCTGACGCCAGACTTCCGTGCGGGTCAGGCTGGGAATTCCAGAGCCGCAGATGCCGGGCATGACCCAGCCGCCTGTGCGAACTTTCAATCCGCGCGAGGAGGTTAGTGTTTGCCGACGCCTGAAATGCAGGCCCATACGCTTGAAATCGTGATAGATGCCGCCAAGGTTATTGAGCCAGGGCGTTCCAAATCGGTCGTGGAGGGTGCAGCGGCGTTGGAAATCAAGACCGATACTCCCGAGAAACCGATGTCGGTCGAGAAGCTCGACGAGATCGATCAGCCAGTCGCCCTTGCCGGTGAATTGGACATCCTCGGGCCAGAGGATCAGGTACTCCCCGAGTGCCATATCCACGATTTGGTTCATGGCCGCTGCGTGGGTTTGCTTCTTAAAGATTTTCTGGTGTACCCAATCGCATCGATCAAGGTACTCGCGCAGACCGGGCTCCTCGGACTCATTGTCCGAAACGATCCATTGAATGTTGGGATACTGAAGGCAGATACGGGCGGACTCCAATGTTGCCTGGAGATAGTGCAGCCGGTTCCAACTCAGGATGCCGATGGTAATGAGGGGATGTTTCATGAAGTTAGTTTTTGAAACACGATGGAATGGCGTTGTTGCCAGGTCTTGACATCGAGTTGAGAGATGGCGCGCTGACGGGCGGCGGCGGACATTCCCGAACGGCGTGACCATGCGGTTTCCATGGCGGCGGCCAACTCATCGGGTTGCGGCGGGTGATCCTGATCCCAGTCGCGGGGAGCGGGAACGCCCACTCCGGCCTCCGGCCCCACAAGTTCGGGTACACCACCTGATGAGGAATAGACAACCGGTAATCCGCAAGCCATGGCCTCAACCACCAGGCGGGGGCAGGGGTCATTATACTTGGGGTGGAGCAGGATATCCGCCTCCCGCATCAGAGTGGGGGCTTCTTCTTGGGTGTAGGTTCCGCGCCAGTCGATGGCCTCATCCACTCCCGCTTGTATGGCCACGTCGCGGATTTCCCGCTTGCAGGCGGCTTCATCCGGGCGCCAGCAATAACGGCCAGCCACAATCATTTTGGCGGCGGGGCATTTCTTGCGAAAGTCGGCAAACGCCAGTACGGAAGCCTCAAGCCGGTAGCGAAAAAGGTGGCTGCCGGAAACCAGAAACACAGGATCCGAGGCGAGCCGTGGCGAGCCGGGAGTGAAGACGGTTGTGTCGACGGGATTAAAAAGAATCTCACCGGGACCCTGGCGGGCGCCCAGATAGCGTTCAGCACTTATCCGGCAGAAATCGCTCTGGTAGAAAACCCAGTCAGCAGCATGATACGCGAGGGCGAGGGGCCGATTGGCCTCTTCCCACCCCTGGGGCTGCCAGGCGGGATAGGCGACCCCGTTCTGGTTGAGGACAATCGGGCAGCCGACCCGCTTGGCCGCCCGGATCAAGACTGGCAGGTGCGGGGGCAGGGCGCTACTCACGAGATAAAGCAGGTTGGGCGACGTGGTGGTATTGGGGAATTGCGCGACCAAATCCTGACATTTGATGATTCCCCCCGAGGCCGATTCAAAACGGGTGGGAAGCTTGTCATAGCCATAGAACACATGGGGATTCCCATCCCGCCTAGGCGACCACCAGCGCCGGCGCTCAATCAACGCCGTTTTTGCCAGCCAAATAGGTTTTAGCAAGTGATTCATGTGATACGTCAATACCGGGGGCATCATAGCAGTGGTATGGCGAAAATCGAGCGTTATGGGTTCCTAAGACGGACCTCATCACTGGATGCGCTCGCGCTTGGAGATCCGTTCAATGTATTGCACAACCCTCATAATACGGGTTGTGCAAAGCATGGCATGTTGGCTGTTTTTGTTGGAACCGCTTCCTAGAACCACGAAAACGTTTCAGATTCAAAATGCTGCCCCTTAATCCCTCTTTGTCGTATGGCGATCTGTTGCCAGGCGAGAATCCCGCCAGGGTTGGCCTGCACGATAGGATTCTAGTCTGGCTTGCCGGGCGGGAGTTGTCCCGAGACGGTCGACGATTTGTGCCTGAATCTGTGCGGCACGAGCCGGATCGCCGGATTCGGCCAGTGCCGCCGCCAGTGTTTCGAACGTCTCAGTCTCAGGGCCTGCATTACCATTGTTGACGAAAGCATAGGCAAGACGTAATGCCTCGGTGCCGTCGCGGATAGCCGCATCGGGACAGGTCGCCAGCAGCCAGGCCAGCCGACATTGCGCAGACAACCGATCGGGAAATAGAGCCAGAGCCTGTCGGTACAGGGCGACAGCCTCACGTGGCGAGCCGGTGATGGCCAGCAGATCGGCCTTAACCTGAATCACGTCCGGATTTCGTGGCGCGAGACCGTATGCCGTGTTTACCTCGCGTAGCGCCGTGTTGGTGTCGCCCGTCACCAGAGCCGCCGATGCCAACCCCAATCGCGCCAAAGTATTGCCGGGCGCCAACGTCACGGCCCGCCGGAGTGTGGTAACGGCCTCTGTCCCACGGGATTCGCGCAGTTGTGACAGTCCCAGATTGTTGAGCAGTTTCGAGACGTCCACAATACGGCGCGGATCGCTCGGGACCGGTGCGTCCATGGGGGCCACTTGAGCGAGGACGCGCTCGGTGATCGCCATAACGTCCTGGTCACGGTGGCGGTCGTATAGTTCGCCCGTCAGGCATACGGCGGCACGCGTGTTGTCCGGTCGTATCTGTAAAACGGCGCTCCACATCTGTACCGCATCCTGGTAGTCACGATTGCGCACGTGAGTGGCCGCGCCCAAAGCGGCCGCTACCGCCAAGGCCGGCAACGCAAAGCCGATGGACTGGGCCACAGGTGAAGCCAGCTTCCTGACCAGGAACGCGAACAGCAATGCCCATACGACGGCGAAGGCGGCCAGTGGCAGATACATCCGGTGATCGAAAGCCAGATCCGGATGCGGGAAGACGCTGGAGGTGGGCGCCAGAAGCAATAGGAACCCAAGGCCAAGAAACCCGAGTCGCGGCTTCGAACGGGCGAACAGCGACACGGTGGCCACCACGAGCAGAAGGGCAGGCAGGGCCGCCCAGGGGCCCCCGAATGACGCTGGCGTCGACGACCAGCCGTAATCGATGCAGAGTGGGTGGGGCCAAGCCACCTGCCGGAGATATTGCGATACGACGCGGGCCTGGGCGGCGAGGTAGGCTAGCGAAAGCCCTTCCGGTTGATAGTCGTGGACACCGGCTGTTAGTTGCGGGAACGCCATGGGTAGGGCCAGATAGAGAATGGTCGAGGCTAGGCCGACATGGAGGAAACGGCGTCGCGCCCATACTTCGCGCCACGAGGCACTCAGGAAAATCCGATCAAAGGCCAAAACCAGCAGCGGCGTTACGACCATCGTCTCCTTGCAACTCATCCCGACAAGGCAAGCCGCGACGGCGGCGGCATACCATGTCGGCGACCTGAATCCGCCCGTGGCCCCGCGCAACACGGCATAGAGCGTGAGCAGCGTACATAGCCCTGCCATGAGTTCGTAGCGTTGGCAAACGTACTGGACAGCGGCTCCGGCGAGCGGGTGGACGATCCACGTCAAGGCCGTGACCCAGGCGATAAGGAGGGCTGATTCACGAACCCCGGACGGGGTGCCGGGTAGCGCCATGGTGCGCCGAACGAGCCCGAAGAGGACAAGTCCGGCCACGAGATGCATGAGCAGGTTTCCGGCATGGTAGTCCGCCGGGTTCAATTTGCCCGTGGCGTAATTCATTGCCAACGTGAAATCGACCGTTGCGCGCGGCCCGAGCCACTCGGCCGCCGACTGCGGGAGAACGTGGCGTAGCCGGGCGTTCTCAACGATCACCTTAGTGTCGTCCAGGAAAAATTGGCCATTAAACCCGTTGCTGAATGCAAGCAGGCCGGCTGCTACGATGGACGCCATGGCCAGGAGCATACCCCATGATCGCCTACTGTTATCTCTTATGGCCATTTGCCCACAAACCCTTCCAAAAACTTCTTCCACAACGGGGCCTGTCGACTATATTCGTTTTCCCTAGCGGTGATGAGCCCCGTGGAAATGGCGCGGGCACGAGCGTCTGAATGCTCAAGGCAAAATTGTGCCCAATGAACAAGGCCTTCCACGTCATCCACCTCCGTCATCCAGCCGTTTTCGCCATGACGCACCAGATCCATGGCTTGGCCCACACGGGTGGTCACCAGTGGGATGCCGCTGGCCATGGATTCCAACACCGCCTTGGGGCCGCCTTCCTGACGGGATGTTACCATGTAGAGGTCGAGCGTCTGGAAGAGTTCCCCAATATCGGCATAACGGGGCAAGTTGAAATGCCGATAGGGGATTCCCTGCTTTTCAAGGCCGGCTTTGATATATCCGCGCGCCGGCCCGGAGAGCACGACGAGCAGTTCGGGGACGCTGGCTTTCAGGGCGGCCATGGCCTTTATAAAGATGTCTGGCCCCTTGATTAGTTTGGGTTCCATGCCCGTGTCCCACCCGACCCCATCCTTTTGGAAGGAGCCGATCACCGTGGCGGTTTTGGGAATCCCATACTTGGCGCGGTAATCCAGTTTCGAGGCCGGAGTCTGGGGGCGGAAAAGCGATAGGTTGATACCGATAGGGATAAGGTGAATTTTCTTAGGAGCAATTCCCGTGGTAAGCAAGATATCGCGCATCTCGCTATGGCTGACCTGAACTCGGGACAGGCGGTCATGATGCCGCTTCACTTTGTCAAATAGATCGTCAAATTCCTGGAAGCCGGTGCCGGGCTTGCCGTGAAAATAGGCGACCCCAATTCGATGTGAGGAGCGCAGCCACTCGTCTGAGAAAAGGTAGAACTGGCTTCCGTAAAACACCGATTGATGCCGTGATCCCTGATTCCAGCAAGGGGTTGCGACCTTGATGCCGAGTGAAGCAGCGACGGAAGCAATCGCCCGCATTTCCTCATCAATCACCCAGGAGGCAGTATCGCTAACGAGTATCAGGCGGGAATGGGGCTGCCACGTTGAGGAGACGGCTCGCCGCCCCAGTGTTAGCGGGAGTTGAGAGGCTTGCGAAATGAAATGGGAAAACGAGAACATGAGTTTATAAGCGGGGATTCCCCGCCAGTATGCTGATTTTTGATACGGCCATGGTAATGCGGCGGGCCACCCAATGCGATGGTTTTTCGACGAGAATGTAAAAGAGATAGCATATGCCTAACACAACAAGTCCTTTGATCGCCATTTGAAGCCAAAACAGATGAGGCCATGGCGCCCAGTTGTCGATCACGCTCAAGCCAAATCCATGCACGAGATAGATGGAGTAACTCCACAATCCACCCCATTCCATAAACCGTGAAATAGGACGGTTATGTTGCTGGATCAGTTCCGCCCGGATCCAGAAAAACACCAAAATTGCGAATAGGTTCAATGACCACGAATAAGGTATGGGACTGTGATAATGCAGGATGGCGCATAGGGTGCCGGCGGCCCAGGCCGATCCCCTCCAAACCCAGATGGGGCATCTTAATGTAGAGGAGTGAAAGCGGTCGAACTGCGAGGCGAGAAGGCATCCGAGCAGCCAGCATGGAAAGGCGAGAATCCAGTTGAACTGGTGACCCCAGC
Source organism: bacterium (assembly GCA_037132275.1). Lineage (GTDB taxonomy): Bacteria > Verrucomicrobiota > Kiritimatiellia > CAIKKV01 > CAITUY01 > JAABPW01. The sequence goes on from JBAXPK010000012.1 coordinate 31,702, forward strand.
TACCATAATCCCGAGGAAATCCACGCCAGGCAATCACAAGATATCCCAACACAAAGAAACAGGCGAGAAATCGGAGCCAGCCATGGGTTGTGACGGGAAATCTAATGAAAGGGTACAGCGAGTAAAAAACGAGTTCGACAATAAGGCTCCAGCCGACGGCATTGATCAATTGTTCCGTCGAAATGTGGAAACTTGGAGACAAGTAGCGTGCAATGAGGAGTGGAACGAGGACGCGCAGATAACGCCGGGTCAGAAAAGGAAAAATCGGAAAATCGCCCGAGTTGGCGCGAAAGGGATAGTGAACACAGAAGCCTGAGATAACAAAAAATACGATAACGGCAGCGGGGCCACAGAAAACGGCGCCCCAAACACCCCAAAGAGTGTTACGGTCAACCGCCGCTCCCCAATGGAAAAGAAATACCCACAAGGCCGAAATAAACCGCAAGGAGTTTAGTCCCGCCACATATTTTATAGGGGCAACGTGGCTGGTAGAATTTGATGTAATCATGGTGAAGTTGGGGAATGTTCTGGCGTCGGTTCTGTCGGACGTTAAACAAGAATCGGAACGTTCTTTATCACTTTCAAGTCCGTGCTTGGAGGCCGAGCACCTTTAGATATTGGCTCGTGACGGTTTCAATTCCCGGTACTTTGATTGCAGATTGGATCCGGGCGTAGGTGGAGACGAGTTGTTTCAGCAAGGCCGGGATTTCCTTGGGCTCGCTGAATGGCAGGCCCGCTTGGCCGGCAATCGCAGGATGGCCTCCGCTGTTGAGGTAGAGGGCAGGAAGACCACAGGCCAGAGCCTCCAAAAGGGAATTGGAACAGGGGTCGTTTCGGCTTGCAGTGACATAGATGTCGTGTCCGCGAAGTTCCTGCGCCAGGTCGATGGAGGCGAGGGGAGCCTTCATCCGGATGTTGTTAAAGATAACAGGTGATCGCCCAATAAAGGTGTATTCATAGCGGGACCAGTCCAGGTGTTCGTCAAGCCATTGATAAACGGGAGCGCCTTTGTTGACATTGTCGGACCAACTGACGGAGATGATTTTGATTTTTCTTCCCGTGGCAAAGGGGATCCGTCCGGTGGGATTGAAAATCGAAGGATCCGTGGCATTGGGGATGACCTCGGGGTTGAGGAAGTTCAAACCCAGTTCCAGGTGTTTCTGGAGACTGTATTGTGACTGAAAGATTGTGGCATCAGCCATTTCATGGTTGAGGGCGGCGATACGGCGATCGGTACCGTCGTCGAATCCGCGATAAACCCCGATGGGGCCATCGACGCGGTGAATCATCCTGCATCCCCGTCGTTTGAAGGCTCTCAGCCGGGCGGCGTCGAAATTGAAAGAGTTGAAGAGGCATGCCCGTGTTGTCTTTGAAATCGTGTTGCCCTCGACCCGAAGGCCGCGTTTTTCGAACTCACGCCAGATCGCCCGCATGAATTGATGCCCGCCTCCCGCTGGCGGCGGGGCAAAGTCATGAAACAAGGCGAGGTCAAAGCGCCGATGGCAAGCGCGCCATGTATCGAAGCGCAATTCAGTGGCTCGTCGCGCATTTTTAAAGATAGCGAGGGGGTAATTCATGTAATAAAAAATCCGGAAACATCTTTTCGAACCTGCGGCCCCCGCCGATACCCATCATCTTTCCCGGTTTTTCTGAAGATGAGCGAAAAGGCTGTCCGTAAATAAAAGGATATTTTGCCCGCGATCGTTTGTTGGGCAATTTGCTTCCGAATTTCATCCGATGGACTAAAACGTGGCATAGCTAACACTTGTTTCGAGCTGCGTCGTGTCATGCACATGTGTAGACATCGGAAAGACGAGGTTTCCCAAGGTGTAGTCAGGTGCATGGAGTAGGTAGCATCTTGTTGGTTAAACCCAGGTTTAAAAACGATTGTCCCGTTGTGCAGCCGTTGCGGGCAGCCTGTCCATGACGTCAGGTGCGCGAAATTGTAGAGTTTGGTCATAGAGCGTGCAGGCGGCGAAAGATAGCCCAGTGCCTCATGGGTCTGCCGATCCAGTCTTGAACAGTTCAACACATTGCCGTAGATGCGGTGATAGCGGTTCAGCGCGCCTTGTTTAATCTTCACGCGCATCTCGCGTAGGCCGTTTGGGTCATACAGTTCGTCGCCATCCACGGCAAAGATCCAGGTGGGTGTTCCTGCGTAGCCTTCAATTGCCCGGTGGGATTCCGCGAGATTCTGGATGCGCTCAAGATGGATATGTGGATATTGGGCTGCGAGTGTCTCAAGGATCGGATAGGTCCCGTCCGTGGAGAAATTGTCATAAACAAGCATCCGGTCACAGAAATGGGTCACATTTTCTAGGGCCTGCCCGATGAATAGATCCTCGTTTTTGACCAGGACAACACCAACTATTGCAGGTTCACTCATCGGTCTCCCTTGGCATCGATGACCGCCAGCATCCGATCCACCATCCGATCCCAAGTGTAATGGGACAGGCAAAAGGATTGCCCCTCACTGCCCATTCGGGCTAAATCGTCAGGACGGGATAGTGCATCAAGAAGCACACGGGCAAATTCATCGGGTTCCTGTGTATGGAGAATGAATCCATATTTTCCGTTTCCGCTGATCTCGGGAAAAGCATTACAGTCGAGCCCAACAATCGGCATGCGGCAGGCCAGCGCTTCAAGATAGGCAATGCCCCACGCATCGTATTGAGAAGGCATGAGAAACATGGAATGTTCATCGTACAACTTCTGCAATATGTCCCCGCCCGGGGGGAGGCGTCCAAGTCGCTGTAGCCAGGGCCACTCCGTGTATTGCGGGGGATAGGACTCCTGCCCCACCAGTGTCAGGGTAATGTCCGGATCCGATTGGCGTGCCCGGCGCACCGCCTCAACAACCAGAGCACCGCCTTTTTTGACGAAATTTGATTTGGCCACAAAGAGCAACTTCTTGTTCCGATAGTTTTTGGGGCCGAAATAGGGCGTAATCCCGCCAAAACCGCTGCCCACCGCTGTCACGCGATCTGCGTCGATGCCATAGTCGCGTTCGATACCCGCTTTGACATACTGGCCCATGCAGAAAATGTGATCTACCTGCGCGAGACATTGCCGCTCCCGTTCGTCAAGCGCCTTGGCCATGTTCGGGCTGACAAGTTTCCCGATTTGTGCCGCCATCCATGAACGCCAGGTGGAGTCGATCAAGAAATGGTTACGCTTCTTGGGCTGTCCGTTGCGCCACGGAAATTCCCGGGTTCCGATGTGGATGATATGGCCCTCGGCAAGATCCCGGACACGGCGTTGGGTGGCCCAAGTCCGGGCATGATGCATCACTGTGCTTGTGCCCGGCCTTCGATCCTGTTCCTTTAAAAGCCAGCGCCCAACCCGGTCTGCGAAATCCCAGGCTTTTGCCACCTGCACCTGCTCGGCGACTCCCAGCCGACCCCTTGATTCGAGAACACGGGTCAGGTGGAATGTCGTCCCTGACCACATTCTTGGCGAACGCGGATTCCCCAAAGGACACAGTACGTGGATGGGTTTTAATAGAGTTGTGTCGCTCATTGTTAATGAATACGCGCACGGACTGTATCGACGATGTAGTCGGCCACCTTGGGTTTGGTGTAGGCCGTCGAGGCGAATGAGAGGCATGCTCGCCCCATTTCGGCCAACCGGTCATGATCGGCAAGAACGCCTCGTAACCATCCGGCCTGTTCCTGGAAACGGCAAAGCGGGATTCGGGTGAGGATACGGTAGCTTCCCGGATCCTCCAGTGGCGCCCTGGGATCGAAGTCGCCGCTATTCGGTAATAATTCAATAAAGTGGAGGCCGGGGTGCAAAGCGAACTGTGCCGGGGTTTCTGTCAGGGGTGCCTGCTCGATCAGCAGGGGACGCCCCAGAACAAGGCTCTCAGTGGCTTTCCATGGAAAAATGGCATGGGGGAAGGTATTCACAACCGTTAGGCGCCCCTTGGTGATCTGGCGTGAGAACTCGCGGCGGCTCAGATTGGAGAATACGGTTTGGTTGTCTTCTAAAGTGCGGACAGTGCGGCTAGTCAAGCGATAGCAGCCCGTTATCCCCGCGTTGCGGAGCGCTTGCTGGGTATGCCATCGTATCCAGAAATGGCTGGATGTGGATGTGAGCGGCTCCTCGGCGTGCTCATAAGGCGAGCGCCCGCCATCGCGGACAGGATTGGCGTATACACCGGCTACATGGCATACATCCTGGCACGGTCGGTCGGTTCGCAGCCAATGTCTCCATTGCCGGTCGCGTTGAAACCGCTCCAGGCCCTCTGCAAAAAAAAGGAACGGAGAGAGTTTCGCTTCGAGATGGGATAATTCGGCATTCATCAAAATCCGCCGGGCAAGGCCCCGGTGTAAATTGGCTTTGAAATAAACATCGCAGTGCTCCAATGCCGCAAGATCGAGAAATTGGGCGTGGTCGCTCATGTCGAAAAATACCGGGTGTCCGTCGAATTGTACCCACGCGCTCTCATGTTCGCGGGGCTGGGTTAGGCGGGGAAGGGGGCGGGCCTCATCGGTGGGCCAAGCCCCGGCATGGTTGACCAGCGCCGAGAGGAAATAAGCATAAAAGCCATTATGGCCGCGGCGCGCGATCAGTTCAGGTTCGTGAATGACGATGCGCATATCAGCGAGGGTTCGAAGGCGTCAGCGTTTTAGCGGTCGCACGCTCGCAAATTTCGATCAAACGATTGGCGAACGTCAGAGTCGTGGCATTTTTAAGCACAGCCTCACGGGCATTCAACCCGAGTTGCTTTGCCCAATCCGGCGTATCCAAGACACGTTGTATGGCTGTTGCCAGATGAGACACACTGCCGGGTGGCGTTAAGACGAGCGTTTCGCCATCCCGCACCGTGGTTTGCGACCAGATGCCTTGGGTTTTTGAGAGTACCACCGGGCGGCCGCAGGCCATAGCCTGCAAGGTTACGCTTTGGCCAGAAGGTTGCACTGTTTCCACAAGGGGCACCACAACACAGGCGGCCCCACGGTACAGATCACGTAAGTGGGTGTCGCTGACTCCGTCGGCATAGGTGCCGTGAATATGCCGGACGTTGGCAGGCGAGGGCGAGGGTAGCGTATGTGATGTCACGAGGATGACCGTTGTCTTCAGGTGTTTGGCCGCCTCAATGAGTGTGGGATAATCGCGGCGTCCATCGTTGCCAACAGCCAATATATAACCGGACTCGGACGAAGGTCCGGGCGTCCAGAAGGTGGTGTCCACTCCAAACTGATTGACATGCACATGCCCTTGCGTGCCGGGGTACGCCGCCTGGATGGGGGCGACCTCGGATTCGCCGAATACCATGGATTGCATTCGTCGCATGAGGGCAACGGTGCTGAATCGTCGGACCGGGCTGATTCTGTGATTAAGAAGCCCGCACTGGATACCAACGATGGGGGGGCGCAATCGTCCCACGCTTCGCCAAACCGAAAGTGCGAAGGCGTGGGCGCCTGTTGTCCCAATCACCACATCGCACTCGCGCAATGCGGCGAGCAAATTGCCAGTGGCCTGCATGGTTCCACCGTCCAGTTTGATGGGGCCATGGCCTCGCAGGAAATTGAATGCGGCGCAAGGCCAGTGGGCCGGTGTGGACGAATTCGCCTCGAAATACCGGATGTCATAGCCCTGTGCTTCCAATTCCACCGCTCCGTAGAGGAACTCGCTGGGCGCATCCCCGCGCCGACAGGCATCGACCCGGCTGAGGCGACCTGGATTATAAACGAAACCGATTATCGACACGATCGTGATCCTTTTTTATGGCGCTCGCTCGGCCGTTCGCGCCTGACCATAGCCTGCACCTGCGCAAGGTCAAATGGATGTCCCGCCGCTACAAAATGTGGATGCCAGAATTCGGGGTTGCACCGCTCCCACGCATGGCACCCGAAGGGGAGCCGTTTTCCGGTTTGCTCAAACAGTGTAGACGGATTCGTTTCGAATGCAAACTCCATGGCCTCATTGACCTGGGGGACACGGTAACGCCACCACCAGCATTCGGGTACGGCGACACTCCAAAAGCCATCTTCGTTGCGGCCGCCCCATGCGCGCCGTGTTCTCCGCAGGACTGTCAGCGCCTGAATCATGGTGTCAACACGACGGAGGGAAAACCCGCCATTGCCCACACGGTGGTCCAGTGGCTTAAGAAAACGAAACAAACGGCTGCGGATCCAGAAGGGGAGCCCTTGGCGTGTTTCAACTTTGTTTGGCCAGTCTTCGCCAATCCAGGGGGCGCCAATATAGTCGTAGCCCCGCGCACACCACTCCGATAACTCGTCTTTGAACACAAACACATCAAGCTGGTGAATCAACATGTATCGAAAGGCAATAAATCTTCGATAGAAATCCCGTGACAACAAGAGTGAGCTGTAGGCGGCGATGCCGGTAAAGAATGATGGCGCGAAGCGTTCCACGGGAAGTCGATCCAGAGGGGAAGGCAGTGCTAATCCCTCGGGGGCCACCACAACGATCGGATGGCGTTGAAGGACCTCGAGACACCTATCAACCGAAATGCGCTCCAACGGGGACAATTCGGGTTTGTAAGCCACCAGTACCACCACGGCTTCGCGGCGGGCATTCATAAGGGCCCCCGTTTCCGCCGCTCTATTGCGTTTTGGTAAATAATCTCCAGTCGTGCCACATGGGCTTCTACCGTTTGAAACTTTCTCCACCCTTCGCGGGCTCCCGCCGAAAGCGTTGCCAGACTGTCCGGGTTCCTGGCCAGAGAGGAGAGACGAGCCGCCAAGTCGCCAGGCTGACCCGGGTCGAAAAGCAGTCCATCGTGTCCTTGCGCGATATACTCCTTCATGGCGCCACAATTGCTGGCGATGACCGGCAGGCCGCGCGACAACATTTCCGCGCCCACGAATCCGTATGCCTCACGCCAAATGGAGGGGACGACGCCGACATCCGCGTTCTGGCAGATGGCGTCAAGATCCCCGTCGCGGTAGGCGCCCAGATTATCAATCAACGGATGCACCATTGATGAGCAACCCCAAGCTTGCAAGCGAATGCCTTGTTCCCCTGATTTTAGTAACCAATCCAGTTCCTGTCGCAAAAGATCCAGCCCTTTAGGTCGGCGTTGGACATTCAAAACGAGCGCACGCAACGGGGTATTTCTGGTCCGGTCGCCACGCTCGCACGGTCGGGTGCGAATCGTATGGCGGGTCGGGTGTTCGACGGATACGTTATTTTTGCATCCACCGATTGCCTGGTACAAATTCGCGACGGTTTTTGAGACCGCTAGGATGCCATCAAGGCTCTGGAGCGAATGGTTGAACCGGTGTCGGCGTTCGATGTAATCGGATTGTTTCCGGGATGAACGTACCGTCGACCGCACAAGTCGACGCAGAAGAGGCCACCACGAATTGAATCCCCCTTTTCGGGGTAATAGGGTCGACAGAGCGGATGCCGCGCCGTAGATCTTGCGTTCGGCGCTTGAAACGCCCTCGCAACAACACCCTTTGCAAACCAGTTGCTCGTTCGACAGATTACACGCTGATCCATCGGCGAGCAGAAGCTTTATCGTGGGGCACAACCCGTAATAATCGTGCGCAGTCAGCAGAACGGGAATACTCCGGGCCTGGAAAACACGCACCGCTTCAATCGGAAAGCCAATCAACTCATGCAAATGTACCAGATCAGGCAGGTAATCTTCCAAGAAACGGCCCAGTTCGTTTTTCATTTCGGGTTCGGGAACGACTTGCTCAAGTGGGTCTAGAGTGCCGCGTCCGAAATCAGGGACGACCCTCAGATTATAGAGCGTCGTAAGGATCAGACCATCGGAACGCTGGCTGCTCTCCCGGCGGATGTTCCCCGGGTGGATATCCCGCCCCGTCGGATCCAGATAATGCACAATGTGACCTCGGGAGAGTAGGGCGCTAATGCATTCTTCCAGGTATAAGGGAACTCCTCCGGTGCGCTTGTCTAGAAGTCCGGCACTGATGAGAAGGATTTTCATCATGCTTTGACTGTCTTCCGTCGAGTCACCTTACAGATCAGCTTCTCGAAAAACCAATAGGTTACCATCGCGATGTTCATTGGTAAGTTTCGATTCCTGATATGTTCGATCCAGACTTCAAATTGCTTCAAGCGTCTGCACTCCGCCTCCAGCGATTGCATCCGTATGTAATCTTGATGGACGGCAGGGGGAAGCCATCGTTTCATGATAACGCTTTTTTCATGTGACGAAATATTGGATTGGGTCTCGCTGATACCCGCCCCTTCGTAATGCACAACTTTAACAGGAACGTGTCGTGTCGAATGTCCTGCCAGTAATACCCGGATGGTGAAATCCCAGTCAGCAGCAATTCTGAAGGTTTCATCATAATTTCCGAGATTGTCGAATAATTCCTTTTTGTAAAATATGGTCTGATGGCAGAGGCCTCTTCGGAAAAATCGGATTACAGTCAGTTCATCAGGCTGTAGATCTGTTTGAAAGCAGTTTGCTGCATCCACACGCATGAAATCCCCATATAATAGCTCTTCGGTGTATTTTTCTCCGGCGAAAATGGTTTCCAGAACCACAGGGGAACAAAACTGGTCGCCGCTGTTTAAAAAATAAACATACTCGCCTTGAGCCAAATGAAGGCCTTTGTTCATGGCGTTATAGATTCCCGTGTCCGGCTCTGAAACCCAGCGCGTGATTTTGTCTGCATGAGTGTGAATCACGTCAAGGCTGCCATCCGTGCTGCCCCCGTCAATTATGATGAGCTCATAGTCCCGAAAGGTCTGGCTAAGGATGCTTTCCACCGTTTGTTTTAATCCAGCGGCATGGTTCAGGTTGACGGTGATGATGGAGAGTTTCATGGGAATGTTCTTATCGCTCATGCAGGTTGTCGGGCTCCACAAAGGAACGTCGTTGCATACGGCCCTGATAAACTTTGCAGTTCAGGCAAGGAATATCATCCCTGTCTTTTCCCATACCCATGAGCAGTTTTCGAGCTGCGGTCATCATTTCTCCCGTGAGACAGGCTTCAAGTCCCATTTCAAAAACGTTTCCGTAGTCTCCCCAGTGGTTGATGGAGCATCCCAGCAGGCGTCCGTCGAAGTTAATCCGGGGATTGATCCAAAGCTGATGGCAGGAGTCTTCAATATACGACCGGCCGTATTTCTTTTCGTATTCGAGTCGGTCAGCCACCTTCAGGCTGGATTGAGACCGGATCAGATCCCTGTCGCGAACGGGTGAGAACGATTCATCGTACAGATCGTCCCACGACAGTTTGAGATCAAAGCGCATATTGAGTTCTCTCGCCTTGACCCGGGCGGTTTCGATCTCATGTTCATTGTGGCCAAAAACAACAAATTGCCACGCTAACTTTGGAAAAAGACTCTGGTGGCGGATCTTGAAATCGTTGATTGTTTTGATGTTCGCGATGACCCGGTCATAATCACCATTCACCCGGTATTGGGAATAGGTCTCCTGGGAGGCGCCATCAATCGAACAGGATAAGCTTTGTGCGCGAAACCGAACCAATGCCTCCAAGACCTCCTCCGTGACGGTATTGAGATTGGCCCCATTATTGATGGTCAGAATGATATGCTGATGATGGGCGTGTTCCATAATGGAGACGAGATCGGGATTCAGGAACACCTCACCCCAGTTTGACAGTTCGATCTCGGATATCCAGGGATGATCCGCAACAAACTTTTTAAAATCAGCAAATGCTAAAAAACCGGCGTCAAATTTATTTCTTATCACGCCCAGGGATGTCGGGCAGGTTCGGCATTTCAATTGGCAGACCGTAGAGGCATCCAAGGTAACCCTGGACGGTTTGACGCTGTCACAGGCTTTAATCAGTCTCCCCGCTCGATTTGCAGCTAAAGCGTTATTCAAATGTGACCGGTATGGGCGTTTGCATCCGAGAAGATAGAGAAGGTTGTTGGCGAGGACTCCTGGTCTGCCCCTGGCCGTGATCTTCTTCACCTGCCGCAGGAGTTCGAGTTTATGGCGGATGCCGATGGTCCAATTCGCATGGAACAGGTATGGTGAGAGGGGGATGTAGAGGCGCTCACCCATCTCCCATCGCTTGCGTTTAAACGTTGCAGGCCCGAAAAAACGGGTGGGCAGGAGACCGTGCCGGACCCCGTCCATGCCGAGGATAATTCGATTGAAAGCCAGCTGATCGCGACGCTCAGATTGAACCGCCCTATAAACATCCTCCCACAGTCTTAAGGTTTGCCTTGTGGCTCTGATTGCAAAAAAACCTGTGCAATAGAGTCCCTCGGGATCATCCATCAGGCATGCGATATCCCGCTCGCGCAGGGCTTGCAAGATAGCTCCCTTTGTTGAGGAAAAAAATTCAACATCCACATCCGAGTAAATAAAGCAGTCCCCCAGATTATCTTTGATCGTCTGGATAATGATCTGGCTCTTAAATTCTACGGCGCGAGACCAGTCAGCCTCCATATAACTGCCGTTACCCCCGATATTGGCTTCATGGATGCAAAGTTCATAATCATCTACAATGGATGGCAGGAACCAGCGATCCTTTAGATCGCGGTGGCTTGGGGTATAGGTGCTGATCAGTTTCATGGGGGCGGGTTTAATAGAGCCATTGGCGCGCTTTATTCAAGCCGGCCAACCGCGTCCGGCATCCTGCCTTCGCCCAGGCTGCAATGGACAAAAACGTCGTTCCTATAGGTCTGACGGCGGCCTTGAGCCCATGATATTCCATGACCAGATATCGGGCTGGTATTGAGCCCGGATTACGCATTCCATGGGGTTCACCCGCAGCGTAATAGATAACTCCATGAGGTCCAATTCGACACCCCAGACTCTCGACTTCGCCTTCCAGCATGACAATAACGACATCATGTTCATCGTGATGGGAGCCATATCCGCCGCCGGGGGTGATGGTTGAGAGATGACTGTGAAGTTTGCTCAAATATCCAGTTGGCGCCTCAAAACAAACGGTCGATGAAAACCCGCCGCAGGTATTTTGTGAAAAAGCGGGAGGGCGGGTCACCCCCTGTAGGAATGCGAGGGGCGAGGCAGTAACTTGGCGCTGACCTGACCATTTCAGCATCAGGTAATTTGCTGGTGTTGGCCCTACGGCTTCAAGGCTGTGCGGGAAGTCGGCCGGATAATATACATATTCTCCCGCCTTCATTCGCCGGCGCTTGTTCTCTCCCAAAGTGGTGTCAGTCGGCAATATCAAGTCAACCTCGCCTGACAGGATGAGCATGAATTCCTCGTCATCATGCTGGTGCGGAGGATGAGGACATTTTTCGGGCATCAGGGAGGAAGCATGACAGGATAGATGCTTCAGGTTCCGTGTTTGGCCATGGAATATAGGGTATGGCTGCCATCCGATTTTTTCGTCGGCAGCAAGCGGAGTCACCAGCGGGAATACTTGGCTGGGCAGCAGAGTCTTTTGGTGCTTCCCCCCCCGCTTTTCTGGTTTGAAGATAGGCGTTGAGATCATGACTTGAACCATCAGATGATGTAATCCGTGCGTTTGAACCAGCGTTGTTCAGAAGCGCTCCACCGGATATTCGTGGCAGGCTGGATGAATTCCAGGGAGGGAAGGATGTTCAGGGGCCAATGGGCAGGCATACCCGAACGTCGGATCCATGCATCAAGCCCCTGGGAATGACGTCCCCCCGCCTTGATAAAAATCTGCTCCGCCTCCTCAAAGTAGGCGTTTCGTTGTAAAAGGGAACGCTGGTTGCCATGGAACCTGAATCCTCCCAATAGGGATTGAATGCCAACCAGGGACGTCTTCATAAAAAAGCGGGACCACAATTCAAAGTCGGCGGCCAACCTATAGGTAGTGTCCAGGCGGCTTCCTGCAGATTCCCAGAGTGGGCGAGTCCAGAATGTAGATTCCTGTTGAATGCAATGCCGACAGAAATAACGCGAATCGGCCATGTAGTAACCCCTGAGGAAAAACTTCTTGGCGAACCCTGGTTTGAGGTTGACCTCAATGGGTGCGCCGACGACATTCCAGTTTGTTGGGAGAAGACTGGTGATCCAGGAAACATCCGGGAACAGAGAGAAAACGTCCGCAGCAATCCTGAAGGTCCAAGGGAAATACATATCGTCCGCATTGATCCAGGCCATGATATGGCCTGTGGATCTGGCGAAACCCTTGTTGATGGCCTCGTACTGCCCCTGATCAGGCTCGCTGCACCAATAGGTCAACCGGTCGGAGTATTTTCGAATGATATCCACCGATCCATCGGTGCTACCCCCGTCGATGATGATGTATTCGAGGTTCGGGTAATTTTGATCCAAAACGGAGCGTATGGTTTGCTCTATAAACGCGGCTTGGTTGAATGATGGCGTTACAATGCTGATTCGCGGCAATATTGCTGGGATACCGGGAGTTGGAGAAGCGGCCGTTGTCATGGTAAAATGCTCTTGTAGGCACTCAAATGTACTTGAGCCGCCGCTTCCCAGGTATATTGTCTTAAAACCTCTTCGCGCCATGATGGATGGACGAATACCTCGCTTTTCATGGCATGCCCCCAGGCTTCAATATCAGTCGCCTCGACAAATGAGGCTCGCCCCCCTGCAATTTCCCGATATACTGGAATGTCAGACAGGATCAACCCCGTTCCGCACGCCAAGGCCTCTATCACGGGTATTCCGAACCCTTCCATCAGCGAGGCATGTATTATTGCATCCGCACCTGCGTATGCTTGTCTCAGGGTCGCATCATCAACAGCGGGATAGAAGTGGACGCGGTCCAGCAATCGGGCTGAAATGATAAAATCCAGTTCTTCCGTCGTTAGCGAATGCCCCCCTCCTAAAATCAACAGATGGCGATCCGTATTTTGTGCCGCCAAACCAAAAGCACGCAAAAGCGTCCAGAAGTTCTTGTAGTTCTTCCGGCTTCCCACATGAACTAGATAGGGTGCACCTCCCGTATGTACCCGGCGGAACTCCTTTATTTCTTCGGCACAAGGTGGAGGAAGAGAAAAAGGAAAGGCCACCGCCGGATAAGCGACAAAAATCCGTGAGGGATCAATCCCCGCTAGTTTTAACGTCAGCTCGCGCGATGATTGTGAAATCGTGATGACAACTGATGCGCCTCGAATCGCATACAGCTGATGATCTACGAAACCGCCCTCGTTGGGTCGCAACAAGGGGAAGGAGGCATCGATGTAGTCATATACCGTAACCACCGAAGGGCCATTCATTCTAGGCCAATGTGAGTAGTAGCTGGTATGAAAAATATCCGCGCGCGCTACCGCTAGCGATGCCGACAAGCTCCCTGCGGTTAGGCATGGCAGCCCGGCCGGGCGAGCAACTCCTTTGGGAAGGATCAAATCAAGGCGGATAGAAACATTCATCCGCGAAATGGCCGCCAGCACCTCGGTCCAATACCGTGTGATGCCCCCATTGGGATTCCGCCCATAAATAACGCCATCCAGTACTATCCGCATCAGTCCCTCCCTTTAACGCCTTTGAATGTGAACAATCTTCCGGGTGTTCGGTCTCGCCCGGAAAGCATCAGGCGAAAATTGTAACTTATTTTAGGGCAAGTAGAAGCACTGCCAACTCCGGTATTCCGAATTATAATGTTCCCGTTTGCGAAAGTCCGGATCATGGTTTGATAAAAAGAAGGCCGCACACACCGGCGCCCGGCATGGCCGACCCTGTGTCATAAAGGCGATAGAATCGCGCCATTTCAAGGGGATCCCAGATGGTCGTATTTTTTCCGTCAAGTTGCCAGCGGCGGATGTACTCGGAGAATCGCCCCGGGGTGGTTTCTCCGTACCACTCGATCCGTGTGGGGGCAAGGCCCAGGGGCCGGATGAGCCGGTCCTGAATGGCCGCCTCGTCGTAGACCCGCTGGAAGAAATACGTCTCCCGCTTTTGCCCGGCCGCCGTGGATTGCGTGCCATAGAGGTCTTTCTCGCGGTACTCGACCTGGAACGACTTGTCCGTTGGCACGGTTAGGATCAGGCGTCCCCCGGGCCGTAACGCATCGAACATCGCCTTGACGGCGGTCGAATCGTTCGCGGTCTCGCCCTGGATATGCTCCACGACGGACAGCGACCAGATGGTGTCATAGCCGCCCGGACAGGCGGGCATCCGGGAAACATCGCTGACATCGGTGTGGATCGGCGGCAAAGTCAGGTTTCGCATATAGGCGCGGGTACGGTCCATGTCGCGGGTGTCAGGATTGATCATATGCAGCCGGGCTGACGGGTAATTCCGGGCCACATAGAAGTCAAACAGAATGGGTGAACTGACATCCAGACAAACGCCTGGATCCGCCGGTAAGCACTCGCGAGCAAAGTTGAACTCGTAATACCGTGTCGAACTGACGGGGGTGACAAGCAAGTCCCAGGGAAGGTTGGTGTTATTGCGATACATCTCCCAGCCCAGTGCCCGGCCGAAGCGGAAAAACTCATGCCCCACGAGCCCGAGGCGGCGGGCCCGATAGTACGCCCACGTTGACTTGGCGTACCAAGCCGTTCTTTGCAGACGGATATTCCACGGGGTGCTCATGACGAAGTACTTCTCCCGAATGCTGACCACACAGGGGGCGATGGGGGGCGATTCAGCGGGCGGATGACGCGGGCGGGTACCCCGGCCGCGATGCTGTTGGGCGGGATGTTGTCTTTTACCACCGCGCCCGCCCCGATTACCACATCGTCACCGATGGTGACGCCGGCGAGTATGGTGACACGGGCGCCGCACCACACCCGGTCGCCGATGGTGACTGGGCTCGATGAGGGAATCAGGGTTACGGGATCGTGTGTTCCCGTGTTGATGTGCAGAGCTTCCGCTGAGAGGAAATCGTTGCCAATGTGGATGGGCGCATGATTGAAAAGGCAGGTGTTGTGTCCCAAGCCGACCCTGTATCCAAGGGTGAGATTTCCCGGCATAAACACGAAGAGGCCTGGACGTGTGCACAGAGGGGTGCCAAACTGAACATTCATGGCACGCAATTCGCGCCGACGCCAGAAGCCGATATTATTTCGGGGTTTAACCGGATCCCAGAATCTGTCTTCCGCTTCCGCGAGCCGATGCAATAGCGCATGCCGCAATAATGTTAGCCAGGACTTTTTTTTCATGAAACTGTCTCGGGCAGGGTTAACTCCTTCACGCATTGCCAGCCGAACAGCCCCGGGCCGGTGACGCCTTTCCATATTGCTGGTGGGTATTTCGCGAACACGGGGCCATCTGCGGCAATATCGCAAATCAATGCGCCCATTGGATTGTCAAGAAGGCCCTGTTGTGGATGAAACAGGCGGGGCGTGATCGAATAACGTCCGGGAGCCAAGGCATGAGCGGGAACCGATAAGAGCCTATGACCAGTCCTCCAGAAAAAAGCACGTTCGTCCTCGTATAAGTCTGAGGTATGGTGAATGATGATCCCTTCTTCATTCAATATCTGTAACGTCACAAGCGATGGATCATCCGCCGCTCGGGGAGTCAGAATCAAACCAATTTCAAAAGGGCGGGTGATGCTTAGAACGGTTGCGAGGCGTCCATCCTGACGAAGGAAGGCGGCGGCGAATCCTTGGCGCTGGTCGGGAGGGTGTGGGCTGATCCATTGGGCGCGAAGGCCTTCCTTTTCGAACCCGATGTAATGGTGTAGCGCCTCATCGGTAAGGATTGGCCCTGTGGCTTGTCCTTTGGTGAGCAGAATACTGCGGGGGCATAAGGCCCTAAGGGACGGAAGATTATGGCTGACATAGAGGATGGTGCGGCCAGTTTTCGCCACATCTCTCATTTTACCAATGCATTTTTGCTGGAACTTTGCATCGCCAACGGCCAGAACTTCATCAATCAGGAGAATTTCAGATTCTAGGTGGGCAGCCACAGCGAAGGCGAGCCGCACATACATGCCGCTGGAGTAACGCTTGACCGGGGTATCAAGAAATTTTCCGATTTCGGAGAACTCGACAATTTCATCGAACCGGAGGTTGATTTCGGCCCTCTTCATCCCCAGGATGGTGCCATTCATGTAGATATTCTCGCGCCCGGTCAGGTCGGGGTGAAACCCGGTGCCCACTTCCAGGAGGGATCCGATTCGCCCATTTATGAACGCTTCCCCGGCAGTGGGTTCCGTGATTCGGCTCAGGATTTTAAGCAGAGTCGACTTTCCTGCGCCGTTCCCCCCCATGATTCCGATAATTTCCCCGGCATCAATCTCAAAGGAAACATCCTTCAGTGCCCAAAATGTGCTGGCGGAATTCGGGCGGGTCACATCGGCGTGTACCGTTCCCATGTGATCTGCCGCGTTGTGTCCCCGGAGTCTGTGATACAAATAGCTGATTTCGTCCCCGAGGGTATGGCGGTTGATGGCCCCAAGGTGGTAACGTTTTGAAAGTCCCCTGACGGTTATGGCTGGCTCAGTCATGGTTAAATGGTATCGACGAAGGTGCGTTGAGCACGGTTGAAAACAAAGAGGCCGCTGATCAGCAACCCGATTCCCACCATAAAGCTAATGATCAAAATCGTCCGGTCAGGTGAGCCGGCGCCGAGAAAGGCAAAACGGTTCAACTCGATGACGCCGGCCATGGGGTTGACTGCGATGATCCATTTCCACTTGGCGGGTACTTCACTGGAGGGGTAAATGAGAGGGGTGGCATACATCCAAAGTTGAGTCATAAAAGGAAGGGCAAAAGATACATCGCGGTATTTGATCGTCATGCTGGAAAGCCACAATCCCGCTCCCAATCCTACGCAGGCGCAATGCAAAACAAGGATGGGAAGGATGAGTATCCACCATGAGGGATGAATGTCGCTTCCTTTGGCGATAAAGTAGATAAAAAAACCGATAAAAACCAAGAAATTGATGAAAAAATGCCCCAGATAGGTGACCACTGAGGAAAGAGGTGAAAGCAGGCGGGGAAAATACACTTTTCTCAAGATTCCTGCATTGCTCATTAGCGAATTAGCGGAACCGTTGAGAACCCCTTGAAAATAATTCCAGAGAACCAATCCACTCATGTAGAAGAGGAACGGTGGCAGTCCATCTGTTTTGATTTTGGCGAAATTACCGAAGACGATGGTGAAGATTACGGTGGTCATTACGGGTTGCAGAATAAACCAGAGGGGCCCTAAAACGCTCTGTTTGTAGATAGATGTCAAATCCCGTTGGATGGTCATCCAGAAGAGATCCCGGTATTCCAAGAGTTCCCGCCAGTTAATTTTCCACCAAGGCTGGTTGGCACGTATGTGTGTGTGGTGCATGGGGTGAGTGGACTACGGACTACGGACTACAGACTTTGGCAGTTCTTCCTTGACGGCTTGTATTAGGCCATGAAGTTTTCGGAATGTCTCGCTGACTTGGACATCGAGACCTTCCCTCAAAACGGCTGAAATATAGCCGAGGCGATTGGCGAGATGAATGAAATATTGGGTTTCCGAAAGGGAGCCCCGGGCAATGTGAAGAAAATGAAGGTAGTCCTTTTGAGATTCCCGCGAGGAACCCTCCGCAATATTAGCGGGGACAGAGTATGCGACGCGGCGCAATTGGCTCGTCATCCCATACTGCTCATTAGATGGAAATGTATGAGTACATTCATAGATGGCGACAGTCAGATCGTCCGCCAATTTCCACGCCACTATTTTTCTGTAATCTCTCATGTCTTTTGTAGCCTTAGTCTGTGGTCTGTGGTCCGTCGTCTATTTCCGGGCAGACTTCGTCCCCGTGAATTATGCGTAATCTAATAAAAACGTCGCAGAGTCGCTGCAATCCAAATTTAATTTACTTCATGCGGGTCAACATTTTAACAAAGGGATTCTCCAGTACGGACATGGCGGAGTCGCGCAATTTTTTGGCCCGTTTCACCCGGCCCAGTATGAACTCCGCCTCTGCTCCGGATTCCTCCGAATTCAGTTCCGATTCCGCTTGTTGAAGTTCCGTCGCCAGTAGACTCATTTTATTTCGTACCAGCATCAGTAGTCCCTGATGAAGAGCGGTGGCGATGTCGTCGGCGGTTCGGTAATAGGTTTTGCGGTCGCCGGACTTCCATGAACGGCGTAGGAGGCCGAGGCTTTCCAGTTGACGCGCCGCGATGCTGACGGCGGCCTTACTGAGTCCCAAATCTGTAGCAATGGCTTCAAGGGATTGTTCGTCGGGGGCGAGGTAGAGGTGAACCAGAATCTGGCCTACAATACGCCCCAACCCGAGGTCTTGGGCGGTGCGCCCACCTACCTCTGTTAGCCGTTTCCGTACCTGTGCCGTCGTGTCGTTCATAGAACTGATAAGCATTTACAAAACTGTTAACGCACAAAATATAAGAAACTCAGCGGGCCGTCAAGGGGATTAGGCGTTCGGCGAGGTAAATCGACAGGTTCTGGCCGTGCTCTTCCCGGGTAACCCGCCATGCATCGGTTGGCAGTGACTCCAAAAAGGAGAGAATCACCTCGTTGGGTTTGTAGAGAATTGGCTGATAATTGGCTAGCGATTGAGTGAGATTGGGGCTGATTTTGGCCAGGAATCCCATGTCGGGCAAATCTATTTTTCGGTCAATCAAACAAATGAAATTATCAGAGGGTGGGGCGAGTCGGCTGTTTGATTCAACGGGCCTCTGCCTGATGCCGGCAGCGGGATCCTGGAGAACACCAGCTATATTCCCCTGGTCGGCGTTAAACAAGGTGTAGCGTCGGGTGATTACTGTGAGATGGGGAAGCGCGGCAGCTCGTGTGATCAAGGGGCTTGGCGCCATCGGCTCAAAGGTGATCGGGCTTCGGACATGGAGGGCGCGTATTCGGGAGGCGGATAGTTCTCGCAATACAGTCGCGATTTCGTTTTCAGCTCCACTGTTTATGCAGCGATGCTGGGGCGGAATCCAGAAGGCCAGGAGGGCGCTGATGAACAAGCCCAGCATAACGCCAGGGCGGATGATTTTCATCATCCCCTCTATCCCGTAAAACTTTGCGATGATGACTCCTCCTGCGAGAGTGATCGCCTCTAGCAGAATCCACCCACTGCGTTGATATAGGCTGAATTCCAAAAGTCCGGTGGCGGCTTGTAGCGTGGTGAGCAGACCCCATCCTCCTATCAATTTAAGAGTGGTGCAGCCACCCCGAAATCCGGCCACCAGAATGCCGATGAACAGGCCCGCTAGGCCCAGGGCGGCCAGATTCAGCAGGACGCTGTCCAGTCCGAATCTCTTGACCGTGAGCAGATCCACCGCGAGTTTTCCTGCGGGATTGGATTGGATTGACGCAAGGATCGTTTGGGACGGAGAGGCGGTCGACTGCTTCGGTGAGGCTGGGGTTGAAATGCCTGTGACGAGCGAGGCTGTAGTGGTGACGTGCATTTTTCCCGGACTCAGGAAATGGTAACTCGCCAAGGCGAAGGCGAGAAGAAAGGCGAGCAGGAGTAGCCGGTTATCCCGCCACCAGCGCCGTGGGCTACAAGCGGGAAAACAGAGCAGACGATGGATAACGATAATCAACACCAGGGTGAACACAAAGAGGGGGACCGAAACAGTCAGGCCGAGGAGGATGAGGGCGAAGAGAAAAGGAGACTCTGTCAGGTAAAGGAAAAGGGCAAGGGGGAATAGGAATAATCCCATTTGGTTCGCAAAGGCGCCCATGCCGGTCTTGATCAAGGGATAAAAGAGCGGGCAGACAGCGGCAAAAAATGCGGCAAAAAGACCGGCCATCGGGCTATGCCGTCGTCCTAGCAGGTAGAGAGTTGCGATAAGCAACGCCCCAAAAAAGGGACCCACATACCGAGCCACCATATAGGCATCCAGATTGAAGGTCATGACCGGCAGGGCCAGAACCCAGGAATAGCCCGGGGGGTAGACGATGTTACGAATCTGTCCGTATTGAAAAACATCCCGGAGGAATTGGAGGTGCGTATAAGCGTCGGATTGACCCAGTGAGGCATGGGTCAGGGCATCGACATTGCGCAGGATAACACCAGCCAGAACAATGGCGGCAAGGATCAGGCCAGGGCGAATGCCTCGGAATTGCGTTTCTGATCTGGATTGATCAACCTCGCAAGTCGGGGGTGTCCCTCGAATGCGCAGGAGTCCCCAGAGGCTTAACCACAACAGGTAATAAAGGGAACCTTCCAGAAAAGAGGTGTGTTGCACAAGATGGTTCCATAGAAAACCGAGCAATGCCTGTGAGGCCACACCGAGCCCGCCGGACAGGACGATCAGGGTAACTTTATCAGCCGTTCCCCGTAGCCGTATCATGACGGCGAGCGGGGGAAGCACATAGACAACGGCAAAGGCCGACAGGATCAGCAGGCTATCAAGACAACGCCAGATCATCATGTGAGGAACTTCCGGCAGGCGGCGACGATTCTTTCAGTGGCCTTCCCGTCCCCATAGGGGTTATGGGCGCAGGCCATTTTCCCATATAGATCAGGATTTGTGAGAAGCTCCTCCGTCGCCTTGATAATACCCCGGCAATCAGACCCGACCACCTTGACTGTGCCCGCCATCACAGCCTCGGGGCGCTCGGTGGTGTCGCGCATGACGATGACCGGCTTGCCAAGGCTTGGCGCTTCCTCCTGAACTCCGCCGGAATCGGTAAGGATCAGGTGGGAACGGGCCATGAGGGCCACAAAGGACAGATAGTCCAACGGCTCGATCAGATGGATGTTTGTAAACTTGGGACGCGGAGCAGAGGAACCAAGAAGGCGCATGACTGGTTCCCGAACGCGGGGGTTCAGGTGAACCGGGTATACAAAGTGGATTTTCGGAAAATGGCGGGCGAGGCGGGCAATGGCCTTGCAGATGTTTTCAAATCCTTCGCCAAAATTCTCGCGGCGGTGACCGGTAATGAGGACGATAGAGGGGCGGAGATCTGAAATTTCGGATTTGAGATTTAAAAAATCGGGAAGACTGGGAATGTGGGGTTGCTTTTTCTTCGCCTTATCCAGGGCCAGAAACAGGGCATCGATGACCGTATTGCCCGTGACAACAATGGAGTTATCGGGAATGCCTTCTTTTAAAAGTGTCTCACGGTTGCGTTGAGTCGGGGCAAAATGTAGGGCGGCAATCCGCGTGGTCAGGATACGGTTCAATTCTTCCGGCCAAGGGGATTGAAGATTGCCGGTGCGAAGGCCGGCTTCGACATGACCAACGGGAATGTGATGGTAAAAAGCCGCTAAGGACGCCGATAAAACCGTGGTCGTATCACCTTGAACCAGCACCAAATCGGGTTTCTCCCTGGCCAGAAATCCGTCCACAGCAGTTATGGCGCGGGAGGTGAGTCCGGCCAGAGTCTGGTTCCGCTTCATCAGATTCAAGTCAACATCAGGCGCAATCCCGAAAATGCCCAACACCTGATCCAGCATCTGTCGGTGTTGCGCGGTTACGCAGACGCGGCATCGAATACCACGTTCTTTTTTCAGAGCCAGAATAACAGGCGCCAGCTTGATGGCTTCAGGCCTGGTACCGAAGATAACGGCTACGTTTTTTTTATTCATGAGTTTTTCTCACGATATCTTGAATGACTAATCCCGCCAAGGTAAACCCAAATACGGCGGTTACATGCACGACCGTCCCGTTCACTTGGGTCTTCCTGGCGCACCAGTCTGGATGGTTGTCATCATCGGGTTGCCGGGAATGGGTACAGGCGCATTTTCCGGTGCCGCAAAAAGTTTCCAGAGTTGGATCCAGCGGAACTTCCTCACTATAGACACAGAGAAAATCCTTGGTGACACACTTCTTCCCCAGTCGTTTTCGAACCATGCGGGCGAGGGGACACATTCTGGTGCGGGAGAGGGGACCGGCCTTGATCTGGGTCGGATCCAGTTTTGCGCCGGCGCCCATGCAGGAATAAACGATTACCCCGGCATCCAGGCTGCGCTCAATCAGCATGACCTTATTCTGAAGGCTGTCAATGGCATCGAGCACATAGTCGAAGGTTTTCAGATCGAACTGTTCGCAGGTGCGGGCGGTGTAGGCAATGTGACGGGCATCAATGTTGGCATATGGGTTGATTTCCAGAAGGCGTTTTTTTAGTTCATCCACCTTGGACTCGCCGACATTCATGGTGGTCGCCTGAAGTTGCCGGTTGATATTAGTTGAGCAGATATCGTCCGAATCCACCAAGGTCAGGTGTTCAACGCCGGATCTAATCAGGGATTCGGCCGTCCAGCTTCCTACCCCACCGACGCCAAACACGGCCACACGAACGGCGCTGAGCCGTTCCATGGCCGGTTTACCGACCAACATGGCCGTGCGGTGGAAAAGATGTCCGCGACAGGGTGGCAATAGAGGAACGCTCATAGAGTTTCCCCTTGCGCCAAAACCAGCGCCGTACGGGCTGGTAGATAAGCCGAGAGTTTATTGGTCTTACCGCCACTAGGATCCTGGGCTGGAAATGTAAAGTAGTCTGCCCATGGCGCAAGGCGCCCGAACCCGCCAAAGTTCACCGCATCGCTATTCAGTAGCAGCTTATATTTTCCCGGGGGTACGCTGATGGCATAGTCGGTGAAAGACTTGACCGGGTTGAAGTTGAACAGGAACACGAGTCCGGCCCGTTCAAAGGCAAGCACCTGGTCGGATACATGCTCATACAAGAAATGAGGGCCCGGCGTCTCGATCAGATTGAAATCCCGGCAAAGCCCCATCATGCCCTTGTCAAACTCTGCCAGAAACCTGTAACGGAGATCGTGATCGTCGCGCAAATTCCATTGACGGCGCGCGTAGTGATAGCTCCAGGCGTTGCCTTCGCGCGGAAAATCGATCCATTCCGGATGCCCGAACTCGTTCCCCATGAAATTCAAGTATCCGTGGCCGGCCGTAGCCAGCGTGATTAGCCGAATCATCTTGTGCAGGGCGATTCCCCGGTCAACCTTAAGATTGCTGTCGGCGACACGCATCGAGGTATACATCTCGGCGTCAATGAGGCGGAAGATGATGGTCTTGTCACCCACGAGCGCCTGGTCATGCGATTCGGCATAGGAAATGGTTTTTTCATCCTGCCGGCGATTCGTCAGTTCGTAATAAAGATTGCTCATGTTCCATTGTTCGTCAGGAACCTCCTTGATCAGTTTGATCCAGTAATCAGGAGTTCCCATGGCCAGGCGGTAATCAAACCCAATGCCTCCGTCATCAGCAGGAGTGCCCAAACCTGGCATTCCACTGACATCCTCCGCGATGGTGAGGGCATCGGGGCGGACAGCGTGAATCACCTTATTGGCGAGAGTCAGGTAAGCTAAGGCGTCGTCATCCACATTTCCGCCGAAGTAATCATCATAACAGGTGAAAGCTTTTCCGAGGCCATGATCGTAATAGAGCATGCTGGTGACCCCGTCAAAGCGATAGCCGTCAAACCGGTATTCATCAAGCCAATACCTGCAGTTGGAGAGGAGGAAGTGGAGCACTTCCGTTTTGCCGTAATTAAAGCATCGCGAGTCCCAAGCGAAGTGGTCACCCCGTTCGCCTTCATGAAAATACTGGGACAGGGTGCCGTCGAACCGGCTCAACCCCTCGAGTTCGTTGCGAACCGAATGGGAATGGACCAGATCCATGATGACGGCGAGCCCGGCTCCATGGGCGGCATCCACAAGGTCCTTCAGCTCCTCCGGAGTGCCGAAGCGGGATGAGGCAGCGAAATAATTACTGACGTGGTAGCCGAACGAACCATAGTAAGGGTGTTCCTGGATGGCCATCAACTGGAGCGTGTTGTATCCCGCATCGACCACCCTCGGAAGGATTTTATCCTGAAATTCACGATACGTTCCGAGACGCGGCTCAATCTGGGCCATGCCGACATGTGCTTCATATACACGTGGCGATTCCTGGTTGCGCCGGAATGACTCGTGTTTCCATCGATACGGCTGATCCGGCCACCAAACCTGAGCGCTGAATACCTTAGTTCTGTCATCCTGTATGGCGCGGCGGACGTAGGCTGGTATTCGTTCGGCGCTCCCGCCCGGCCATGAGACAAGCAGTTTAAAGAGATCGCCATGTTTCACGCGTTGCGCCGGCAGGCGTAATTCCCACACACCGCTGGAGACATCCTTTTTAAACGAAAATTCCGAAGATGGTTTCCACTCATTGAAGTCACCCATGACGGTGATGGCTGTGGCATGGGGTGCCCATTCCCGCATCACCCAGCTGCCATCAGAAAGTCTGTGCAGGCCAAAAAATTCATGGCCTGACGCAAAGTCGGCCAGTGATGTTTTCGCCACGGTCAGCCGTTTTTCCGTGTCTTGAATAAGTTGAAGGCGTCGGCGTATGACAGATTCGAACGGTTGCAGATAGGGATCCCGCTGCACCAGGGGCAGAACGTGCTTCAGTGGACTAGGCGTAGAACTGTTAGTCATTAGCTTGTTATGCCCGAAAAACCTCGAAAGTGCGGGACTGGCTGTCTGTCCGGTTGATCCGCACCGTGATAATGCCGTCACAGTCGCATGTATAGGTCTCCACCGCTTCTCCTGGCATATCATGTCTCGGGACAATCTGATCGGGATGAAGTGATTCATTAAGGGGCAGGTTAGAATCATAGGGAAACAGGATTTCTGACCAGACGCGCAAGCCGGATTCCGGTTTTCCTGCCCCATCTACGGAGGTGCATTCCAAGTAACGGAACCGCCCGATATTGTGGCGTGGCTGGTAACGTATTTCCGTCGCCACGGGGGCGTCACCCCGCGCGGGAAGCCGCAGTCCGGCATGAAAAACCGGGGCGAAAATTTCACGGGTTCCGTGGTCTGCCAGCCTGATGACACCGAAATGCCGGGCGAATACCTCATGCACCCGCACAGTCTCGGCGCTTTGAATGGCTGCCCCCATGGCAGTGGCGCTGAATGGCTTATCCGTCGTAAACAGTTTGATTTTGGGAAAACAGGCTGCAATCAGTTTGCTGACCAAGGGGAGGCGGGATGAGCCGCCAACCAGATAAATGGTTTCCACGTCGTTATCACCAGCGGCTTTCATGACGTCCGCAAGTTTCTCTACGGCAGGTTCGATCAGTTCCGTGAGGCGCTTCTCGAAGGCTGCGGTCGTGACTTTTACGGCGCTGCCGGGCAGGCCGATTTCCTCGGGATCCAGAGTGAGACTGCGGAATTGGCCTGTGCTCACCCGTTCCTTCTCCCGGCATGCCTGCATAAGAAACAGTGTGCGATGGAAGGGGGAGAGTGATGCAAAATCAAGCTTCAGCTTCTCGCAGAAAAGTTCCGCGAGCACGGCGTCGAAGTCGTCGCCGCCGAGATTTTCAATGCCTGATGAAGCGAGCACGGTATATTCAGCGGTATTGATTTGAACCACCGAGGCATCGAATGTTCCGCCACCTAGATCGAAAACGGCCACGGTTTTTTTTAGCTGTCGCGCCTTAGCCCGGTTTCCATGCACCATGCGGTCCGCAAGCTCAATGGCGGCAGCCGACGGCTCATTCAGGGTGGCAATGACCGTGAATCCGGCGTCCTTGAATGCGGTTCGGGTCAAGTGCCGCTGGGCGCCGTTGGCGTTGGCGGGCCAGCTAAGAACCGCCTCAAGAGGCTCATCGGCGCCGACAATTCCGGATGCGCGTACCGAGGCGTGGATGGCGCGGGTGAATTGCCGGAACGTATCGAGCATATCGAGGCCACCGGGTATGGAGTCAGTGGCAAGACGCATGCCGTCCACATAATTCCGGAATGCGCGTTTGAACGAGCGTATCGGGATGTAACGTTGGGCTGCGCCGGGTTCCGCAAGGGAGCGCTCCGCCTCGGCGCCAAAACGGAGGCCGGCCGTGGTGGTGTCGTAAACAAAAAACGACGGGAAAACATCACGGGCGACCCGCCCGATGGCGGTATCGGTCACATGAGGGATCATCGGGTAACGCCCGCGATCCGCGCAAACTACCACGGTGTTAGTGGTTCCGTAATCAATCCCAAGACGCGCCATAATCAGGATCTCCGGTTGACCATTACCAACGCCTTGGCGACCACAATGCCGCGTGAGGTGTGAAACCCTGGACGGAGGGTTTCCATGATGATGCCGTCAGGAAAGGAGGCGTTTGAAACCTCGCGTGAGACTGCATGGATCAGCGGATCCACATGTTCCAGCCGTTCAGCCTCAAATTTCATCGCACCCAGATCGGCGAGCAGGGCGTCCATCTGGTCGGCAATCCGTCGGGCTTCGCCACCGGCGTTGGCGGCGCTGGTACGGATGGTGACCAGGTCGCGGATAACATTATTCATCCGGGCTTCCATCAGGTCATTCAAGACCCGCCGTAAGGCGTCCACTTCGTCCAGAGAGCCCGTGGTCACCGGCGCCATGTGCTTGGAAAGTTGGGTGCGGAAAGCGGCGATTTCATGGCGGAGCAAATCACTTTCCCGCGACGAGGTGGTCGTGGCGGCGGTTCTTTTTTTCGCCGCGATTTTTGCGGGGGCCTTTACAGGGGCTTTATCAGGAGATTTAATGGCTGCCGGCTTGATTGCGATAGGAGCAGAGGCTCGCTTGGCGCCGAGTTTGGTCGTTTTGGTTTTCTTCATTATCATTTAGTCCTTCCTTCATTCATACATCAAAAATTGAGAATATACAGCCTAAAGCAGATTGCCCTAAAATCAAGTTCAATTCCCCTTGGGCTACCCCTTTGAGAACCCCTTCAGTTAAGGCTGGATCCGATTTTCACAACCAAATCGGCGAGCGCTTCATCGGCCCCTGTGCCACTTCGCGCTCTGGCGGCAGCGCGCATGGCGGTGAGCGTCCCCGGATTGTCAGTGATAGTCCGGATAGTGGCTGCCAATAGATCGGGCGAGAGTTGGGCTTGCTCCAGCATGATTGCTGCCCCAGCGTCCATCATGGCTTTAGCATTGGCCTGCTGGTGATTGCGGGCAGCGGTGGGGAGGGGTATGAGGATGGCCGGGATACCGAACAGCGCCAATTCCAGACATGAGTTGGCGCCCGACCGGGAGATGGCTAGACTGGCCCGGCGATAGACCGACACCATGTCTGTGCAGAACCCATGCACGGTCGCAGGAACGCGGGCCTTGCGGTAGGCCTCATCAACAGCCAGTCTGTCGTTCTCGC
>JBAXPK010000013.1:0-58087 GCA_037132275.1 bacterium
ATTACGGTGGGTTCGGCCACCTGTGAGAATGCGGCGGGAGCCAACGAGGTGCATGAGCGTTTCGAGGTGCTGATCAAAAAGCATCACTTGACTGATGTGGCGCTAGGCAGGGTGGGGTGTACCGGAAAATGTGATATGGAACCTGTCGTGACCGTTTATTCCGCGGGTAGCATCACGCACAAATACATTCACATGACCCCTGAAAAAGTGGAGAAAATGTTTAATACCCATGTGCTGGGTGGCGAGGTGATCCCAGAGTTGACCATGCGCCCGTCGTCGAGTTCCACTTTGCCGAGTTATGTGGTCAGCGTATGCGGGGGAAATTCGTGCTCCAAGCCTGAGTCGCAGGCCATTTATGAAGCCTTCCTTCACGAGGTTGAGAAGCATCATCTGGCGAAAAAAGTCACAATTAACCAGTCGGCCTGCATGGGGATGTGCGATGTTGGTCCGGTGGCGTTTATTTACCCCGATGGCATCCTGTATGAGAAGCTGACGCCTGCGGTTGTGGCTGATATCGTGAAGCATCATCTGGTGGGGCGAAAACCTCTGACTGAACACGTATGCTCCCATGATCGCTTGACGAACCGCTTTCAGCCTGTGTTTGGAGATGTGCCATTTTTCGGAAAGCAATTGCGCATGACCCTTCGCAACTGCGGCGTCATTGACCCCGAAAGTCTCGATTCCTATCTGGCCGTGCGCGGCTACGAGGCGGCGGTGCATATATTGACGGCGATGTCGCCACAAGAGGTGGTCAACACGGTGATCCAGTCCGGACTGCGGGGGCGCGGGGGTGGTGGATTCCCGACGGGCGTGAAGTGGAATTTCGCGCTGACCCAGAAAAGCGACCAGAAGTTTATCATTTGCAATGCCGACGAAGGGGATCCAGGTGCGTTCATGGATCGCAGCACTATCGAGGGGGATCCCCATTCCATTATCGAGGGGATGATCATCGGGGGGTATGCCATTGGGGCCCGTCAGGGATTCGTTTACATCCGCGCTGAATATCCGCTGGCCATTAAACGTCTGGAGATCGCCATTGCGGCTGCCCGTCAGGCTGGTTTTCTGGGAAAAGGCATCTTCGGGACAGGATGGGATTTCGATATCGAGATCCGGTTGGGCGCCGGCGCGTTCGTGTGCGGCGAGGAAACAGCGTTGATTTGCTCGATTGAGGGCGAGCGGGGCATGCCCCGGCCCCGACCGCCTTATCCAACGGTGTCGGGACTGTGGGGAAAGCCCACGGTGATCAACAACGTTGAAACCTTCGCGAATATCCCCGTTGTGGTGCTGGATGGCCCCACACGATTCGCCTCCATTGGCACCGAGAAGAGCAAGGGAACCAAGGTTTTTGCGCTGGCCGGAAAGGTCTGCAACACGGGGCTTGTCGAGGTACCGATGGGCACCACGCTTCGCCAGGTGGTGTATGACGTTGGGGGCGGAATCCGGGACGGCAAGTTGTTCAAGGCGATTCAAACCGGCGGACCGGCGGGGGGGTGCCTGCCGCAGTCGTTTCTTGACACCCCCGTGGATTACGAGTCGCTTTCGGCGGCCGGCTCCATGATGGGCAGTGGCGGGATGATCGTGATCGACGAGGATTCCTGCATGGTGGATGTGGCGCGCTTCTTCTTGGATTTTACCCAGGATGAATCCTGCGGCAAATGTACCCCCTGCCGTGAAGGCACCCGGCGCATGCTTGATATTCTCCAGCGCATCACGACAGGCAGGGGTGTGGAAGGGGATATTGAGAAGTTATTGCGACTGGGCGACACGATCAAGAAAACGTCATTGTGCGGGCTAGGGCAGGCGGCGCCGAATCCGGTGATCAGCACCATCAAGCACTTTCGTTCGGAATACGAGGCCCATATTACCGAAAAACGGTGTCCGGCGGGTGTATGCACCCATCTGTTAACCTACACCATTATTCCCGAAAAGTGTGTGGGCTGCGGCGCCTGTAAGCGCAAATGCCCAGTGCCTTGCATCACGGGCACTCCCAAACAGGTTCATGAAATTAACGCCGCGCGCTGCATCAAGTGCGGGCAGTGTTTTGAAGCGTGCAAATTCGATGCGGTGAAAAGGAAATAGCCATGACAACGGATAAGAAAGTTACACTGTGGGTGGACGGCGTTCAGGTGACGGTTCCCGAAAAAAGCACCATTCTCCAAGCGGCCGACTCCATTAATGTCAATGTTCCGCGCTTATGCTACCACCCCGACCTGAGCGTAATCGGCGCCTGCCGGGTGTGTGTGGTCGAGGTGGATGGCCAACGCAATCCGGTGGCTTCTTGTTCGTTTCCGGTCGCGGAAGGAATGAAGGTTAAAACCTCGTCGCCCCTGCTGCGGCGCTTGCGCCGCGACGTGGTGGAGCTGATTTTGGATAACCATCCAATGGACTGCCAGACCTGTGACCGCAATGGAACATGCGAGTTGCAGAAGTTGGCACATGACCTGGGGGTGCGGGAGCGCCTGTTTGAGGGGGAACGGAAGCGGTTTCCGCAGGATGAATCCTCGCCTGTGATACGGAATCCGGAGAAGTGCATACTTTGCGGCCGGTGTGTGCGGGTGTGCGATGAAGTCCAGGGTGTTCATAATCTCAGCGTGCAAAATCGCGGTTTCCACAACGTGGTGGCCCCGGCCCACGGCCATAAAATGATCGATTCGGTCTGTATCCACTGCGGCCAGTGCGTGAATGTGTGCCCCACTGCAGCGTTCACAGAGCAGGATGCCACCGAGTCCGTCTTCGCCGCGCTCTCGAATCCGGATTTGCATGTCGTGGTGCACACCGCGCCGGCCATCCGGGCGACGATCGGCGAGGGATTTGAATACCGGCCGGGAACGCCGGTGACCGGTAAGCTGGTTACGGCGCTTCGTATGGCTGGCTTTCATAAGGTGTTTGACACCAATTTTGGCGCCGACCTGACCATTATTGAGGAGGCAAACGAGTTTATTAATCGCCTGCAGAAGAATGAACGCCTGCCTTTGATCACCTCATGCTCGCCGGGCTGGGTGAATTTCATGGAGCGCTTTTATCCGGAACTTATCCCTCTGACCTCGACCTGCAAGTCGCCCATGAGCATGTTGTCCGCCCTTCTTAAAACCTACTATGCGGATAAAATGGGCATTGATCCCAAGAAGATCTTCGTGGTGGCTATCATGCCCTGTACGGCGAAGAAATTCGAAATGGGACGACCCGAACATCGCGCTCCATGGGGGGCGCCTTACACGGACGCCGTGTTGACCACCCGCGAGTTGATCTGGATGTTCAAGTGCCTTGGCATTGAGTTTCGCGATCTGGCTGACGGGGCTTTTGACTCGCCACTGGGGGTCTCCTCGGGGGCCGCCGATATTTTCGGAGCCACAGGCGGGGTTATGGAAGCGGCATTGCGGACGGCCTACGAGAAGGTTACAAACAAGGAACTGGGCGAAGTGGAATTCATGCAGGTTCGCGGAGTGGAAGGGGTCAAGGAGGCAACTATTGATATTGACGGTACGCCCATCAATATCGGCGTGGCGAACGGTCTCCAAAATGCCAAGAACCTACTGGATCGCGTTTTGAGTGGCGAGAAGGTCTATCACCTGATAGAGGTCATGGCCTGCCCCGGCGGATGTGTGGCGGGCGGCGGCCAACCCTATCCCCCGCACGGAATGCATGTTTTGGACCCCGAATTGGCACGCTTGCGGGCACGGGCGCTTTATGCGATTGACGGCGCGAAAACTTTGCGCAAGTCGCACGAGAACCCGGCCATCGACGCGCTCTATGAGAATTTTCTGGGCGCCCCAAACAGCCATCGTTCCCACGAGTTGTTGCATACCCATTATCAACCCAAATACCCGCGAGGTGTGAAGTGAAGTCTGAATTGATGCTTCAGGAAAAAGCAAAGGCCAAGGCGGTACTGCCGGAGGCGGTGGTTATTTTTATCGAAGATTGTTTGGCGACACCTCATCCCGGCAGCCATTTGATCCCGGTGTTGCACAAGGTGCAGGAGCATTTTGGATATCTGGACACTGAACACATGAATGCGGTGTCGACGTTGATGCAGATTCCTTCGGCAAAAGTGACCGGAGTGGCCAGCTTCTACCACTTTTTCAAGTTCACGCCGCGCGGCAAACACCGGATCTCGCTCTGCATGGGGACAGCCTGTTTTGTCAAGGGCGCCGGAAACGTCCTGGATAAAGTGAAGGGACTACTGGGTATTGATGTTGGACAAACGACTCCTGACCGGTTGTTTACGATTGATGTGGCCCGCTGCGTCGGTGCCTGCGCGCTGGCGCCGGTGATGATCGTCGATGAAAAGGTGTACGCCGGGGTCAAGCCCGACCAGGTGGCCAAAATTCTGGCGGAATACGGGTTCGATCCCAAAAAGAAATCATCCCCCGTCAAATAACCGGCGGCGCTTATGAACCGTCAACCGATACAGGCACTGATGGAGGATGGGTTCCGACCTGAAGCGGCTGAGTTGGTGCGGCTACTGGGCTGTTCAGGAGCCGATCAGGCCGCGTTGTATCACGCCGCTGACAGGGTTCGCCAGGCTCAGTTTGGCGATGAAGTATTCCTTCGTGGGATTATTGAATTTTCCAATTATTGCCAAAAAAACTGTGACTACTGCGGAATCCGGCGAAGCAACCAAACAGCCCGGCGTTACCGAATGTCTCCGGACGAAATTGTTGCGGTCGCTGTGCAGGCGGAACGGCTGGGGAATACGACCGTGGTGCTCCAGTCCGGAGAGGATCCCTGGTTCACCTGCGAGCGGATATGCGAGATTGTATTCGGCATCAAGGCGGCGTCGGGAATGGCTGTGACGCTCTCACTGGGTGAGCGCTCCTTGGATGAATTGCGGGCCTTCAAGGCAGCTGGGTGTGACCGGTATTTGTTGCGATTCGAGACTTCGGATCGTGCGATATTTGAGCGTATCCACCCTGATGATGATTTCAATGAGCGATTGGAATGTCTGGCGAACATCCGACGTGCGGGCATCCAGGTGGGTAGCGGGTTTATGATTGGCCTACCGGGCGGTTCGATGGAAACGATCGCGCGGGACTTGTTATACGCCACTAAGTTGGAGTTGGATATGATCGGGTGTGGCCCTTATCTCCCGCATCCTGAAACTCCGCTGGCCGATGAACCCTGTTTGGAAGAACGTGAAGTTTATTTTAAGACGATCGCTTTATTGCGACTTCTGAATCCGAAGTCCCATATTCCCGCAACGACAGCTTTTGATGCCCTGTGCGAAGGGGGGCGTGACCGGGTGTTGACCTGCGGGGCCAACGTCTTCATGCCCAATGTCACCCCGAAAAAATATCGGGCGCTTTACCAGCTATATCCCAATAAACCCTGCGTGGATGAGGATGCCGGCCAGTGCGCCGGTTGTGTCATGGGGCGCCTGACGCGACTCGGACGCAAGGCTGGTCAAGGGGCCGGCCATAGCATCCGCAATGGGTAGGGACGGCTCGCCAATCCGTCGGTAGCGGCCAGCGGCGTCGCCGCCCTGCCGCTAGTCCACCCCGTTACTGATCCCTTACCCCAAATTATTCCCGCGGTTTGAAGGATGATATCTTCGCCAGTTCCTCAAAAAGTTCTTTTTCGCGTGGCGACATTCGTTTGGGAACGACGATCCGGATAAGAACAACGAGGTCGCCCGGTTCCAGCCCTCTCTTTTGGGGTAACCCTTTCCCTCGGAGTCGGAGTCGTTGCCCGGATTCCGTGCCAGGTGGAATGGTCATGAAGGCCTGTCCCTGTAGAGTGTGGATGGATACCTTGGCGCCCAGTGCCGCCTCCCATGGGGCGAGGGCGCACTCGACTTCCAAATTGCTGCCGTCCACTTTAAAAATGGGGTGGGGGACAATGTGAATGGTCAGATAAAGGTCACCCGTGGCACCACCTGGGCCTTGTCCGCCCTGTCCCGCAAGCCGAATACGGGCTCCTTCTGAAATGCCGGCAGGTATCTTGACCTGATAGGTGCGGGTCTGTACCTGCATTCGTGCGCGAGGATCAGGCTCTGTGGTTTGAAGCCGGATGCTTTTTGAGGCGCCGTGACAGGCTTCTTCAAGCGTGATAGCAATCTCCGCCTCCTGATCCTGGCCCTGGGGGGCAAATGTTTCATCGCCACCCCACATATTGGCCCGGGCGCCTTGAGGAGCGCGGCCGCCAAATTGCTGCCCGAATAGCATTTCAAAAAAATCACTGAATTCACCCATGTCCTGGCCCTTAAATCCACGGCCCCCTCCGCCAGGGGCACCACGATGGAATTCAAAAGGACTGCCGCCAAAATCGGGTGGGGGACGGAAGTCCTGGCCGGCCTGCCAGTTTCTTCCGAGCTGATCGTAACGCGCCCGTTTTTCCGGGTCGCTCAAGACCTCATTAGCCTCGCCGATTTCCTTGAAACGCGCTTCTGCCCCGGCACTTTTGTTTAAATCCGGATGATATTTCCGTGCGAGTTTGCGATACGTTTTCTTGATGTCTTCCGCGCTTGCCGACCGGGGAAGCCCGAGAATCTCGTAATAGTCTTTAAATTTTACGCTCATATTATATAGTTCAGGTTATTTTGACAGGAAATCATAAACGAGAGCCAATCACCAGCTTCAACTGGAAGCCGGTTTGTGATGCGTTAACGGTCATTTGGGCTTGATTCAATTCACGCAGAATGGCCGCCGCGATCCCAACCTGATCCAGGGTTTCGCGTGTAGCGGGCGCTTCGCTTGAGGCGTCAAACAGGGCCGCCAGTTTGGCCACGCCAGCGGTGGTTTTGAGGGTTTGCCCAATGCCATTCAGGTTGGCCCAGCCACTGGCGGAGGCCGATGATGAAGGCGCCACTTCCCATATGGTTTTCCCGTTAGCTGGCTGGGTCAGGAGTTTTTTTAGTGACGACGCGTTGCTCGCGAGGATCAACCAGTTACCGGTCACGGCATAGGCCGCCCGTTCCCCCGGTTCAAAGGAACCATAAAAGTTCTTCCGGTTTTCCTGAATAGAGGTGAGTCGCAGCCCGTTTTCGGATTCAAACAAACTGGTAGCGAGGCTCAATCCGTACCGGCTGTTCAACTGTTCCACGGCGTGACGGATCCGTGAGTCGGCGTCGGCTTCATCCCGCACCTGAAATCCGACCAGAACGGTTGGAACTTTGACGCCCTTTACCAAGGCTCGCAACTTCTGGCCCATGGGGCCGCGAATTCGGCCATTATGATCTTGGTCCAGAATGGCGGTAAAGGCCAGAGCATGGGAAGGGGCGTTGTTGGTATCCGCCAGTTCACGCACGGTTTCCATGAGCAATGACGACGGTTCTTGCGGGATCAGCGCGGAGATCCAATTCAGGGGCAGTAGAGACAGGAAATCTGAGGTTCCACCTAGTAGTTCCATGGCTTTTTTTGTTCCTTCCGCCTCATTGAGCGAAACGGATGCGGGTAGGGGGACTGTTCCAGCCATGTCAAGCATCAGCCTTTCAGGTTTAATATCAATCTGAAATGCGACCGGTTTGTGGCCTGCGTCAAACCAGCCCCAATGCTTTGGAAAACCCGCCAAAAGTCCGCGTGCCGAATCAGGTTTACCGGATGCTAAAGCCGTCCTGCGGTCTGGATAGTTTTCTGCCGATTCCAAGAGTGTCCTAACTCCGAAGGGATCCTCCGAGATGCACGCTAAAACGAGGCCTTCAGACAGCGCTAGCGAGAGGCGTAAATTTGTTTTTCCGAATTTTGTGCGGGTCAACCAGACGGTTAGGTGGCCGTTATCAAAGGAGATAGGAATAAGATCCCGGCTCCTGATCCAACTCACTTGCCAGCGCAAGAGACGACTTTGGCGGCCGATCCATGAGGCGGCGATTAAGGCAGGTTTATGCTGGGGGCCCATGGCGGGCATATACGCCATGACCAACTGATCGGAAGCCAGCTTTTCGGTCCATTCCCGCACCACCTTGTTGGTGGCCAGACCGGCGAGATCGCCGTCCTCCACGCCTGCCGCCTTTATGGCACGCAGCAGCATAGGATTATTAAAAACAGGATCCCAGTCATCCGCCAGATTATGATGAACGCTGACCACGGAGGCATCGGCAGGAATAGCGGCAAACACCCGGTCGGGGCGGTAGGGAACATAGAGAATCCACCAGACGCCAAGGATCAGGCTGACTGCCAGAATACTCCAAAACAGGATCTGTTTCGTATGTTTCATTCTGACTTCTAAGTTTTGATGCTTCGGACAAGATCCTGAACGCATTTCATTTTGTGCCGGACGAGATAGTCGGAAATTCCTTCAATGACCTGAAGTGAGGTCAGTGGGTCTGTGAAGTTGGCCGTCCCCACGGCAACCGCCGAGGCGCCGGCAATTATAAACTCAATCGCCTCCCGGGCGGAGGTAATGCCGCCGATGGCAATCACCGGTATCTGGACAACCTTGGCCACTTCATAGACCAGTTTGACGGCGATGGGATGAATGGCCGGGCCGCTCAGGCCACCCGACACGTTGGCCAGAATAGGTTTTCTGGTTTCGATATCAATAGCCATGGCGGGGAAGGAATTGATCAACGAAATGGCATCGGCACCATTATTCTCGCAAACCTTGGCAAAGGCCCCGATATCCGAAACGTTGGGCGCTAGTTTCGGAATGATGGGCAATTTTGTTCTGGCGCGCACGGCGGCGACCACGCGCGCGGTGGAGTCGAGGTGGGTTCCGAATGAACTGCCGCCAGCCTTGATGTTGGGGCAAGAGATATTGACCTCCAATGCATGAACGCCTTCCACCGTGTCAAACCAGGCGGCCACCTCGGCATATTCCTCCAGCGTTTTACCCCAGATATTAACAATGACCGAAACATCAAACTTGCGGAGGAAGGGCATATATTTCTCGGTAAAGCCTCTGGTTCCAGGATTTTGAAGCCCAATGGCGTTGATCAGGCCGGCGGGAACTTCAACTATCCGTGGTGTCCGGTTTCCGCCCCAGGGTTCCAAACTGATTCCCTTAACCACAATTGCGCCCAGTTTGTTCAAGTCCACCAGATCGGCATATTCTGGGCCATATCCAAAGGTTCCCGAAGCCACCATGACAGGATTTTTTAGTTTGAGTCCCGCGAGATCAATAGCGAGTGTCGGTTTCATTTTAGTCTTCCCAAATGACATCACGGGATTCAAACACTGGACCATCCTTGCAGACGCGGGCTACGGTATTCTGGCCGTTTAGTCGCACTTTCTGCACACAGGCGAGGCAAGCGCCAACACCGCAGCCCATGTGGCGATCTAGGGAAAGCCAGGCCTTCCAGTTTCCCTTGATGGCTCGATCCCCAACTGCCTTCAGCATACCGTTCGGTCCACAGGCATAAAACTTCGGGATAACTTTCCCGGTTTCCGTTATTAGCCAAGCGTCCAAGGGCGTGGTGACGAGGCCTTTTTCGCCGAGAGAACCGTCATCGGTGGCGATGCGTACATTCCAGCCGAGTTTATTGAAGTCATCGGCAAGCAGGATATCCACGGCTTTGGCGCCGCCGATGAAAAGAATGCCGCGCTGGGCCATGCGGCGCGCAAGAAAATACAAGGGTGCAACACCGTATCCGCCGCCGACCAGTACGGGGGTGGCACCAGAGTCCACGGTCAGGGGGAATCCATTCCCGAGTGGTCCGACAATACTGACGGTATCGCCTACCTTCAGGGATTGCATGGTCGCCGTACCGCGGCCGATTGTTTTGTACAGGATAGAAAGTTCCTGGCCTTCCACCTTGTAGATACTGAATGGCCGCCGCAATACGGCGTCATGCAGACTTGCAATGCGGAGATGAATAAATTGTCCTGGTTGCGCTGTTGCCGCCACTTCGGGAAGGGTCAACCTGAGCACCCGATACTCGGTGCCCATGAGTTCATGACTTGCAACGGTGCCTTTTTCAATACGCATAATGACTCCACACAGATGATCGAAGCAGAGGACACCTTACCGATTGACCCCGATTTTCACAACCAAATCCGCTCTAACAGCCTGTCGAAAAACCGTTCCGAACGCCGAGGCCGGCCTCCCTCGCAGTTTGCGATCAAGCACTGTGACTGAATTTCGGGGGGCGGCCTCGCCGACCGGCTTCATGGTAAGTGTGTAGATTTCAGTTCGTGGCGTTTCAGCCCTTGACATTATCTTAAAAGTAATAACATATTTAGTTTCGTTAAATGTGTCGTCAAGGTTTTGAGCACGAGATCGTCGGGAAAGTCATGGTCGCCTACTGAAATGAACGAGCGGA
The DNA here is from genome assembly GCA_037132275.1 of bacterium. Taxonomy (GTDB): domain Bacteria; phylum Verrucomicrobiota; class Kiritimatiellia; order CAIKKV01; family CAITUY01; genus JAABPW01. Next base: position 10,193 of record JBAXPK010000013.1, read on the forward strand.
AAACCATAGTTGATCATCAGCCCTCATCCGTCGCGTTCCGCTACCGCATTACGGTTGCCTATGATGGGGGCGCTTATGCCGGGTGGCAGGTTCAGCCGAAACAAATGACCGTCCAGCAGGCGCTTGAAGCGGTGCTGAAAAGTCTCTCCGGCGAGACCGTCAAGGTGCATGGGAGCGGCCGAACTGATCAAGGGGTTCATGCCGAAGGCCAGGTGGCCCATTTCGATCTCTCGAAAAAATGGGTCTGCGGGCATCTTCAGAATGGCATGAATGCCAAACTTCCTCAGGATATCCGCGTGCTCAAGGTGGCGCGGGCCAAGCCTGATTTTCATGCCAGGCGGAGTGCGGTGAAAAAAGAATACCGGTATTTCATTTGGAATGCCAAGGTCATGAATCCCACTCGCCGCCAGGTTTCGGTCCATATACGAAAATCGCTTGATGTGAAGGCCATGCAAGCGGCCGCCCGTATTTTGACTGGTAGGCATGATTTTGCCGCTTTTACGGCCAATCCGAACCGTGAGGTTGAAAGCACGGTTCGGGAAGTGTATTCTCTAAGCGTCAAACGTACCGGATCGCAGGTTATCATTCGGGCTGCCAGTGAGGGATTCCTTTACAAGATGGTGCGTAGCCTCACTGGGCTCCTATTAAGGGTGGGGGAGGGGGCCATACCTCTCGACGAGGTCAAACTAATTCTAGCTTCCAAGATACGCACCGCCCGTGTCCCCACCGCACCGCCCGAAGGACTTTTCCTCTGGCGTGTGTGGTACTAACCCCGCCAGTCATCTCATCTCGCTTATTTTCTCATTTTTGTGGCGTGGCCGGGTACTTCCTGACATAATGCGCGGCCAATTTGAGCCTGTCGTAGCGCGGGGCTAAGCTGATATGAATTACGCACAACAAAAAGCAACGGGACATTTCATCATTCTGCCATCACTCCTGGCGGCGGATTTCGGCTATCTAGCTGATGGGGTCAGACTGGCGGAGGTTTCAGGGGCAGACGGGTTGCATCTTGACATCATGGATTCGCATTTTGTGCCTAATTTGAGCATGGGGCCAGATGTGGTGGCCATGGCAAACAGGACGACCACGATTCCGCTTAGCGTCCATCTAATGATGTCGAAACCGGAAGCCTATTTGCAGCCCTTCATCAAGGCCGGCGCTGACGTGCTCCTGATTCACGTTGAAATTGAAGGGGATATCCGTGGTATGTTACGAACGATTCGAACACTGGGCGCCCGCCCGGGAATTACCCTCAACCCGGACACCCCAGCGGAATCGGTCAATGAATTTCTTCCCGACGTGGATGAAGTGCTCTGTATGTCCGTTCATCCCGGCTATGGGGGGCAGTCTTTCATTCCATCGGTGGCGTCCAAGATAAAAACCCTCCGCACCATGATCAAAACCCGAGGCTTGGATGTGGATATCAATGTGGATGGCGGAATCGATCTGAGCACGGTTACCGTGGCGGCAGCGGCAGGCGCCAATGTTTTTGTCGCAGGGACTTCGCTTTACAAGGCCTCCAATATGCGTGAGAGAGTCGCTGCCATGCGTTCGCTCGCCGCCCAGGCGTATGACTCGATGAAGGATTAAAGACACACCCATGCATCTTCAAGATCAAGCCAATCTCAAAACGTTACCGGCTATCCGGAATTTCTGCATTATCGCCCATATTGACCACGGTAAATCAACCCTCGCGGATCGATTGCTGCAGTTGACGGGAACCATTGAGGCCCGCGTGATGCATGACCAGATCCTTGATAGTATGGATCTTGAGCAAGAACGCGGTATAACCATCAAAAGTCATCCGGTTACGATGGCGTACACCGCCAGGGACGGCATCACCTATGAATTGAACCTCATAGACACTCCTGGGCATGTGGATTTTACCTATGAGGTCTCTCGCAGCATGATGGCTTGCGAGGGGGCCATTCTTGTTGTGGATGCCGCTCAAGGTGTGGAAGCGCAGACGGTGGCCAACACTTACCTGGCCATTGAAAATAATCTCGAAATCATGCCGGTAATCAACAAGGTGGATCTGCCGGGGGCAGAACCTGATGTGGTTGCCAAACAGATTGAGGAAATATTATCCATTGCCGCCGACGATGCCTGCCGAATTAGCGCAAAAAGCGGATTGGGCATCACCGATATGCTGGAGTCCGCAATTCTGCGACTTCCCCCGCCGAGAACCTGCGATGACGGGTATCTCAGGGCGTTGGTGTTCGATTCCGTCTATGATGCGTTCCGCGGCGTTGTCACCTATATCCGTATGGTAGACGGCGAATTGAAGGCGGGGGATAGGGTTCATCTGCTGGCCAGTGGACTAGATACCGAGGTTAAAGAAGTGGGGCGGTTCCATCCCAAAATGGAGCCCTGCAAAAAACTGACGGCGGGGCAGGTGGGGTATGTCATCGGCACCATCAAGACGACCTCGGATATTAAGATCGGTGATACGCTCACCATGCATAACAAGCAGGTCACCAAGCCGCTGCCCGGAATGAAAGAGATTCATCCGATGGTATTCAGCGGGCTTTACCCGGTGAACACAGCCGACTACGAGAAACTGAAGCAGAGCATGGAGAAACTCAGGCTCAATGACAGTGCCTTCACCTATCAGTCGGAATCATCCGTGGCGCTGGGATTCGGTTTCCGATGCGGGTTTCTCGGGCTGCTTCACCTTGAGGTCGTCCAGGAACGTTTGCGCCGGGAATTCGATCTCGACGTCATCAGCACCTATCCCTCGGTTATCTATCGCGTGCACCTGAGGGACAACTCCATGATCGAGGTCGATAACCCAATCTATCTGCCAGACCCCACCCGGGTGGATCACATGGAAGAACCCATGATCCGAGCTTTCATCATTTGCCACAACGAGAACATCGGCGACATTCTCCGTGTGGTCATGGACCGGCGCGGCACGGTGGAAAAGACCGAGACACTGGATATCAAGCGCGTGATGTTAAGTGCTACCATGCCGCTGAACGAGATTCTGATCGATTTTCATGACTGCCTGAAGAGCATAAGCCGTGGATATGCCTCGATGGATTATGAACATACGGGCTACGCCCCCAGTGACCTGGTGAAAATGGATATCCTGCTGAATGGCGAGGTCGTGGACGCTTTTTCGTGCATCATCCACCGGGACAAGGCTGTGTATCGCGGGCGCCAGATGTGTGCTGCCCTGAAGGATGTGATTCCTCCGCATCAATTCACGGTACCGATCCAGGCGGCCATCGGAAAAAATATTGTGGCCCGCGAGACCATCAAGGCCATGCGCAAGGATGTGACCGCAAAATGCTATGGGGGCGATATTTCCCGCAAGCGCAAGTTGTTGGAGCGTCAAAAAGAAGGCAAGAAGCGCATGAAGGAAATTGGATCTGTTAGTGTGCCGCAGGAGGCCTTTATCTCGGTACTGAAGACCACCGGTTGAAAGAAAGCGACCCCATGGTTGGATATTTTGAAAAGCGTCGGATTTTGAAACTCGGCAGGGAATGGCTTCATCACGCACGCCTGTGTCGCCACCTCCGCGAAGATATCGCAGGTCAGGATGCACTTAACCGTCTCGATAAAGCCGAGGCGGATTTGAAGAAGGCCGTGGCAAAGCGGGATGCCTCGATCATCGAGGCACACTGCGAATCGGTTCACAAAGCCATCTCGGTCGTGATGCCCCCTAAATCTTTCCCGGGACTGCGGGAGAATCTTGAGGTAATCGTCGTCGCTATAGCGGTTGCCATGGCGTTTCGAACCTTTTTCTTGCAGCCATTTAAAATCCCAACCGGCTCCATGCAGCCGACGCTCTATGGGATTCACTTTGAGCCGGCAAGCGGGAAGGGGATATTTGACATGGGGCCGCTATGGATGGCTAGATGGCTTGTTTTCGGGGAAACTTATGTTGACTATAAAGCCAAAACCGCTGGAGTGGTAAGGGGGCCCTATTCTTTTAAAAGCACGGACGAGGGTAAGGTGGCTTGTTATGACATTGGTGGTTTGGCGCACTATATCCCGGAGGCATTGCCGAAGACCACGCTTTTAAGCCAAGCAAATTTAATGCTTACAGTTAAGCCAGGTGACGAGGTGGTCACCGGGCAGGTTATCGCTCGTGGGATAAAGATCACCGGAGATCATCTTTTTGTAAATCGAGTGAGATGGAATTTTATGAAACCAACCCGTGGTGAGGTAATGGTGTTCCGCACGGATGGCATTCCCATTCCCAGGTTGAGTGAACGAACTCATTATATTAAGCGGATGTGTGGGTTACCCGGCGAGTCGATATCCATCCATGAGCCTGAACTCATTGTCAATGGGAAGCCGGTCGCTGAGCCTTACCCCATACGCAGGATTGAAGACCGGGTTTCCGGTTACGCAGGGTATTATTGTCCGGGAGATCCAGAGGCTCTTTACATTCGGTCATCCAATGATGTGGTCACCCTGGGCCCAAACAAGTATTTGGCGCTGGGAGATAATACCCATAACAGTCTAGATGGCCGCTACTGGGGGCCTGTTCCTGCAGCGAATCTTGTTGGCCCTGCCATGGTCGTCTATTGGCCCATCTCTAAGCGCTGGGGCTGGATCCAGTAAAGCTAGAATCCCAGATGTTACAAACGACCTGAATTATCAGCCAATAGCAGGTTATACACAACGTCGCATAATATATCTTATGTCTACTACGATGCCCTGAAAAAGGACGATATCTGCAAGGATTCTGTATTTTTGCGTTTCTTTAGGGTTTGAGGCTAACCCTAGCAAATGGCAGGTTTCCAGGGGTTATGATCAGCCTGAACTATGGCTGCATCTGGTAGACTTGCTTCGTGACTACTCCGCCACGCTCGACTTCCAGCACGACGGCACTCAGCCTGTCTTTCAGGAACTGATCTATGAACGATTCGGCCCTACGGCGATTCGTCATGGCTAGCGAATTGACCGACCGTACAATGTCTCCTTGCTGTAGCCCGATAGAATCAAAAAAGTCTTTCTCGCCCTCAAGTCCTACGACATATCCGGTGATCTTGTTCCGTTCATCACGTACAGGCTTCATGGTGTCGAAAACGGCAACCATCCGATCCGGCTCATCAAGTAACTCCTGATAATAATCAAGGAGTGGCTTCCGCCTGAACTGCCACCGGTTGTCCTGAACCTTTACGCAACCAAACTTATTGGTTCCGTTCGAAGCACCGCCAGTCTGATTACTGGCCACGGCAATAGTGTCTGCGGATTGCAAACGGGAAGCAAACTCCACCCAAAGATCCCGTGTGCCCGCCGTAGTCTGAAGGATGACGTGGTCATGAAAAATCGCTTGAACCTTTACCTCATCAAGCCGATCGCCAACGGCCACAACAAACTGCTCGTGCTTAAGGGCGTCATCAAGAATCGCCTTAGGTTGAGGTTCCCCCAGCCCTTCAATGAAAAAAGTCCCCCTGAGTTGAAATCTGTCGGGAGCTGTAATTCCATAAGCATTTCCGGATGATTTCTCGGAGAGCGCCTGCATAACTCTCCAAACTTCTCCGGTTAAACCAAGTGGAGTCGGAGCGGCGATGGCGGGCTGACTTGGGGGTGGCTCAATGCTCAATGAGGGAATGCGAGTCCAGGACTGGTAGTAGAAAGCGGCAAGCAAAGCACTTACCGGAAGAGTCACACCGATCATCCACCGGGCGGCATTCTGATATCGAAAGGCAATGGGCATAAGCCGGATTTTGTTTCCCGCGAACGGGATCAGTCATTTATCTAAGCGATCAACCCGAAACCGCGTGCCGCTTTCGCGGCAACACAAGGCGGGCCACCTCAGGTTTCCTATTTGATCTTGCTCCGGATGGGGTTTGCCATGCGACGCTCATCTCTGATCGTCCGGTGGTCTCTTACACCACCTTTTCACCCTTACCTCGACGATGCCTTTCAGCATCGACGTGGCGGTATAGTCTCTGTGGCACTTTCCGTGACCTCCCTTTAAAGAAAAGCCCCCGGGCTTGTTAGGCTCCGGCATCCTGCCCTCTGGAGTCCGGACTTTCCTCTCCGGCTTGCTTGCGCTAAAACCGGAACGACCGAACGCCCACTGCCTTTCAATATCACAACTCCCTCGTTCAGTACAACATTCGCCCGCAATATCCACAGGCGACCACATCCAGTTGTTTTTTTGCATCGTGACAGATATACGGAGGCAACTTCATGTGACAGCCGCCGCAGGTGCCATTATCCTCAACCCCAACAAGAACCTTGGCTTTCTTGTTCTTGAAAAACCGTTCATATTGACTGAGTCGGGCTGGATCCACATCCGTGGCCAATTTCGCGCGAACTTGTTGTACACGCACCAATTCGGCCTTAATATCAGTCCCCCGCCCCTCGATGGCGGAAAACTCCTGATTGATGCCACTTTCCTCAACTTTAAGTGCGTCTTCACGTACTTTCACATCCGCTTGGGCGGCCTCAACCGTTTCCATGATTTCAAGAATCTGGTCTTCGACCTGCCGGATCAATTTTTCCACTCCGCCAATCTCGTTCTCCATGGCCCGGAATTCTTGATTGTTCTTGAGTTGCATCTGCTGCTCGCGATATTTGCGGATCTTGTCGCGGTACGATTCAATTTCGAGTTCACACTTTTTAATTCCGGCCTGGCGCGACTTCAGTGTCTCTTTTGCCGCCAGCACCGCCTGGCGGTGCTCGTCGAGCATGGAATCAATGGCCTTCTTCCTTAAGGGAATGTCAGCCAGCTCTTTTTCGAATTTTAGAATTCTCAGATCGTGATCCTGAAGAACGAGCAACTTTTCGATTAAGGGCGTCATAAATCACCACGGTAAAAGGTTGAAAAAATCGGTAGTCACTATGTCACACGCCTGAAGGCAAGTCAACGACGGGCTCACGCCTAAATCCGGTCTGGCGTCTCAATCCCTAACAGGTTCAATCCCTGCCGCAGGATCTTAGCGACTACGGTGCATAGTCTTACGCGGCTTTCGCGCACACCTTCCGGCGCCTTGATAAACGGAACGTTCTGATAAAAGGTGCTGTAGGCGGATGCCAATTCATAAAGATAATCGGCTAGCACGCTTGGTTTGTAACTTTCGGTGGCACGCAGCACGGTTTCCGGGAACCGGAGGATCATGATGGCCAAGACGCGTTCAATCGGCTCGCCAAGGCGGATGGGATAGGTCTCCAAATCAGTCTTGGGGTATAGGTCCCGATATTTGTCCTGAACACTGGCAATTCGGGCATAGGCATATTGGAGATACGGAGCCGAATTGCCGTCTAAAGCTAACGCTTTCTCCCAGGTGAAGGTCACCAGGCTCTGGGGATTCTGGCTCAAGTCAGTATACTTCACCGCTCCGATACCCGCCGCACGAGCAATATCTTTTTGACGCGCCTCTGGCATCTCGGGACTTGATTCCTTGACCACGGCAAGCGCTCGCGCCTCTGCTTCATCAAGATATTTCTCCAACTTGATTACATTGCCCTGACGGGTTGAGAACGTGCCTTCAGGCAGACGCATCAGTCCGAACCAGACATGTTCGAGATGCGTCTTGCACCCCAATTTTCGGGCCACCGCAAAAACCTGCCGGAAATGATTCTGTTGACGCTCATCTGTCACATAGACGATTTTGGAGGGATTAAACTCGGATATTCTGCTCTGGATGGTTGCTAGGTCTGTCGTGGCATAGTTAAAGCCGCCATCTGTTTTTTTTACAATACATGGGGGCAACTTTTCATCATCCAGAAAAGCCACCAAGGCCCCGTCACTCTCCCGCGCCAACCCTTGATCCAGCAGAGTCTGAACAACCCCGGCTAGGCGGTCATTGTAATAGCTTTCGCCCCGCACGAGATCGAAGGTCACATCCAGCCGTTTATAGATGTGTCCGAACTCTTTCAGGCTCAATTCCACGAATTGCTGCCAGAGTCTTCGATTATCCGGATCGCCCGTCTGAAGTTTTACCAGTTCCTGTCGCGCCTGGGACAGCCATGTCTCATCCTGTTTAGAGCGTTCGTAGCTTTTTACATAAACCCGTTCGAGTTCTTCGACGGGTTCGGCTTCAAGTGCGACGGGATCAGCATAATGACGGTAGCCCATGATCATGATGCCGAACTGGGTTCCCCAATCACCGAGATGATTGTCTGAGATCACTCGATATCCCAAAAAACGATGCAACCGATCCAAAGCGTTTCCAATCACCGTGGAGCGGATATGTCCGATATGCATAGGTTTGGCCACATTGGGACTGGAGTAATCAAGAATCACTGTTTTACCAGCTCCGATTTGCGGGGTTCCGCAATGGAGGTCACGCCCTGCCTCATCCACCCTGCTGGCAAGCCACTCCTGATTCAGGGTAATGTTGATAAAACCTGGCCCGGCAATTTCGAGTTTCGCCATCGCCTCAAGCGGAGCCGCATGTTTAATGACGGCTTCGGCAATCTGACGGGGATTTCTTTTTAATAATTTGGCAAATCCCATGGACTGATTACATTGATAGTCGCCAAATTCTGCGCTGGTTGTAACCACCACGGCAACAGTTCCCCACCCCTCCGTAATCTCAGGAAGAGTTCGTTGAAAAGCATCCCGCATCCAGTCCGAGAGCATTTGTTCGATCGTTGTCATGACGAGATCTCTTTATGCTCCGCGGATTAATTTCAGCAGTTCATCTCGGTGTGCTTCCATTCCCGCCTTAGTTTTGGCTTCCAGGTTCAGCCGGATCAGGGGTTCGGTGTTGGATGAACGCACATTAAACCACCAATCAGCATACTCTACGGTAATCCCGTCAAGTTCAAGGTGTTTGCCGCCTGAGTAAGTCCTTTGAATCGCCTCAAGGATCGCCTCGGCGCTATGCACTTCGGAATTGATTTCACCACTGGCGAAATAGCGCTGAATCGGCTTGATCAGCTCCGACAGGGTTTTCCCGGTCTTGGTAATGATATTGGCGATATAAAGCACAGCCATGGCGGAACTTTCCGTCGTGTAGTTATCCCGGAAATAATAATGTCCCGACAGTTCTCCGGCAAAGATCGCCTTATGATCCCGCATTTGTTGCTTGATAAAGGCGTGTCCCACCCGGCTCATCATCGGGATGCCCCCGTTAGCCTCAATCACTTCTTTGACCGCCCAACTGCTGCGCAAGTCGTAAAAAATCACGCCTTTTTCTTTTTCCAGAACGCTCATGGCGATCAGCGCCGTGATCATATCCATGGGCACGATGGCGCCTATTTCATCAATAAATCCAGCGCGGTCGGCATCTCCGTCAAATGCCACACCAAAATCGAATTTTCCATGGCGGACGGTTTCCTGAAGAGACTTCAGTGTCTCCGCATTCAAGGGATTGGCCTCATGATTTGGGAAGGTGCCGTCCAGTGTGTCAAAAAGACGCTTCATCTCCACAACCCCTTCCAGACATCGGGCTTCCAGAATCCCCATGGAGTTGGCAAAGTCGACAGCGATTTTGACGGGGCGCTTAAGCTGGGCAATCTTCTGGACGTGTTCGACATAAGCCGGCAAAACATCATGATTCGAAATGGAGCCCTGTTTGGCCGATGGCGCGGAAAAGTTCCTATTCATGACAATCTGTTCGATGTCTTTGATCCCGGTAGACCCGCTGATCGGGATGCCTTGCTCGCGGCAGAGTTTAAACCCATTCCATTCTCCCGGATTATGCGACGCGGTGATCATGATGCTGGCATCGGCTCCGAGAGAGCCGTTTGCGAAGTAGGACATGGGGGTCGAGCACAAGCCGATGTTAATAATATCGGCTCCCTGCATCCGAATTCCCTCGCAAAGCGCATCAAACAGCGGGATGGAATGCGGGCGCATATCGTACCCGATGACCACCTTTTTGCAGTTCAGAAAGGTCACGAAGGCGCGGCCAATGTCCTTGGCTAAACTTTCAGTCAGTTGCTTGCCGTAGACCCCACGTATATCATATGCCTTGAATATTCCCGCCATTCCTGCTTCTCCCGAATATGCTGAAAAAGAAAAAGGGACGCTTTGCAGCGTCCCGTGTCATTAGCGTAACTGATAACTCACGCCGCTTTTTTTACCGGCTTTTTAGCCGCCGCCTTTTTAACTGGGGCATGCTTGCTGCCTTTGACGGGAACTGAGGATTTCACAACCGGCGGCTTGGCCGTCTGCTGGGCTTTCAATTGAGCCTGCTTGGCGGCTTCCTCAGCCTTTTTGCGCATTTCTTCCTGAATGCGAAGCTGGTGTTGCCGGGTCCACTCCATTGCGGTCTGGCGAAGTTTCTCGGCTTCCTCCATCTTGCGCAGGCAATCCTGCTTCAACTGTTCGGAGTCCTGACGGATAATTTCCTTTTCGGCGCTAATCCGTTCGACATCTTTGCGGCGGTTTGACGCCATGACAGAGGCGATGATGGCCCATATCGCAACAAGCGCGACAAGCAGTAACAAAAGCATTACGGTTGTATTCTTAGGTTCACGTAGCGATTCATTTTCCATCATACCGACTCCCTTTTAGGTGTTATCCGTTTTTCACTATTGTGCGCTTGAAAAATCAGGGCCGAATATGCCGCATTGCCATTCGGAACACAAGTAGTTTTATTGAGTTTTTTCGCACTCTATGCCAGAGTGCTCATGTGATGGTCACCAAAACAGCCTTCAAACTGGGGATAGACGTTCTTCTGGAACATCACCCCGATTGGTTGGCGGGAAAACGCGTAGGACTTGTCAGTCACAGCGCCGCTATTGATGCCTCAGGAAGAACGTCGGCTGAAAAACTACACCACAGTCCCGGTATTGAACTGGCAGCGCTGTTTGGGCCGGAACACGGATTCAAGGGCCATGCAGCCGCCGGGAAATTAATGAAGGATGAAGTCCATGACGAATGGAAAATCCCCATATATTCTTTGTATGGTGCGGCACGAAAGCCGACACATGAAATGCTCAAACGCCTGGAACTGCTGGTGGTTGACTTTCAGGATCTTGGCGCAAGGCCCTATACCTATGTTTCCACGCTCGCGCTTGTCCTGGAGGCTTCAGCAGAGAATCATATGCCCGTAATTGTGGCCGACCGACCCATTCCCCTGCCCTTGAGTGTGGATGGTCCCGTGACCGATCCACGCTTCACCAGCTTCGTTGCGGCCTTGCCTCTGCCTATGCAGTACGGTATGACCCCTGCGGAAACGGCGCGATGGATCCAGCAGGAATTATACTCGGATCTTGACCTGCGTGTCGCACCCATGGAGGGGTATCGCTGCGAAGGAGATCGACAACCGCATTGGCCCCCTTGGTACCCACCCTCTCCGCGCATCCACTCATGGGAGTCTGCAGGCTTGTTTACCTGTACCGTTTTCGGGGAAGCGCTTCCCGCTTTGGACTACGGATCGGGAACTGACTTATCATTTCAGGTCATAGGGGCGCCCTGGCTTGAACGCCAGCGCCTGATCGATTGCCTGGATGGGAATGGCCTTGCCGGTGTGAGTTTTGAGCCTGTTGATTACCGGGCGCAATCCGGTCTTTATCAGGGAACTACAATTGCCGGACTGCGACTGATCATCACCGATCCCACGACCTTTCGCCCTCTTGTCACCTGCGTCACGCTCTTGGAGACCATAATCAAACTCCACGGAGCGAACCCACTATGGACAGCTTCCGGCACGAGGCCAGATTGGTTCGACAGCCTTTTCGGGACAGATCAAGTTAGAGTAGCACTGCAGGCCGGCAGGTTCGCTGCTGAAATTGTTTCTCAATGGCAGCCAGCTCTCTCTGGATACCAACTCAAGCGCCGCCCAAGACTTCTTTATGGAGCAAGATGAATAGACCTCGTAAAGCCATTGTTCTGGCGGCAGGGTTCGGCTCTCGACTCCTCCCCCTGACCCTCCTCAAGCCGAAACCCTTGTTTCCTGTATGGGGAAAGCCGGTCCTTGGGCACGCGATCGAATTGCTGCACCGCTGGGGTGTTCGGGATGTGTTGGTGAATACCCACTATCATGCTGACCAGATACTGGAGTACCTGAAATCTATTCGGATACCGGGTTTGCGAATTCAGTTGTCATTTGAGCCGGACATTCTCGGCACCGGTGGCGTGCTACCAAAGGCACGCTGGTTTCTTGATGACCAGCCGTTCTGGATGTTAAACGCGGATGTCATGGCCGACCTGGATGGAGCGCCCTTGATCGATGCGTATGAACAACAGTCCGTCGTCGCTGCCTTGTGGCTTGACCCCACACGCGGCCCCCGCACGGTGGAACACCGGAATGGATTGATTACCGTCTTCAAAAGTTCGCTTGCACGCACCGAGGGCACGGCCACCTTCTGCGGCTTGCAACTACTTTCTCCCCGCATCCTGAAGTTTCTTCCTGCGTCAGGGTTTTCGAGTATCGTGGACGCCTATGAGAACGCCCAAGCAGCCGGCGAGAAAATTGCCGGGGTGGTGGTGCCCCATGCTTACTGGGCCGACATTGGCAGTCAGGAAGCCTATCTCGCGACACACCGTGAAATGCTGGCTCTGCCACGGTGGAAAAAGCATAGCAAGCGGGATGGTCGCGTTGTTGCTACGGGAATAGGCACGATCATTCATCCCGGCGCCCAAGTAGATCGCTCTGTTCTTTGGGATAATGTTACCGTCTTCCCCGGCGCCAGCGTAAAAGATGCCATTGTCACGGATGAAGTCGCCTTGCGCAGTCCCGTGTCATACATGGCCCTTCGGGCTGATCGGTTGCCGGACGCCACTCTTGGCCGAATTCTAAAACAACTGGAATGGGATCCCCGTGAAACGATTATATCACCCCTCCCCCCCCGTGGCTCAGCCCGAACCTTTACCCGACTGGTAACGGGGGACAAAGCAAAAAGGGCTATGTTGGTCCAATACAGTCTCGATCGTCCGGAAAATGGCCTTTACACATACCAGGCCAGGTTTCTGGCTAAACACGGGATAAGCGTACCCGCTGTGCTTTTGGATTGGCCCAAGGAGCAGATCTGTGTGCTGGAAGATGTCGGGACAGATAGTCTTGAACATCTGATGCCCGGCCTCAGGCGGAAGCAATGCCTGACCCTCTATAAACAGACACTGGATAACGTCGCCCGGTTGCATGTCCGAGCCACCCGAGCCGCCTGTCGCCATCCCATTAAACTGTCCATGCCGTTCACTCGGCATCTTTACCTCTGGGAACAGGCGCTATTCTGCGATCAGTTTCTCCGTCGCCATTTCCCGGTGGACGACATCCTCTGTCATACCATTCAAAAAGAACTGGCTGGGTTGATACCGGTTCAACTCAGGGCGCCACGCGTCATTATTCACCGCGACCTGCAATCCAGCAACGTGCTTGTTCAGGATGGCAATATCTCCCTGATTGATTTCCAGGGAATGCGATTCGGCACGGCGGCCTATGACCTGGCTTCCCTGCTCTGCGATCCCTATGTTAATCTACCTGACGAGATTCGCGACGAGTTGCTGGATTACTATATGGGAATGGTTCCCGATGGTAAATCAGTACAAACTCTTTTCTGGATTGCGGCCGTGGAGCGGTTGTCTCAGGCGCTGGGGGCCTTCGGTCGACTGGGCGCCGCCCCTACCACTGCTTACTTTCTGAAACATATCCCCGCCGGAATCAATCAACTCAGAAACGCCCTGCTCCATGTTCCGGGTCTACCCACCCTCAAAAACTGCCTGATGGCAAAGGGGTGATTCCCGCCGAGAGCTGCTCAAGGATGCGTTTTAGTTTCCTGCACGCGGGCTGAGCTTGCGCGTAGATCTCTTCTGCCTTGTAGAACTCCAGAATATCGATGTTAAGGATATCGGGAGTGATGTAGACGTCTGGCGGATCAGACTTCAACTTCTCCGTAATAATCGACTTCTGCATGATGTCAAAGGTGCCCAACACAACCCGAAAAAGGCTGGGCATTTTGTGCGGGGTCTGTCGCAATTCACCCATAACATTGATGGCAACCACCATGTCGCAGTCGGCCAGCAGGTCAAAGGGGACAGGATTGACACTTCCGCCATCAATTAAAACCCGGCCATCCCGTTGTACGGGTGTAAATAATCCTGGCAAAGCCATGCTTGCCTTGATGGCATCCAGAAGTTCCCCGGATTCAATGACCACCTGCTCGGCTGAATAAAAATCCGTAGTCACAACCTGCAAGGGAATCTGCAATTCCGCAAACCGGCTGACGCTCATGGCCTCATAAAGGAAATCAATAAACTTGTCCCCCTTGAAAAGACCGCCGTGCCCGAATTCCAAATCGAGGAATTTGATCCATTTAAACGTATCTTTTCGGCGAAGTGCTTTTCGTAAAGATTCACCCTTGGCCATCAGCATGCCGCGTACGCCGTCGCGGATTTCCGCACCCGAAAGCCCAGAGGCATAGAGCGCGCCCACCACGGCGCCAATGCTGGTTCCCGCAATTCGATAAGGCCGGATCCCCAGTTCGTCAAACACTTCCAGCATAGGAATGTGCGCCAACCCGCGCGCGCCACCTCCGCCAAGTGCCAATCCGATTTTCTTCATGATCCAATCACTGCAATTCCCTTTTCAACTCTTCATATCGCCGGGTGGTGCGGGCACCCATCTGGGATTCGCGGTGATCAAAACCAAATGCCCGGCGCTTTACAGCCAGTACGGGGGGGGCCTGAATACGTTTGGCAACTCCCAGACCCTGATAGAGGTTCCACCACCGCTCCAAATCAGAAATAAAAGCCTTGGCGGAAGGGAAAAGGGCGCTCACTTTACCAGCATAGCCAAGATGCGATTCAAGGGTTCCCTCCCGATACCACTCCAGAATTTCTTCCGGTGTAATGCGATTCCAGTCTTCCACCCACGCCCGGAACAGGCAGTCATGATAAGGATAGATTAAGGGATCACCTTTTCCCTCATCCACCGCCTGTGCTGCGCTTAATTCTGCGGAGGGCACAACAGTAAAGGTCCCTTCAGGAATCACGGTCCGCCCATATACGGTATTATTTAGGTGACGCCCCACAGCATAGACTTCCCCCTTCCAAAGGTCGGCAATGTTGGCCAAATACCCTCCCAAATCGCCATAAAGCGTTGTGTAACCAACAGTCATCTCGGACTTATTGGCATTGCAGGTAAACACCCCTCCAAACGCCGCCGCAACAGACGCCAGTATCCGGGCGGAACGGTCACGAGCCTGCACATTCTCCAGCAGTAATTCGCTCAGCGCCAGTTTGCATTTGCCATCAGGCCATGTCACCTCGATGTCAGTCAATTGGGCGTGTGTGTGTCGGACGCTCTCCTCAATGGGGATTTCCATATAACCGCATCCGAGATTCCTTGCCACTTCCCGAGCCAGGGATAGGGTCGTTTTGGAGTTGAACCGACTGGGCATCGTAACGAGCAGCAATCGCTCAGGCGGAAGAATACGCCCGTAGATGGCCGCTACGACGGCGGAGTCTATCCCTCCCGACACCCCTACCACGACCCGTTTCACGCCACAAGCCTTCATGAATCGCTCCGTCCCATAACGGATCGCTTCATACAACTCGGCCACATTATCCTCACAGGGGATGATCGGTGTACCAAAAGCCCGCCCTCCACCGATTGGTAATACAAAATCTATGATGCCTTCGGCGTATGGGGAAAGTGGCTCGACACTATTCCCGTGGCCGTCATAGATGCAGGAGGCTCCATCAAACGTGAAAACCGTTTTGCCGTTATTCTGGATTCCCGTCGTATTGACATAAATCAATGGCCGCTGAATCATCGCTGCCGCAGCCGAAAAAACCCTGTTACGCTTATTATTTTTATTAAATGTAAACGGGGAGCAACTCGCATTAACCACAAAATCAACGCCCTGATCCGCCAAGAGCTGAAGCGGTGACACGTCATAATCCATGTCCCAAGCATCCTCACAAAGCGTCGCGCCAATCCGTCCGCATGCCGTGACGATCGGCGCTATTAAGGTGCTCAACGGCCGACCCAACTCACAAGCCAGTTTTCGGCTATCGTAAAAGTAACGACTATCATCGAACTCCCGGTAGTTGGGCATCAGAGTTTTGATGACAAAAGGGTATGGGCCCGCTGCCGGTCCGATGAAGCGCCCATTATCAATAACAAAAAGGGCGTTGTACTTGCGAACCCGTCCGTCCTCGTTCTTCTTGCACCAGTCCACGCCCACATTACCGAAGATGACGGTCAGTCCAAGGGCCGAGGCCCGTATCTCCTCGCCACACGCCTCGCAATCGCGCAGGAAGGATTCATGCTCCCATTCATCTCCCAGGAGATATCCCGGGATCGCCATTTCCGGAAACACTAGCAGTTCGATTCCGGCGAGTTTTGCCTCGGCGATTCTGACCAGCATCGCCTTGGTGTTTTCCTGTGGCCGTCCGGGAAGAACTTCCATTTGGACCACTCTGAGTTGAACTCGGGATGACATCAGTTTCACACCCTCCTGACTTTTTTAACCTCGGCGGCGTAAGAGTCGAACCCTTCGCGAGTCCCGATCATTTGCACCCCGACGGGAACGCCGTCTTTCATCACCAGTGCGCGAATCAGGGTTTCGGTGGAACCATCCAGAATGCGTTCCTCAGTGGCCGATGTGGCAACTTCACCAATGGAATAGATTTCAAAATTCTTGGTTCTAAAGGTCAACGGAATGGATTCCGGCCTATAGGGCTGTCCCGCCGTGCCCTTATGTGATGCAATGAGATTTAGCGCCGCCATCTTGCCTTGTGCGGTCGCTTCTCTCATGGAACATCGGGTCACGCCTGAAAATTGAATGACGTCGCCGGCAGCATAACAGCGCGGCATGGAAGTCTGAAGGTAATCATCCACCACCACTCCCCGTTCACAGATTAATCCGGCTGCCAATGCAAGAGTTTTTTCAGGTCTAGACCCAATGGATACCAGGCATAACTCCGCGTCCAAGGGTAATCCGTTGTCCAATTCCAAGGTGGTGGATGTGGTGCCCGCCCTGGCGGCGGCGACTCCATGTCCGGGCATGACGCTAATCCCCCGCTCCTCCAGACCTCGCAACAAGGCTTTGGAAGCAGGTGCCCCAAAATTAGAGGGCATAAGGCGATGCATCAATTCGACAATGGTTACCGACATTCCGGCCTCGACCGCATGCAGAGCCGCTTCAATTCCAAGAATCCCTCCGCCGACCACAACCAATCGACCCATTTTTGAAACGCGGTCCCGAATTGATTCCGCATGCCGCATATTCCATAAAGGCCATATGAAAGCTTCCGCGTCCTTGGCAAATGGAGGCAAGACAGGAGTGCTACCGTTAGCCAAAATCAATCCATCAAACGCCTCGTCCCCCCGGGTAGTTGTAACCCGGCTGTTTTTGGGGTCAAATCCTTCGATTGTTGTGGCAAGTCGTAAATCAATCTTCTGCTGCCCATACCAATCAGCAGGCTTGATTTGAATTGCAGGAAATACAGCCTGTCCAAACGCCAAAGCTACCAACCGCGGACGATAATAAGGGTGAACGGCCTCTTCCGAAAACAACACCACCTCCGCCCCATTCTCTCTCGCTGTTTTCGCCGCCTCCACGCCGGCATGTCCGGCCCCGATTATTCCAATTTTCATGATATTTCGTATCCTCATGCCTCTCAAGTAACCTGTGATGTTTGACTATGCAATGACTCATCTTAGAACGCAATTCAAACTGTCTCATCCTGTCTCTTTATAGTGAAAAGAAACAGATACAAGGATCCGAATATTATCGTTATGCATTATTGTGATCGCCATATCCTGTTGCCGCGAAATATGTTACAGCGTTTCAAGTCGGCTGATCCATCCCCGTTGGCACTCTCTATGCTAAAAGACTGTGATGAGCAATATAATACAAGGATTATGATAATGAAAACAGTATGTATCAAAGTAGAAAACAAAGGGTTACTGATCACGGTAGGTATAGCAGCCATTATGGCGGTATCTGGGTACAATGGTTACTGCGGAACGGATGGGGCTAAGACAGAAGGATGCGCCTCTGGAGTTTGTCCGATGGAAAAGCAGGCTAATGTGAAGGCAACCGCACTCTGCCCTATTGTATCAAAGGATGCCGTAATCAATACAGAGGGTCTAGCAATACTGATACGCTCAAAGGTACCATTGAAGGTGTTTGATGCGCGAATAGGTAAATATGATGACGGACGTCGTGTGCCTGGTGCCCAGACGTTGAGCCCGAGTGCGGAATCTGACGTCGTGAGCAAAGTGTTGCCCGACAAAAACGCATTGGTTGTTACGTATTGTGCCGGACTCACTTGTCCCGCAAGCAAGATGTTGGCAGATCACCTGAAGAAACTGGGCTATACCAACGTCATCGAGTATCCGCAGGGAATTGCAGGTTGGGCCGAAGCGGGGAACATGGTTGAGCAGAAGAAAGGGGAATAGAAAGGAGGACATAGCAAAGTAGTTCAACTATCGTAAAGGCCGCCGAAATTCTCTGAATTTCGGCGGCTATTTTTCTAGTCATGATCAATCATACTTGGGCTTTTTTCAAGTTCCAGAGAGGCTTTTTCCCAAGCTTCAACCGTTTCTGCCAATTCAGCCTGAATTTCACTCAAGCGCCTGTTAAGCGAGGCATAATCCGTACCGGGAACAGGCTTCATCATTTCACCCGAGAGTCTATCTTGCTCCTGCTCCAGCGCCGTCATCTTGCGTTCTGCGGACTTGACCCTGTTCTCCAGAGGACGCCGGATTTTACTCAATTCATGTCGTTTTTCAGCCCGTTCCCGCCTTATCGCCTTCCGATCCCCTCCTCCATCCTCATCGCCATTCCTATTCTGAATCCTAGCTTCTGGCTTCAGGCTTCTGGCTTCCGCTTCCGTCTTTTCGTGATAGTAGTCATACCCGCCTGGAAACCGCCGCACAGTTGGTGGCGTCATGGCCAGAATACTGGTGGCGACATGGCGGGTGAACTCGATGTCATGGCTGACCAGACAAACCGTTCCTTCATAATCATGCAGGGCATTTTCAAGCGCCTCGCGTGACGGGATATCCAAATGCGTTGTGGGCTCATCAAGCATTAGGAAGTTAGGTGGATTCACCAGCAGGCGGGCAAACGCCACCCGCATTTTTTCTCCACCGCTTAACACCGCGATTTTCTTTTCCACGGCGTCACCGGAAAAGAAAAAGCCGCCAAGCAAACCCCGGACTTCACGTTCCGACAAAACCGGAGCGGCCGACTTCACGGTTTCAAGCACGGTCCGGGTAGGATCCATAATCTCGGCGAAATCCTGGGCCTGATAACCAATGACAACATTGTGTCCCATTACGCGCCGCCCCTCAAGGAGCGGCAGCTTTCCCGCAATCGCCTTGAGCAGCGTTGTTTTGCCCATGCCGTTTAATCCCACCAGGCCGATCTTCTCCCCGCGCTCAATTCGCAAATCCAGTCCACGCAAGACCCATGTTTTACCATCATAGGTCACACCGGCCTGGTCCAGGCGCACCAGTTCCACCCCGCAATGCGGCGGTTTTGGAACCCGAATACGCGGGGCACGCATCACGACGCGGGGGATTTCGATCTCATCCATTTTCTCCAGCATCTTAAGCCGACTCTGAACCTGTGTCGATTTTGTGTTCTTGGCCCGAAACCGTTCCACAAACTTTTCAATTTGATCGCGCCGACGATCCTGATTACCCCTCGCCGCCTCGATTTGTTCATGCCGGAGGCGGCAATCCTCCTCGTATTTGTTGAAGTTCCCGGCATAGCGGGTCACCTGGCCGCCCGCCACTTCCATGGTCACAGTGGTTAGAGTGTTCAAGAGATAGCGGTCATGGGAAACCAGCACGAGAGTTCCCTTGTAATCGCGCAAATATCGCTGGAGCCATTCCACGGCGGGGATGTCGAGAAAGTTGGATGGCTCGTCCAGCAATAGTAGATCAGGATCTGCCACAAGCGCGCGGGCCAGTTCGGCGCGCATCTGCCACCCGCCGCTGAAGGAGGCAAATGGTTTATGAAATTCACCGACCTTGAATCCCAGCCCGCCCAATGCCGCCTTGGCACGGCTGCTAATCGCATAGCCGCCCTGATGTTCAAATTCCGTCTGGAGCACACCGAGCCGTCGCACGATCCGTTCACGTTCAATGGGCGTCGCCAAATCCAGATCGGCCTCCAGTAACTCAATCTGGCGCTGATTATCCATCAAGGACGGAAGCGCATTTTCCGAGTATTCCAGAAGATTGACATCGGGCGCCGTCGGCTTAAGTTGTTGCCGGAGATGACTGACGCGGATATCACGGGGAAGCGCAACATCACCCCGGTCCGGGGTGGATTCTCCCGTCAGTAGGGAAAAGATCGTGCTTTTTCCCGCACCATTGGGCCCGACAATACCCACCCGCTCGCCGCGATTGATGCGGAACGACACATCGTCCAACACCTGCTGTGCTCCATACCCTACAGAGACATTTTGAAAATCGATCATAAGTATGTCTCGAGGGCCTGCGTCTTGATGCCGTAGAACTCCTTGAGCGCCTTGATTCGCGCCAGAATCGGCTCGCGGGATTCCAACCGTGGCTTTTTCACGCCAAGAATCATTTTATTTTTGCTGGTGTGTTCCAGCGAAACAAACTCAAATACCTGCGCCGCATAGCCGGACGCCTCCAACCATAATGCGCGCAGACTGTCCGTTACCATTTCCGCTTCCTGTCCCATATGAATGCCATGACGGAGCACGGGAGAAAGAACACCCGGACTCACCATTTGCTGGCGGAGTTCCTTATGACAACATGGCGCGCACATAATGATCTCAGCCCCTCCCCGTATCCCCAGGGCCATTGCCTGGTCAGTCGCCGTATCGCAGGCATGCAGCGCAATCAGCACCTGAATGGAACCCGGCGTATAACTGGCAAGAGTACCCGCCGCAAAACCGAGTCCGGTCATTCCGCTGGCATTGGCGGTGGCATTGCAAAAATGCACAAGCTCATCCCGCGCCTCAACACCGGTCACATTGGCCTCGCGCCCCCGAGATGTTGTCAAGTAATCATACACGGCAAAGGTGAGATAACCCTTCCCCGCGCCAAAATCCACAATCCGCACCGGCCCCGCCCCGTCAATACGGGAGGTAGCCAACGCATCCTGAAACCGCTCCAGAAAAACATTGATCTGCTTCCATTTGTTGGACATGGACGGCAGCACCTGTCCACGTTCATTGGTAACCCCAAGGGCCGTCAGAAACGGACGGGAGGGATCAATTAAACGTTCCTTTGTCCGATCGTGTTCCCTGATTGGCAACACATCGCAGGTGGGTTTGCTCCGGCTCAGGAGTGTTTTGCCTTTCTTGCTGAAATCAAGTTGAGCATCCAGCGTCAGGGAAAAAAGATGTGCGCTTTTGAACTCACTTCCCAGTAACTGTTGTAACAAGCTGATCCCCCGCCCCGTCTCAAAATTCCGGGTCACATCCTTTGTCTGGTACCGGTATACAAAAGAAAGCGTCTCCCGCCCGTCCAAGACTACAGGGCGGACGGTTATTTTCTCCAAAGTTGCCTGCCCGCCGCGATATTTCCCGAGCACAAGCTTGATGAAGGAATTATTCTGCAAAGCTTCTTTTACCAGATCCAAAAATGTCGCACTCTCATTCATCCCAATTCACCTTTAAACCAGCCGTTTCGACCCCGAGATGGATTCATTCAATGCGTTCCACGCTATCACCTCGCAATAAATTCATTCAAGGCTATTTCGGGATGAAGTTCGATGACACATAAAAAACGGCCCTGTAAGCTTGCGCCACAGGGCCGTCATCTTGCTTTATTGGGAATCGATTACTTTACCGGTGCCGCCGCCGCAGGCGCCACAGGAGCGGCTACCGCAGGAGCGGCAGCTTTCTCAGCCTTCTTGGCAGCGTGGGCTGCCTTGAGCTCTTCCGGCGTGAGAAAACCGTCTTTATCGGTATCGGCTGCCGTGAACTTCTTCTCGGCGTCGCCATGCGCGATCGTCTTGAATTCGTCCAAAGACAGCTTGCCATCGCCATTGGCGTCGGCCTTCTTGAACATGTTCTGTTTTTCCTTATGGGGGGCCTTCGTACCCTCGGCTTTGGCGCCCTCGGCCATAACAACGGAGGACAATGAGGCGGCGACGACAACACTCAAACCAATCATACCAATATACTTCATTCGAATTATCCTTTCTGAACTTTTATGCTTCACATTGCGCACAATTAATGTGCTTGGTTATATAACGGAGCCACATTGCATATTATTGTAATCATTTACATTATTTTCTGGAACCGTGGACAGCCAAATTTTTGAAATACCGGATGTCATGCACAACCCGTGTTATCAGGGTTGTGCATGAGTAATCAATTCTCAATTAGCTCTGTCGCCAGAGCGGCGGGTGGCGATAAATCTACGGTCTCGCGCGTGCTTGCCGGGAAGGCTAGGCAGGGGAGAATCTGCCCAACCACACAGGAACGTATCCGTACTGCGGCGCGCCAGTTGGGTTATACGAGATGGCGACCGCAGAGCGAGTTCAGGCGATGGCTCTCAATATTCGGACATAAAAAAGGGATCACCCCGACTAGCATCCTGTGCTCCGTGGTGCTTGGTAACGTTTCGTATGCGTCATGCGGCACGGTCGTCATGTTGGCCTCATGCTGATTTTGATTGCCGCCTCCCCTTCCGCCGGATATAAAGAGAGTTACATGAATGAACCCTTTGTGTTTATCGGAAGGAGCATTATATGAGCAAAATGGCACTGATTTTACTTGGTATCGTGGCTGTTATCGTGATCGCGGTCATCAGCATTTATAACCGCCTCGTTTTGCTCCGCAACCTGTTCAAAAATGCGTTCGCTCAAATTGACGTTCAACTGAAGCGGCGGTATGACCTGATTCCCAATCTGGTCGAGACCTCGAAGGGGTATCTCAAGCACGAGCGCGGCACTCTGGAAGCCGTCATCGCCGCCCGCAATCAAGCCTACACCGCAAGCCAGAAGGCCGCCGCCAATCCTGCAGATGCCGTGGCGATGCAGGGATTGATGCAGGCGGAAAGCCAGATGGCCGGGGTGCTGGGACGACTGATGGCGATTGCGGAAGCTTACCCCGATCTGAAGGCGAATCAGACCATGATGCAATTGATGGAGGAACTGACCTCCACCGAAAATAAAATCTCTTTCGCGCGCCAGGCATATAACGATGCCGTCATGACATACAATACCGCACGGGAAACCTTCCCGAATGTCATGATTGCCAATATGCTTGGATTCGCCGCTGCCCAACTATTCGAACTTCAGGCGCCCGCCGAACGTGAGGCGCCGAAAGTCCAATTCTAAAGGGCCTAAAGCTCGACTTCGATCGTCCAGCCACACGTGAATGTGTCTTCGGGATTGAGAAGCGATTCCCAGTTTGCTCAACAGGACGCGGTCATGTCCGGATGTAGAGGATTGAATCCAGCAAGGCCGTGTCGAGTTTCTCCACTTTTTCAGGTTCAAGATAGTAACCATCCGGTTTCAATTGATTGAGATCTCCCGGTATCCTATAAAGATGCAGATGGGAAACGAAACGAACAGCACAACGCTTCTGGTGGATGGACATGTCCATATTTATCCGAACTATGCCTGGCCTACAGCCTTAAAATCGCTGCTCGAGAATCTAACTCGCTTCACTGAGCAAAAGCCGTGTTGCTCTGTAGTTGGATTGCTGACGGAAAGCAAGTCCTGCCAGTTTTATAAAGAGGTTATTGAGAAGGGTGCCCCCTTGACCCTTGATTCACTTCAGGTAGCAGCAGGCCCTGATGTCGGCAGTCTTGTGATTCGCGAGAATGGCCGCATCAGGGGCTATCTGATCGCCGGACGACAGATCGTGACTCGGGAGAACCTGGAGTTTCTCGCTCTGGGGGCAGACCTTGTCATTCCCGACGGGTTGCCTGCCATAGAGACACTACAGGCCATTACGGAACAAGGGGCGGTTCCCGTGTTGAGTTGGTCGCCCGGAAAATGGTTTTTTGGTCGCGGCAAACTAGTGAAAACCCTCATTTCGTCGAATCTGCCTGACAGTTTCCTGATCGGCGACACTGGTCTACGCCCGATGGTATGGGGACTACCCCGTTTGATGGGAATGGCCAATCAGCGCGGTTACAGAATCATTGGCGGATCCGATTCCCTTCCACTTTCTGGTGAAGAACGCTGGCTCGGGAGCTACGGGTTCCAAATCACTTCAGCTTTTGACCCTCAGCAGCCTGCGGCCAGTCTTCGGCGAATTCTCCAGTCTCCTGAAAGCCGCTTTGTCCCTATTGGAGGGCGCAACGCCGTCTCAGCCTTTGCCGCTCGCTGGGGCCGAAATCAGTTGCGAAAACACGTCTTCGCTTGATCCTCTAGGTAGTTATGATAGGCTGACCGCGTCAGTTTGGCTCTGCGACAATATATGCCATGAAAGCTGGATTTTTAGAGAAATTGATTTCGCGACTGGATCGTCTTGACCCTCAAAGCGTCCAAACCCATTTCCTGCGTTTGGCCAAAGAAAAGGGGCTATTGGAAACGATATTTCAATCGATTCAAGAAGGCGTCGTAGTCATCGATGGAAAAGGCATCATCACCTATGCCAACCGAGCGGCAGGTGCCCTGAGCGGTTTTAGCCACACGACTGCCATTGGAAAACCAATCGTTAGGTTCCTGCGTGATATTGATTGGAGCCGGGTCTTGAACTTGGATGCCGGTGAATGGACCAAGCTTAGCAGTCACCAGATTGAAGTCCGTTATCCCGAACCACGCATCCTGAACTTCTATATTGTTCCCCTCTCGGCTGTCGAGAGCACGGAAAAAGGCGCCGTCATCATTCTTCGCGATGTAACCCATGACCGTGCCCAAGCCGCCTCTTTGGTCGAATCAGAACGACTGGACGCTGTCCGCCTGCTCGCCGCCGGAGTGGCCCATGAAATCGGCAATCCACTAAACGCCTTGAATATCCATCTACAACTGCTTGACCGCGAACTGAAGAAAAACCATCACCACAATCAGTCCGCCCTGCTTGATCTAGTCAATGTCGCCCGTACTGAAGTAACGCGGTTAGACCTGATTATCACACAGTTTCTAAAGGCTATCCGGCCATCGAAACCCAATCTGGCGAAAAATCAGGTAGTGACCATCATCAGGGATACGCTCGCGCTTCTGAAACAGGAAATCGAAAACCGGGGTGCCCACGTTGAACTGCAATGTCCATCCGATCTGCCCGCCATCCGGCTGGACAAGGACCAGATCAAGCAAGCCTTTTTCAATATCATTAAGAACGCTTTGCAGGCCATGCCCGAAGGGGGATTGCTTAGAATCACGGCTGCCGCGTCAGACCGCTTTCTTGCGGTAGCATTCCGTGATAACGGATCAGGCATTTCCCCTGAAGATATTGGCCACATTTTTGAGCCGTATTATACCACGAAATCGGAAGGTTCCGGCATTGGTCTGATGATCGTTCAACGCATCATCCAGGATCATGGGGGGCGCATGGACGTTCATAGCGAGCCCGGAGTGGGAACCACATTTACCATGTTTCTGCCGCTCGATGAACGCCGTGTCCGTCTCCTCAAGCCGCATGCCCGCACCAAGTTCGACACCGAGGAGTCTCCATGAGCTCTAACCGAACCATCCTCATTGTTGACGACGACAAAAACACACGCGAAGGCCTGAAACGCGCGCTTCAGGGCCAATACGAGGTAGTCATGGCCGACAGCGCAGAAAAAGCGCTTCTGCTCATGGATGAACGATCCGTAGACATTGTTCTAAGTGATATCCGCATGTCAGGCATGGACGGCATGGCGCTTTTGCAGCGCCTCTCGACCCGCAGCAACCCTCCGGTTGTCATCATGTTGACTGCCTATGGCAATGTGGAAATGGCCGTCGAGGCCATGAAACGGGGGGCCTATGACTTCCAAATGAAGCCGGTTAATCTTGACCATCTCGACATGCTTCTCAAGCGAGCCTTGCGATCCAAAGAAGTGGAAAGTGAAAACATAACGTTGCGAGCCCAGCTTGACAGCCGGTTCGGTCTTGAAAGCCTTATAGGCCAGTCTGATGCTATACAGGAGGTTTTTGACATCATCAAACAGGCGGCGCCCTCCCAGGCCACGCTGCTCATCCAGGGCGAAAGCGGCACTGGCAAGGAACTGGTGGCCCATGCCGTCCATCAGTTAAGTACGCGCGCAAAAGGCCCTTTCGTCGCCGTACACTGCGCGGCATTGACCCCCACCCTTTTGGAAAGCGAGTTGTTCGGACACGAAAAAGGCGCTTTTACCGGCGCTGCGGAGCGACGGCGCGGCCGGTTCGAAATGGCTGACAGCGGCACCTTGTTTCTTGACGAAATATCCGAAATTCATCCTTCCATTCAGGTCAAACTGTTACGCGTTCTCGAAGAACGACAGTTTGAACGTGTCGGGGGCCATCAGACCCTCGACGTGGATATTCGCCTGATCGCCGCCACTAACGCAGATCTCGGCGCCATGGTCAAGGCGGGAACATTCAGGAACGATCTCTTTTTTCGGTTGGATGTTGTATCTATTACCCTACCTCCCCTGCGACAACGTGCCGACGATATCCCCCTGCTCTGCAATCATTTCCTGCAGGAATTTAATACCCGCAACAATAAGCATATTGAGGGTATCACCCCGGATGCCTTGGGAATGCTTTCCACCTATTCCTGGCCTGGTAATGTCCGCGAATTGCGAAATGTCATTGAACGTATGGTCGTACTGTCGCGATCTCCACGCCTGTCTGTGCGCGATCTCCCCAACGCCATCAGACCGGTAGGCCACAGCGAAGCCCCGCATTCGGCGGCCAGGGTAAACGGGGAACTTCGGCATACGGGGCCGGCTTCCATCGCCGACGGCGAACGCCTCATGATTTTTGAGGCGCTCAAGAATAACAGGGGAATCCGAATCCATGCCGCCAAACAACTCGGCATCAGCCGCCGGACACTCCAGCGGAAACTCAAGGAGTACCGGGTTTTGTCACAGGAGCCTGTGACGCATTAATCCTCTGCCGCAGCGTTTGATGGCTGGTGTCCCCGGGATGCTTTTTCAGGCGTGTAATAATCAAAGCCGTTCTCAAGGTGTTCTCGAAGTCAGGATCCGATGGTAATCCAAGTTTCGTAGCCTGAAGGTAGTGCTGTTGGGCGCCGGAAACATCAACGGGCGTGAGAGTCACCAGAATCTGAGCCATGTTATAGTGAGCCTCAGCAGAATCCGGATTGATGTCCAGCGCCTTTTCGGTTGCCACTCGCGCCTCCCCGATTTTCCCGAGACCCATGTAGGCGGCGCCCAGTGTCAGGAGGGCGTCTGCGTTTTGCGGGTTTCTAACGTCAAACGGCTTCAGCATGTTCACCGCCTCTGGAAATTTACCATTCCGGCAAAATGCCACGGCCAGTTGGATAAACAGATCGGTTTCCGTGGGCATTAACTCAACTGCCTCCATCAGCAAAGTGATGGATCCCGGCATATTGTTGGCCTGCATCATCTGCCTAGCCTCCGTCTTCACGGCGGCAGCCACCGCCTTGTACGGGGTGTTGGTCCCCATGCTTCCTCCGAGACCCGCCCGGTTCAACTTGGCTTCCAATTTTGCAATCTTGCGCTGTAAAAGCTGATTGGCTTTCACGGCATCGCCCAGTTCACCCCTGAGCCGTGCCAAGGCTTTATCTAGGGACTTCGTGGTGGATTCATCGCCGGTATTCCGATCAAGGGCCAGGATTCCCTTGACTTCACTCAGTTCACCTAGAAGGGACTCCATCCGGGCCATGGTGTTGGATGAGGCTTCGCCTGGGGCATTGGTGCGGGTAGACACATCAGCGACCTCGGGCATCTCCACCGTCGCCAGCGCATTCTGGCATTCAGCAACGCGGTAGTTGACAATCGCCGTCTGCCAGTCCGGATATTCAGCCTGAAGTCGGCCATAGAACCCGAGCGCCGTCCGGTACGCCCTGGCCGCATCGGCCTCATGGTGGTCGGCCCGCGCCAATTCAGCATCTACAACCGATAAATAAGCCTTTTTAAGCCATTCACCGGCCTGTGGCGTGGCAGGAGTTGCCGGTGCAGCCATGGCACTCTGTAACCCAAACCCCGCCAAAACTACGGCGATCAAAACAAGTTTAAATATACGTCTCATAATTCATACTCCCAAGCATTCATTCAACAATAATGCTGACCATACTCATCTAATCACACGTCGACTGCAAGCCGGGAAAAAGCCCCATTGAGTTCAGCGTTGACGCTGATTAGGCTCGTATGTGAATATCCGTATCGAATTTCCTGTAACAGGAACACATCATGTATCGCGCCTTCTACAGTCTGAAAGAGAATCCTTTCAATGTCACAAGCGATCCGGGCTTTCTCTTTTTAAGCCCCACGCATACGGAGGCCCTGGATCATTTGGCCTACGGCATTGCGCAGAGAAAAGGATTTCTCGCCATCACGGGTGAGATTGGCGCCGGAAAGACGACCCTTTGCCGGGCTCTTATCAACCGTCTCGACGCCAGGGTAAAAGTGGCGCTGATTCTCAATCCCATCCTCCCTGAAACACAACTATTGGAAGCTATTGTCGATGATTTCGGCATTACCACCGGAAAACGAACAAAAGGCGCGCTCATCAAGAAGTTGAACCGGTTTCTACTGGAGCAGCTTTCCGAGGGGAACAACGCCGTTCTGATTATCGATGAGGCCCAGAACATGCGTGCCTCAGCCCTGGAAACGGTACGGATGCTCTCTAATCTTGAAACCGAGAAGGAAAAACTTCTCCAAATCATTCTGTTTGGACAGCCTCAACTCAAGGATAAGCTGAACTCGCCCGAGCTGGTGCAGCTTAAGCAGCGCATTGCCGTCCGGTTTCACATCCGGGCGCTGAGTAAGCCAGAGGTTGCAGGTTATATCCAGCACCGACTAAAAGTGGCAGGCGCTGGGGACAACATCGTTTTTGATGACAGTGCGATAAACGCCATCCACACCCACACCGGCGGTATCCCGCGACTGATCAATATCCTGGCCGACAAGGCGCTGCTTCTGGGATTTGTGAAGGAATTGTTCATCATGGATCATGATCACATTCAGCAATGCATACAGGAGCTTTCAGGCGAAGACCTCGCCTGATGTGCGGAAATCACCATGAGCACCATCAGTAACGCGTTAAAAAAAGCACAGATACAACGAATGGCCGATATGCCGGACTCGGGGATTCCTCACGGGCGGAATTGGTCGAAGGCGCCGGACGAAGACGACAAACCTGTGGTTGCGAAAAAAACAAATCACACCTTGGTAGTGAGCGTTGTCGTGGCTTTCATGCTGGCCGCCATTTTTTGCGTCATGCTTTTGTCGGCAGTATCAAAAAATCGGGAAACACAAACCCTTGCGTCTCATCCGGACGTCCAACCCGTCGTCACGCCTAAGGCAGTCGCCCCACCCCCTTCACCGCCGCCAAAGGTCGATGTCGCGCCTGTCACAACCATCGTTTCCGAGGTGGTCGCTCCCGTGCCCCAGCCGGCACGCGTCAAGCCGCAGCCGACTGATCTCCCGACGCTCAACGGCACATTCTATTCTGAACGAAATCCGGTGGCCATCATCAATGGCTTTAGCTTGAAAGAAGGCGAAACTGTCGGTCAGTACCAGGTGGTCAAAATCCTGCCCCAAAGCGTGATTTTGAAATCCAATGGCGATGAGTTTGAGATTAAATTGAAATAGAGGAGGATGCGTGAATAAACTCGTCATCGTTTCGGTCGTGGTCATTCTGCTTGGTTACACGGCGCTGGCTGATATGGCCGTTAAGGATACGCGGAGATTTACGGAGCCAAAACCTGGCCTTACGGTGGTGGCTGGCACAGTGGAACTGCCCGCCGGCGGAATATGGTCTGTCGCTGAACTCGGCAAGGATTCCGGGCTCTCTCAGATTCAACTGGAGCTCTCGCCTGCTGCCCGTGAACTTTCGAGAGGTGATCGCGCGCGTAAAGCCGACCTGCAAACACAAATCGAACAGGAACGTTACCCTCTTTGGAACCTCTACTGGGCGTGTGGCGAGTACGCAAGAACCAATCATAACGTTGGCCCGGACTCATGGGAGAATATTCGAACCAACACCTCGCGACATATCACCCAGAACTTCTCACAAGCAACAACGAATTACTTCCTCATCCCGGCTGTGCCGATTCAACAGGGGGGAACTTCACAACCGGAACGCCTTGTGCTCGCCCTGCAACTGCACCCCCTTGTGGCCGATGGCAAGCACTGGGTCCTTTTCAACGACGGCCAGTCCGAGCGCGTAATCATCGACAAGGCGTTGTGCGCAAAGTATGGCGTCACCATCGTGCCGCAACGGGCGCCTGAATCCACGGAACCAAAACCGGCGCCCAGTACCTGGGGCTACGTCGTTTCCGCACTCGTCAATCCGAATGCGAGAACAATTCCAGTGCGACTAACCCTCACGAACCGCACTAGCGGCGAGCAACGGGTCTGCGAATGGGCGTACGGAACGGCGGCGGAAGGCGATCACAACGTGACTTATAATTGGGCTATGGCCCGCTCTAGATACTGGAAGATGTGTGGCGGGAATGGCGATGCGCCCATTCTCAATTACTGGTTGTCACGAGGCGAATCCCTCTACGGCGCGGGGTCGGTGGGGCTCAATCAAGACCAGCCGCGGGGACCGGTGGAAAATGCCGACGCGTTCAGCGTTCTAGGTGGCCGGGCGGCGGTGCGGGAAACCCTCCAGATTCGGCCGCTCAGGCCCACCAGTGCCTCGAAAGTGGAATCCCAGGTTGCCATCGAAACACTTACCGGCGTCGTCGTTAAATCGCATCCTTTCGACGAGATGCTTAAAGGCGTCCAACCTGGCGCCCTCGCTATGGCGGACAGCGTACCGGCGGATCGCGCCTTTGTCTACTTCCCCAAACCCGAAACGCTTTTGCCGCTACTGAACGGCGGGGCCGATTTTGTTTTCCAGGGCGGTTCCCTGGCCAGCGCCAACCCCGCGGCCTATGATCTCAAACAGCGTTATGTCGAACGACTTGCGCTCTCGGAGCAGTGGATGAGAGACTTGTTGATAAAATCCGGCGCGGTCACGGAAATGGCCGTTCTTTTCCCCGATTTGTTTTTCATTGATGGCACCGAAGTCACGGTGTTGGCCCATATTCCAAAGGCACGGTTGCTCATGCCCGCACTGGGCATGCTTGGCCTGGCAAGTCTGACCGATACGGTGCAGGAAAAAACCGGCAAGGCAGGTTCATCCTTCTGGGTACTGGACAAAGACCTGCTCATCATCAGCACCTCCCCTAGCGAAGCCAGGCGGATCCTGGCGTTGCGAAAGGCGAAAGGAGCCGGCAGTCTGGGGCAGAGCGCGGAATTTCGCTATATGCTTTCCCAAACGCCTGTGCGCGCCGAAACCCGTTGCTACGTCTATCTTTCCGACCCCTTCATACGGCGGTTAGTCGGACCCGAGGTCAAGATTGGCCAACTCCGGCGGCTGGTTGCCAAAGGCGAGATGGAAAGCCTGACGGCCGCCGCCCTGCTCTATCGGCTGGACGGTCAGGCAGGCCGCCCGGATGTCCCGACACTAGTGACCAAGGGCTATCTGGCCGCGGAACCATCCTCCGCTCGTGGCAGCACGCTGGACCAGAATCTGTCCGCGTCCTGCCCGCAGTACGGTTCGCCGGCCCGAATGAAAACGCTCTTCGAAAACCCCGTGACAACGGTTACGCCCGACGAAGTCGCCGCCTACAAGGCGTACGTGGACAACTACTCGCGGTTCTGGCGCCAGTATTTCGACCCGATCGCCTTCCGGTTGGATGACGGGCCGGAGGGCGAACTGCAACTCACAACCTTCATTCTCCCGCTGATTGACAATAGCATCTATAACGGCCTCAAGGAGGTCATGCGTCACAAGGAGGACGGCACACCGTTGCGTCTACCCAATCTGACGCCGAAACCGCTGATGCTGCTCTCCCTCAATCTCTCGGAAGACTCGTGGACCAAGGTTACACGCGAGATGTTCTCGGATCTGCTGCGACGCTACACCACGCTTGACCCGATGGCCTTCGACAAGATTGGGCCGGGGGTTCATTTGGCGATTCATGATGCCGACCCCATCATCACTTTCGGGGCCGGAGACACGCTGGGCATATTCGGCGCCCAGACGCTGGGCGCCGGGCGCCAGGAAATGCTTTTTATTCCCGCCATTGCCTCCATCCTCACCCGTCCCTGTCAACTGATCGTGGAACTCCAGGACCCCGCCGCCGTGCGCCGCATGATGCTTGCCGCCTCAAGTTCAAGCGAAAACCGGCGGGAAGGCTGGTCGCCTAAGGTCAGCTTTTATAAATTGGAAGGTCGCGATTCATGGATTTGCGCCATTTCCATTGAGAATATTGTCAACATTCGGTTCGGTGTGGAAATCCAGGGCGACTACCTAATCCTCAGCAATCTGCCCTGGTCGCAAAAACCCGCCTTCGGTCCTACCCGGAAGGCTGAGTTAAACGCCATGGCATTGGACATTCACCCCGAATCCGGGATCCTGCAAATGCCGGGCCTATATACCGCCGCCTGCGAACAGGAACGGGCGGCGGCGGTACAGGGCGCACGTTACCTCTATCCCTTGCTGATGTGCGGAGCGGACTCAGTGGAGGGCGCCATCAGCCAAAGCCGTGCCTTGTTCGGTTTTGCGCCGGAGCATCCCGGCAAGGGCCAGTGGGAGTGGGAGAATGGACGAATCTGGAGCACGACGTATGGCGATGCCAGTCATCCCGTTCAGCCGGAATACAAAGCCGGGGATCGTCCCTTCGGGGTTCTTGCCGGCCTCGACACCTTGAATCTCAATCTTCAATTTGAGGATGCCGGCCTTCGCGTCGTGACACGCTGGAAGATGGCTTCTAAGGAGACCACCAAACTGTCAACATCCTTATCGTTTCCAATGGTGACGCGCAGGTAATCACCCGTCTTGGGCCCTGGGAAATAACGAATCAAGATTCCCATAGCTTTCAATGATTCAAAGATGGCCTTGGCGGGTTGCTCATGCCTGACCCAGAGAAAATTAGCGTCTGACGAACATACGGCAAAACCGAGTTGTTTCATTTTTTCGGCGAGTCGCTGTCGTGTGGCAATGATCCTCGCGGCATTGGCCCGCATGTGGGCCTGGTCGGATAGCGCCGCCGTGGCCGCCGCCTGGGTCAGCCGGTCAAGATTGTAGGAATCCTTGATCTTAAACAGTGCCGATATCAGTTCCACCGCCCCCACCACATACCCACAGCGGATGCCGGCAAGTGAATATGATTTTGAGAGCGTCCGCATCACCAGCACATTGTGCAACGACTTCGCCACCTCCATGCAATCGGCACGGGCAAAATCCACATACGCCTCGTCCACCAACACGACACCTGGAAACGTCATGCAAAAGCTCCGCACCTTTGAGGGCTCAAACAACATGCTGGTTGGAGCGTTCGGATTGGCCAGGAAAAACAAGGAGGCGGGGGCAGGATTTTGGGCCGGCCACTCAAATGCCTCCGTCAACTCACAGGCTGCCCCGGCGACATTCCTGATGGCGGTCAGGACGGGATAGAGCGAGTAAGACGGGGTAAAATACCCGATGGCGCCGTCATCCTCCACAAAGGCCCGGGTGCAAAGCGCCAGAATTTCATCCGACCCGTTCCCGACAAAAACCTGATCGACCCCCACCCCATGCAAATCGGCAATTACCTGCCGTAACCCGGAACTGACCGGATCGGGATATAACCGTAGCATTTCAAGTGGAATTGCGGCCAGCGCCTCGGCCACGCGCGGTGAGGGAGGATATGGATTTTCGTTCGTATTCAACTTGATGAGCCCCGGTTGCTTCGGCTGCTCGCCAGGGGTATAGGCTTCCAACGCCTCAACCGACTTCCTGATGAATGAACTTATCATTAGACCTCAAACCTCACGCGGGCGGCCCGGGCGTGGGCATCCAGTCCTTCCACCCGCCCAAACGCCTCGATCACCGGGAGCGTTTCCTGCAAATCCGCGCGGGTGAATGCCATAAAGCTCGTTCGCCGGCGGAAATCATCCACGGTCAATCCCGAGAACATGGTGGCGGTTCCCCCCGTGGGCAACACATGGCTGGGACCGGCCACAAAGTCACCAACGGATTCCGGGGTCCACATGCCGAAGAACACCGCGCCCGCGGCGCGCACTTTCCGTAGCCAGCTCCGGGGTTCCCTCACCATAATCTCCAGATGTTCGGGCGCAAACTGGTTGCACAGTTCCATGCCTTCATCCAGGGTATTTACCACCACAATTAGCGTGCCTTTTTCAAGCACCTTATGAATCGCGCTTTTCCGGGTTAACGTTTCCACCTGAGCCACGAGTTGATTCGCTACTTTTGTGGCCAACGAATTTGAGGTGGTAACCAAAATGGCTTTTTCCTGTCCGGTTCCATGTTCAGCCTGAGAAAGAAGGTCAGCCGCAACACATTCCGGATGAGCGGTGTCATCAGCCAGAATGGCGATTTCGCTTGGTCCGGCCACCAGATCCAGCGCAACCTCGCCATATACCAGTTTTTTGGCTGCCGTAACATAGGCGCCGCCGGGCCCAACAATCTTCTGCACCCGGGGAACCGTCTTAGTGCCATAGGCCATCAGGCCAATGGCCTGAATACCACCGACACGATAGATCTCCGTGGCGCCCGCCATTTCTAGCGCGAAAAGAATATACGGGTTGACCCGTCCAGTGGAATCGGATGGTGTACACACCACAATCTCCTGGACGCCGGCAACCCGAGCCAGCGTAACAGTCATGAAGACTGTCGAAACCAAGGGCGCCTGCCCGCCCGGGATATAGACTCCCACCCGGTCAAGCGGAACAAACTGTTCTCCCAGTTCCCCTCCCTTTGGGCTGAAGATCTTCCAGTCTTTCTTCATCCCGGCGCGCGAGAACGTTGTCACCCGCTTATAGGTTTCACGGGCTGCTATCCTAAATTGCGAGTCAACGGTCTCGCGGGCTTCAGCGAGTTCCGCCATGCTGACGCGAAGGTTTCCGGGTTTTAATGACACGCCATCAAAATCCTTGATGGCCTTAAGCACCGCCGCATCCCCGTTCAGGCGAATGTCGTCAAGTGTTTCCCGGGCAGCCGTCTCGGCGACAGGATCGAAGGCCGGTCGTTTAAGGAACGAGGACACCAGACTCGATGGTTTATCTGCTGCCCATTTTGCGATTTTGATCTCCATACCCTACTCCTTCTGTTCTGGACTGTTCTTCCAGTAATAAAGTTTCACCCATCCCCAGGCGTTCGTCGATCCCGGCTGTCCCTTGCCAGCCCGTAATCCGCGAACGATGGCAGAATCCACGGTTGGAAGTCCGGATGGTTGATCCAAAAATACATGCTGAACCCTACCCAACCGGTCAATCTCAACGGAGGCCATCACCGAAACCACCTGGTCATCCATTCCTGAAAAAATAAGTGAATGCACAGCGGGAGCCTCAAATTGACGGGTAGTCAACGACTCCTGAGCTTCAAACCGAAGTGACGCCGTGGCGCTTGGCACCACTTTCGGGAATATCGATTTTGTCGTTGCCTCTGGATCAAACTCTGTGGCTCTCAAGGAAGCCCCGCCTCGAAATTGCGATGGAAGAGACACATCTGACTCCATGCTCAAATAGACCGGTTCCGAAACCTTTGGTTTTAGAACGGAAACCACACTTTTATTAGGCAACTCCTTCATCGTTGCTTTTTTACTAAATCCATATGGGGTCGGAAAAGGCATCAAAACGGGAGACCATGCTGATCCATCCAATCCTTGTGCGGTCCGGACATACCTGAATACTGGAGTCGTCCGTTTGCCTCCCTTTTGGGCCACGGGGTTGCCCAGAGGCCATGCGAGCCATGGCAGGATCCAAAGCAAAGCCCCGCCGCCGACGACCAGCGTCGCGTTTCTCCAGGAAAGTGGTATGACGTACTGATTTGTCATATTCGTCATCTTGGTGATGGCCGAGTCGCCAGATTCACTTCCCGGAATCCCGCTTCCGATGCCATGTCAAACAGAGTCACAATTGTCTCATGCCGCACCATTCGGTCGGCCTCAATCACGAGGGGTAGATTAGGTTTCTGGGTCCAGGCCGTCATCAATGTCGAACGCAAGGAATTCATCTCTTCCGGGTCACGCCCCAAAAAACGCTGGTCATCGAAAAAAAATATTTCGTCACGATCCGTTCGGCCTGCCATGGGCAGGGAAAGCACGGCAATATTATGCCCGTAATGCCGCCCGTCGGTAAAGGGGGCCTCGGGGAGTTGGACTGCCACACCCGGTTGTAACACATTCGGGGCCAGCAGATACAGGTACATCACAATCAATAGTGTAACACTTATCCAGGGAGCCGTGGCGACCAGCCCCTTGTTGAGTTGGTTTTGGGGCCGGTAATGACGGAAACCATGTACTGTCCACCCCATTGGGGAAGAGTCCTCCCTCTTAATCATACGTCTTTCTCCACGACTGATTCATCGCGTACAATGGGAATACCAGACAGAAAGGCAATCATATCCGAGGCGGAACGCTCCATATCGATGACGATCTTTTCCACTTTGCCTGTGAGGAAATTGAAGGCCACATAGCATGGCGCCGCCACCGCCAGACCGACGGCGGTCGTCACAAGCGCCTGCATCAGCCCCCCCATGACATCCAAAGGCTGAACCAGAGGAGCGGCTGCCTTCATCGCCTGGAGGGCCTTAATCATGCCCAGAACGGTTCCCAGGAGGCCGAAAATGGGCGTCACCTGAGCGATTGTTGCGAAAATGGCCAGCCGTCGTTCCATCCTCGATATTTCCGTGCGGCCGGCGTTTTCCATCGCGGTTCGAATGGATTCCTTATCAGCGTTCCGGTTAAAAATCGCCGCCTTCACAATAACCGCCACAGGTCCCGGTGTGTCCTCACAAAGGGCGAGGGCTTCGTTTACATTTCCGCGCCTGAGGTTGTTGCCAATTCCGGCAATAAAATCCTCTGACTTGATGCGGGCCCGATGCAAACTCAACAGGCGCTCAAGAAAAAGCAGGAAAGCGCAAACCCCAAAAGCAAAAATAAGCCATGCGACCAACCCGCCCTCTCTCAATAATTCAAACATAACTTACTCCTTACCAGATCCAGTGTTCCGTTCGGATTTGATCGATACGCTTCCTCGCGTCGCCGCTAGCCGGCACCTGTGCGCCCTCAACGCGTTCAAGCACCTTAATGGCCCGCTTCCAATTCTTGTCTAGTTCCAGGATATCTGCGGCGGAAAAGGCCGCTTTGGTAAACCAGACCGCCGCAGCGCTATCCGTCTGCCTGTCCGCAAGATACCGGCAGACCACGCGTGTGTAGTACTGCTCAAATGCCTCGACTCTTTTTTCCATCTTATCATAACATCGCCCGATCTTGTATTCCGCCTGAAGTTCAAGATCAAACGTCGTGCCGGGACTTCGCGCCACTGACCGGTAGGAGGCGATCGCTTCTCCATAGCGCTTTGGGTCTGTCTTCCCGAGGGTGAAATGACAGTCTCCGCGACGTCCCCAGGCAGCGCTGACCAGGGGGGAGTTCGGGAATTTTGAGATCAACTCATCGAACATCAGGATGGCCCGCGAGAACTCACCCAGTTCACACAAGGCATCCCCCTGCTGGAAACGGATCTCATCGAGATGCTGACTCGCCGGATAGGTGCGTGACATTCGCGTGAATAACTCAACCGCCCGCAGATACTCTTTCTGCATCATGGCCGCTCGCCCAGCTTTGATCAGAGCCTGGTCGGCCAGCGGATCCGCAGGGAACTTGTCGGCCAGTTTGATGAACTGGGTTTCCGCGTCGGCATAATGACCATGATTGAATGCATATTCCCCTATCCAGAACATTACACCCGGCGTCCATTCAGTCTCGGGATAACGTTCCACAAACGCCTTGCAAACTTTGAGGGATTCCTCCTCCTGGCCTCTCATATAAAGCGCCCAACCACGCATGAAATAGGCTTGCGGCGCCACCCGGCTCCCCGAGAACTCGGAGACAACCCGTGAAAAATCATTGAGCGCCACGTCAATTTCACCCATTTGGTAGGCGGCCAACCCATGTCGATGCAACGCCTCGGCATAAAGGGCGCCCGTCGGATAGACCGTCATGACTTCCGCATAGGCCACGGACGCGTCACGAATAAAGGCCGGCCCCTCCTCTTCCTTAATTTCTGCAATGCGCATCAATGCCCGTTCAGCCAGAGGATTGGAGGGAGACTGACGAACCAGTTCGCGAAACCGGCTTTCGGACTCCCGGCGAAGACCCTGCCTCGCCAGGCTTTCCCCGGACTGATACATAACTTGTGGGGTCAATGCGGTCTCAGGATAATCATTGAGGATTCTCTCGTAAGCCACCGCCGACAATTTATATTGCGCATTAGCGAACAAGGCGTCTGCTGCTTTAACCAACAGGGGTTCACGCACCACGGCGTTGGTCACCATTCCGGCCGCCTTTTCAAAGAGAGACGAGGCCTCAGCGTATCGTTGCAGTTCCCAAAGGGCCAGTCCACGCCCCTTGAACGCGGTGAGTCGGCCTCCCGGGTCGGTAAACGTCTCCAGATAATACTGATATTCCTGTGCCGCTTTTTCGAATTGCTTCAAGGCATGATACCCGGCGGCTAGTTCGAGCTGCAATTCCCCCGAAATCGGGTCAGCGGTCATCTGGGCGATCACCGGACGCAACAATTCGGCGCCTTCAGTGATTTTGCCCTGTTTCAACAACCATCGCCCCCAGAGGGCGCGCCCCCGATTTTTAATCGCGACAGTGGGCGCCAAATCCACTCCCTTGGAAGCGGCTGTGACCGCTGCCTCCAGATTACTCTGGGCGGCATTGACTTCACTAAGGGTCATCCAAGCCAGAGCCCGCCGATCAACCCTGACGCCGGGATCATTCGCCACAAGCGTGAGAGTATTCCAAGCGGACTCCCACTTGCCCTCCGCAACCATGGCCTTTGCTAGCCACAATTTGCCGTCCTGTACAGCACCAAGAAAGGGGGAACGCGTTGACAGCCGCTCCAAAACACCCCGTGACGCCAGACTATTCCCAGAGGCCAGCAAAGCCTGTCCCCAATCCAATAGATTGGCGGCCCCTTCATCGGTGGTCCCATAGAGACGGTCAAACCGTTCAAACACAGCCAGGGCTTCCGCCTGCCGGCCTTCCTTCAGATTGCACCACGCCTCAAGGCGCGATGCCCTCGGCCTGAGAGGGCTACCGGAAAACCGCGCGTCGAATCCGCGAAGTTCTTCAAGGGCGATGCGGTTGTTCCCCGATTCATACTGTGCCGCCGCGTGCCAGTAAACCAACGCGCCTGCCTCGGTCGTCGGTAATGCCCCCCTCACTGCGTCCAGGCTCGCCAACATCTCTTTAAATCGCCGTTGGCCGTACAAGGCCCTGGCCAAAACAACGGTGGCATCCCCGCGCGTGAGGGGCGGCAGGCTTTTTGTCGCCAGCGCCTCTTCCGCCTGCTTTTGGGCCAATTCGAAGAGACCATCTTCCAGTGCCGCCTGAGACGTTATCAAGGCGGTAGGAAGCGGAGGTTGATTTGCCGGGGATGGAGAGCGGGACGCGCCGAAAAGTCCTCCTGCCCAAAGCGATAGGCCAGCCGCCAGGCTAAGGGCCACGCTCATTCCTCTATAGACGCAACTCTTTTTCATTTCAGATATTTCAGCAAAACTTGCCCCGTATACGATGCCTCGCACCGGGCAACCTCTTCCGGGGTGCCCTCAGCCACAATACGGCCTCCGCCCTCTCCCCCTTCAGGCCCCAAATCGATAATGTAATCGCTCCGTTTTATCACGTCGAGATTATGTTCGATCACCAGCACGGTGTTGCCTGCGACGCGTAACCGCTCCAACACATGCAACAGTCGCTCGATATCCGCAAAATGCAGCCCCGTGGTGGGTTCATCAAGCAGATAGAGGGTCTTCCCTGTGGCCTTCCGGCTCAGTTCCGCCGCCAGCTTCATACGCTGCGCCTCCCCACCGGAAAGGGTTGTCGCCGACTGGCCCAACTGGATATAGCCCAACCCCACCTCGGACATCGTCCGGACTTTCCGTTCAATGGTCGGAATATTTTTAAAAAACTCAAGCGCCTCATCAATGGTCAATGCCAGCACATCGGCAATGCTTTTTCCGTTATAATGAACCTCAAGCGTCTCTGTATTGTAGCGGAGCCCCCGGCACTGTTCGCAGGGGACGTACACATCCGGGAGGAAATGCATTTCAAGTCGTATGATCCCGTCTCCCTTACAGGTTTCACAACGACCGCCCTTGACATTGAAGCTGAACCGGCCGGGGCCATAACCTCGCACCCGTGACATCGGAAGGGCGGCAAAGATATCTCGAATCGCCCCGAACGCCCCCGTATAGGTCGAAGGATTGCTTCGCGGTGTCCGCCCGATCGGGGACTGGTCAATGACAATCACCTTGTCAAGTTTTTCAGCCCCAAGCAGCCGACGGTGCGCCCCGGGGATGTCTTTTGAACCATAGAATTTCCGGAACAAGGCGCGGCGCAGGATGTCATCCACCAGAGTGCTTTTCCCACTGCCGGAAACCCCGGTGATACAGACGAATAACCCGAGCGGAATCCGGACATTCAGATTCTTTAGGTTATTTTCCGTACATCCCATGACCTGCAACCAGTGGTCTCCCGGC
Source organism: bacterium (assembly GCA_037132275.1). GTDB lineage: Bacteria > Verrucomicrobiota > Kiritimatiellia > CAIKKV01 > CAITUY01 > JAABPW01. Next base: position 50,672 of record JBAXPK010000013.1, read on the forward strand.
TGAGTCCGTTTAGCCGGAACAGCAATGGTTAACTCGCCATTCATATAGCGGGCAGTCAATGACCGGGGATTTGTCAGCAATTCCGCCACAGCCCCCTGATGAATCACCTGCCCCCCATGGCGCCCCGCCCCCGGCCCAAGGTCGATGACATAATCCGCCGACCGGATGGTTTCCTCGTCATGTTCGACCACGACCACGGTGTTCCCCATATCGCGCAGTTGTTTCAAGGTGTTAATCAAGCGTTCATTGTCCCGGTAATGCAGCCCGATGCTGGGTTCATCCAGCACATAGAGCACCCCCACCAGACGGGAGCCGATTTGCGTTGCCAGCCGGATGCGCTGCGCCTCACCGCCTGAAAGCGACCCGCTTTCGCGGTCCAACGTCAGATAATCTAACCCGACATCCGCCAGAAACTGGAGTCGTTCTTGTATTTCCTTGATCACATCGCCGGTTATTTTCTTTTCTTGATCGGACAAGTTAATCGCTTTAAAAAAATCGAGCGCGGTGCGGACCGAGAGCCGGGTCAGATCCACAATCGATTTTCCGGTGACGGTGCAGGCCAGCACCTCAGGGCGCAACCGTGCCCCACCGCACGTGGGACATGCCTGTTTGCTCATGTAATCACGAAGTCGCTGCCTAACGAAATCGCTGTCTGTTTCCTTATAACGGCGGGCTAGGTTAGGAAGCACGCCTTCAAAAGGTTTGTCATAATGGCGGAAGGCACCCCCGCGCCAGTAGCCGAAGGTCATGTCTTTATCACCAGACCCATGTAAAAGCAGTTTACGGGTGTCCTCCGGTAGATTCTTGAAGGGAGTATCAAGACTGAACTCGCACTGTTTGGCCACCGCACGTAGTTGGGCTTTGTAGTAAATCAGCAGACGACGTCCACCCCGCCGCCACGCCGGAATTGCCCCTTCTTCGAGGGAAAGTTCCTGATTAGGAACCACGAGGTGTTCGTCAAAGACTAGCTTGGATCCCAGCCCGGAACAATCCGGGCAGGCCCCGTACGGACTGTTGAATGAAAAATGCCGGGCGGTCAGTCTTTCGAAACTAACCCCGCAATCGGCGCAGGCATGTTTTTCTGAATAGAGCCGTTCCGACCAAGAAGTCTCCTGTCCGGACTGGGTGAGGGCAATCAATGAGCCTCCTCCCTCCCTAAGCGCCAACTCGACGGAATCGGTCAGCCGTGACCGGATTTTGGCGCCAATGACCAGTCGATCCACCACCACATCAACATTATGCGCTTTCTTTTTATCCAATTTGGGCAACTTGTCGAGTTCCACCATGTCGCCATCCACCCGAACCCGGACAAACCCCTGTTTCTGGATTTTCTCAAAGACAGCTTCGTGAAGGCCTTTCTTGCTTCTCAATAGAGGAGCGAGAATGGCCACCTTGGTCTTCTCAGGAAAGGCCAGCACCTGATTGACAATGACCTCAGCCGTCTGGCCTGAAATCGGACGCCCGCAATGCGGGCAATGGGGGTGTCCCACATTCGCGAAAAGCAGGCGCAGATAATCATGGATCTCCGTCGTGGTGGCAACGATGGAGCGAGGGTTCGAACCAGCTGTCCGCTGTTCAATGGAAATGGCTGGGGACAAGCCCTCGACATAGTCGACATCTGGCTTTTGCATCTGATCCAAAAACTGTCGCACATAAGCCGACAGGCTTTCGACGTAGCGACGCTGCCCTTCAGCGAACAGGGTATCGAACGCCAGGGAAGATTTTCCTGAACCGCTCAACCCCGTGATCACCGTGAATCCATCGCGCGGGATGCGCACCGTGATGTTTTGCAAATTATGCTCACGGGCGCCGGCAATAATAATGTGGTTGCGGCTCATTACACCACTTTCACAAGGCAATAATTCTTTTTGCCAGCCCGCAAGACAAGAACCCGGCCCTCAATCAGCATGTCGTCCGAGATTATTGCAGCGACATCAGTGATACGGATATTATTGACGTAAAAACCGCCATCGGCAACCAGTCGCCGGGCTTCGCCCTTGCTTTTACAGAAGCCGCTGGCCAAAGCCACATCCAGAAGTCCGGTATCGCGAACTGCGTCTGCCCCCAATTCGCGGGACGGTACATTCGCGAACACCTTGATCAGGTCATCCGCCTTGAGCCCCTCCATGGAGCCCCCGAACAATACGGTGCTGGCGCGCTGCGCAATGGCAAGCCCCTCAGCCCCGTGAACGGTGCGGGTGATTTCCTCGGCCAGAGTACGTTGGGCCAATCGTTTCTCTGGCGCCCCGGCCATCTCCCGAGCAATGGCATCAATCTGGTCGAGCGGCAGAAAGGTGAAGATCTTAAGGAACCGGATGACGTCGGCGTCATCCGTCCGAATGAAGAATTGGTAGAAATCATAGAAGGAGGTGCGGTTATGATCCAGATAGATGGCATTGCCTGCCGATTTTCCAAACTTCTGGCCACTGCTGTCACAGATAAGCGGGAAGGTCATTCCGAAAGCCTCGCCTCCGCGCAGCTTGCGGATCAAGTCCGTTCCGGCTGTGATATTCCCCCACTGATCTGATCCGCCAATCTGAATACGGCACGCCTCGGTGTCCCACAAGTGCAGAAAGTCATAGGCTTGGATCAGTTGATAACTGAACTCGCAATAACTCATGCCCGATTCGCTTTCCATGCGGGCACGGACGCTCTCCTTGCCCAGCATCGCTCCCATGCGAAAGTGCTTTCCCACATCGCGCAGGAAATCGATATACGAGAACCGTTGCATCCAGTCGTTGTTGTTCACGATTTTCGCAGGCGCCGTTTTGCAGTCGAAATCTAGAAATCGGGACAGGTTTTCCCGGACTCCCGCAAGGTTTTGTTGAACTTCATCCGGCGTCAGGAGTTTCCGTTCCGCCGCTTTGCCCGAGGGATCGCCGATCATGCCTGTGGCGCCGCCGGCGAGTGCAATAACTTTGTGCCCGGCACGTTGAAAGTGTGCCAACCCCATGATTGTGACAAAATTCCCGACCTGCAGGCTGCTTGAAGTTGGATCAAACCCGGCATAAACGGCCGTGGGCGATTCCACCAGCTTCAGAATATCCGGGCTGGTGATGTCATCAAACAAACCCCGCCCCTTTAAGACATCAATGGCATTAGTCATAGTCATGTCCCTTACTTCTTAAAAAAACGAGGCGCCCCGTTGGTTGTCCGGCGCGCCTCGTCACAGCTTCTTATGACAGGTCTTTTACTTGTCTTTGCCGCCGGATTTGTCACCCGGATGCCATTCCTCATCCCTGGCGCCGAAAGCGGCGTCGAAGGCACCGGCCAGATCGACAAGATCCTCACCCGGGCGCAGCCCTTCGAGCATCTCGTCTTTAACGACAAAGTCCTCGTCCGCGACGCTCGCCGCCTTGATGCTCAGACCGATCTTGCGATCCACCTGATCAATACGGACAATGCGGGCCTCGACTTCCTGTCCGACCTTGAGCACATCCTTCACCTTTTCCACGCGATCATCGCTGATCTGTGAGATATGAACGAGGCCGTCAATGCCTTCCTCGATTTCCACGAAGGCGCCAAAGGAAGCCAGCTTGGTGACCTTGCCCTTGACCATCTGGCCGATCTTCATCCGGGAAGCGATTGTCGACCACGGATCTTCCTGGGCCTGTTTCAAGCCAAGGCTGATGCGCTGATTGTCGGGATCGACTTCCAGAACCACGGCCGCCACTTCCTCGCCCTTCTTCAGGAGTTCGGAGGGGTGGTTGATCTTGCGAGTCCAAGACATGTCCGACACATGAACCATGCCGTCAATGCCCTCTTCCAACTCCACGAAGGCACCGTAAGAGGTCAGGTTGCGAACCTTGCCACTGACACGGGCGCCAAGCGGATACCGCATACGAACGCCATCCCATGGATTTTCCTCGGTCTGGCGGATACCCAGCGCAATCTTCTGCTCATCCTTGTTGACATTGAGCACGACGACGTCCACTTCCTGTCCCACAGTAAGAACATCGGAAGCCCGCGCGATACGCTTTGTCCAGGAAATCTCGGATACATGAACCAGCCCTTCGACACCCTGTTCGATTTCGACGAACGCGCCATAAGGAACCAGATTGACTACTTTACCGCGCAGACGACTACCCACGGGATACTTGGCCTGGATATTGTCCCAAGGATTGGTGCTGCGCTGCTTCAAGCCGAGCGAAACGCGTTCTTTTTCCAGATTGACATCCAGAATGACGATTTCGAGCGAGTCGCCCACCTTGACCATCTCGGTCGGGTGGTTGATGCGGCCCCAGCTCATATCGGTGATATGCAGCAGTCCATCCATTCCATCGAGATCCACAAACACACCGAAATCGGTGATGTTTTTGACTAACCCAGTGCGAACCTGGCCCACCTTGATCTCGGTCAGCAATTCGCGTTTGCGGTCGCGGCGACGGTCTTCCATCAACTCGCGGCGCGACAACACGATGTTGCGGCGGTCGTCGTTGATCTTGATAATCTTGAATTCGAGGGTCTTACCCACGAGGGCATCCGGGTCATGGACCGGGGTCACGTCAACCTGGGATCCGGGCAGGAACGATTCCACGCCGCCGACATCCACGATAAAGCCGCCCTTCACGCGACTCCGGATGTCCCCATTGACAATACTGCCTTCTTTGTAGGTTACCAGGACCTGGTTCCAGTGTTCCTGTTGCTCGGCCCTGCTCTTGCTGAGCATGACCATACCTTCTTCATCTTCAATGCCCTCGAGCAGGACATTGAACACATCGCCGGGCTTGACTGCGGAGATGTCCGGGAACTCACTGGCGTGAATCATTCCCTCTGATTTGTACCCAATGTCTATAAGAACCCCGTCGCCGCGAACTTCCAGGACTTTGCCGGGAATGATCGATCCTTCAGAGAAGGTTTTCAGGGTTTCTTCGTACATCCGAGACATCTGGGCCCTTTCGGTGTCTTCGACAACCGCCGGCACAGCGCTCTTCTTTTGCTTTTTAGCCATACTTATTGTTATGTTGTTGTTACCTCAGTTACACAGGTAAGCGGAACCGGAGACACCCCCGAAATACCCCGCCCCCCACCGACTAAGAACCGGCGATATTCCTCAATAAACCCTTGCAGCGCAAGCACAAACTGTCCCATTCGCACAAAAAAATGTTCCGTCAATCATGGCATTCTTGCGCTAGGCCTTTTTACATGGCAGGATTCCACACCAAAGGGAGATCACCATGATTCGAAAATATGCTGATAGGGAAGTCGAGAGCCGTCCCACCATGCGCGGAGGCACGGGAACAGTCACTTTGCGTCACTTTTTTAAGAAAGAGGAAATCAAGGCCAGCACAAGGCTGTGCGCACATCTAGTTCTTCCGCCAGGAGCCAGCATCGGCCCCCATCAACATGAGGGTGAGGACGAGGTGTATATCATCACTCGTGGCACTGGCTTATTGGATGACGGGAACACCCAATCCATCGTTTCAGCCGGAGATGCCATCCTGACCGGAAACGGCGAATCCCATTCCATTGCCAATACCGGGACAACAGATCTTGAAATTACCGCCGTGATTATGTGCTATGCCTGACCTTCCTTCTATCATCCCCGAGACTCTGGTGTTCCCTGAAAAAACGCTTTCGGGACGCGGCAAACTCTCATCCTTGTTCGAAGAATGCCGGCGCTTTGGCTCACGCGGCCTCATACTCCACGGCGCTGCACTTGAGCAAAAGTGGCGGTTGGCTGCCCTGTTAGCTTCTGCATCACCCGATATGTCCATCCGGACAGTCCGTCACCAAGGCGGGGAACCGACCCTGAAACAGGTTTCAGATTTAATTCAGATCGTCCGTGGTCATGATGCCTGCTGGATCGCCGGTATCGGCGGCGGGAGTATCATGGATCTGGCAAAAGCCGCCGCTGTCCTTGCACATGCCCCCTGCCCGCCTGCCCATTATCACAATGGCGCCATCATTCCGGAGCGGGGGCTGGCATTCATCGCTGTTCCCACAACGGCGGGAACAGGGGCAGAAGCCACCCTGAATTCAGTACTGACAAACGAACTCACCGGCACCAAGAAATCCATTCGCGCCGCCGGCATGATGGCCCGTGTTGTGATTTTGGACTCGACCCTGCTTGCCGCCTGCCCGCAGCCCGTCATTGCGGCTTCAGGAATGGATGCCCTGACCCAGGCCATTGAAGCCTTCACGAGCCGTAATGCCACCTGGCTAAGCGATGCGCTCGCCCTCAAGGCTGCCGGCCTGATCGCCCGGCACCTGGAACCGGTGTATCAGACGCCGGACTCACCGAATGCCGAACCGCTCCTGATTGGAAGTTATCTGGCCGGCGTGGCCCTTTCCTTTTCGCGGCTCGGACTCGTACATGGAATGGCCCATCCGCTCGGCTCACTCTATCACCTCCCCCACGGAGTCGTCTGTGCCGCCTGCCTGCCCCACGCCGTTGAACTCAACCGGGAAGCCTTCGGCGCCAAATACGGGCAACTCGGCTCAGCCATTGGCGGGGATCTTCTGGAAACGATCCGGAGTCTGATATCACGCCTTGCTATGAAGTCCCCCTTCATCGGCAAACCAGTACGGGATGCAGAATTGATCATCCAGGAAACGCTATCCTCAGGCTCAACCAAGGCCAATCCCAAGCCAATCACCCGCAAAGATGTCGAATGGATGTTGGAAAGACTGTTTTCGTCCAAGGGGGCCTTCAAATCAGGCGCCGGATATGACCAGGAGTTTCATTCTGACGAACCGCCCGCAGTGTGCCTATCGAACCGGGTACATCGGAGAATAACTGTTGCTAAACGCGTTTAGCGTTGAGGTTTCGCTAGAGTGGACACAGATGATCTTCTGTTTATGCCCCTCACCGTAGGACGACCATCAGGGCGGCCGTGCCGAGGAGGAACAGCCCCATCAGGACCTTGCTGACCGCCACGTTCCGCTACGACGGCTACGGCAACAAGGTGAATTTCTTACGACCGCAATGGGGATTTTTTATGACGTCACCGCAGGAATCCGGGCCGTGTCGAACAGGTTAGAGGCGGATCGGAAGTTACCTGTCCGGCGGGCTCAGAAACGTCGGATTCTGGCATCTGAATCGATTCAGATGGCTCCGTGCGGGGGGGCGGGCTGCTGAACCGGGGTGCCGATGAGTGAATCTTTGGTTGCCGATAATGTTCAATGTTATCTGTGTTTCGCAACTAGTGCACCAGTTTCTCTTCAGGGGGGGGATACCCGCAACCTCTGCATCTCCGCCATGCTCGAGGCTGTCCGGGACCGCAAGCAGGTCATCGGCATTGATCAGGTAAACCGCGTCCTGATGCAACCGCACTGGAGAAAAGATCATGACATGGTCCCGGCTTGAAATACGACAGGCTCGCCAGATCCATCTCAAGCCGGTACTCGAACAACTCGGGTACCGGCTTCTCCCCCGCCCGGATGGCAACTACGCAATCACCGGCCTGCCCTGCA